>ONHI01000067.1 GCA_900317565.1 uncultured Eubacteriales bacterium
CCGTGCCGAACACGATGCGGGAGATGGGCTTGTCCACGCCGTTGATGTGGCCGTAATTCATGCAGAAACCTCCTTTGGTTAATTAGGAATTAGGAATTAAGAATTGCGGCAAAGCCTTCCCCTTTAGGCAACCTCTAAAAACGGCGAAACAACTGTTCAAGAGGATGTCAAAAGGGAAAAAATGAGAGGAAAGCAGGGAAACATGGGGGTATTAGCCCCCCCAGAGGGGAAGGCTTTTGGCGGGCAACGACCTCTTCCGACCTCGCTGCGCTCGGCCACCTCCCATGGGCCTAACCGGCCCGTCCTCACTGGAAAATGTCCACTGGACATTTTCCCGGGCGTTCGGACCCCCTGAAGGGGAAGGCTTTGCCGCCCCGACAGCTATTCCCTACTCCCTATTCCCTATTCCCTACTCCCTACTCCCTCGGTTCTCCTAATGCCTCCTGCCTAATGCCTAATGCCTCCTCACACTTCCCTGAACACGCAGATATACTCCACCTTGCTGCCCTTATCGCTGACGAAATCGGTCTTCATCCGCAGCCGCAGCGGCGCGCCGTCGGGGCGCTTCATCGTGAAATCAATCTCGAAGGGCCTGTGCTCCGCGATGGCCTGGCGGGTCTCCTCCGCCATGCGCGCGCTGTCCGCCGCGTCCAGGCTCCGGTATATCTCCCCGCTGTTCAGCAGCTTTTCAAAGGCCCTGCCGCTGAGGCCCATACGGGCCTCCAGGCCGTGGATGACCACCCGGTATTTCCAACCGTCGCCCTTGCGGCGCACGAACACCACGTCGTCGGAGGAGAACTTGCTCAAAAGCCGCATCTGGTTGCGCAGCTTCATGACCTCGCTGACGTCGATGGCCACGCTCTGGAAGCACAGCGTGCCGTACTTGTCGGTCAGGTGGCTCTGGTTCACCACGTAGATATAGCCGCTCTCCTTGCGCTTGATGCGGTAGGGCCTGCCCTCGGGGATGCGGCCCTCCCGTATGGCGTCCGTGCGCTGCCGCATGATCTCCAGGTCGTCCCGGTGCACCATGTTGGTGAAGCGGTTGTCGAACTTTTTCCGAATCTCCTCGTTGGTATAGCCCACCATGTCCCGAAAGCCCTGGCTGATGTACAGGAATTCGCCGTCCAGCGTGCAGCGGTGATAGCCGCCGGGGATGTCCACGTTGACGTACTGCATCTCGGTGACGTCCTGGGCGGAGCAGTAGAACCGCTTTTCGGCGTCGCCCTCCTCCATCAGGTACAGCTGCATCGATATCCAGCACTGCACGCCGTTGGGCTTCAGCATCCGCAGCACGCCCGTCGCGCCGTTCAGCCGGTCCGTGGCCGCGCGCTCCAGCATCCGGAACAGCTTTCCCCGGTCCTCCTCGCAGATGGAGCGCTGCATGCCGAAGCGGCGGGCGTTCAGCTCCTCCAGCTCCATGCTCAGCATCAGGTAGAACTGCTGGTTGTAGCGCACCACGTCCACCTCTGCGTCCCTCCAGCGGAGGATGGCCACCGGGCCCAGTATGTTGTTCAGCATGGCGTCGTTGACCACGTTCTCATCCAGCAGCTCCCGGGTGTGGATCTGCTCGTTGGCCTTGAACTCGAAGCCGCGCAGGTCCACGTTCCCGCCGTCGCGGATCAGGTTTTCAAACTCCTCCACCGACATGGGCCGATAGAAGTAATAGCCCTGCATGTAGCGGCAGCCCAGGTCCGACAGGAAGTTGATCTGCTCCTGGGTCTCCACGCCCTCCACGATCACCGGTATGGTCATGGTCTTGGCCATGTTGATGATCGATTCCAGTATGTTGATGCCCTTGCGGGCCTCGCTCTGGCTGATGCGCAGGAACTGGGCGTCCAGCTTGATGACGTCCACGTTCAGGCTGCGCAGCATGTTCAGCGAGGAATAGCCGCTGCCGAAGTCGTCCATCAGCACCAGGAAGCCCAGGTCCCGCAGGTGCTGGGCCGTGCGGCGGATCATGGCGGTGTCCTCCACATAGGCGGACTCGGTGATCTCGATCTTGATCAGCCGGGCGGGCAGCCGGTATTTCTCCAGCAGCGCGGTGAAATAGCCGGGCACATCGATGGTGAATATGTCCACCTGGGAGACGTTCACCGACACCGGCACCGGGGTCTGCCCCTCGTCGATCCATTTGCGCAGCCAGGCGCACACGCTCTCCCAGATGTACTTGTCCAGATTGGTGACCATGCCGTACTTTTCCAGGATCGGCACGAAGCGCGCGGGCGGTATCATACGCCCGTCCTTCGTGCGCCAACGGGCCAGCGCTTCCGCGCCCACCACGCGGCCTGTGGACACGCGGCACTGAGGCTGGAGGCAGAAGAACAGCTCGCGGTTGTCCAGCGAGTGCTGGAACGCGGCCATGATCTGATATTCCTCGGTGCTCTTGCGGTGGATCTCGGGGTCGTACACCTGTATGCGATTCCTGAAATCGCCCTTGATCCGCTCGGCGGTCATCGCCGCGTGGTTGTACATCTCCAGCACGGAATCGGTGGGCTTCTCCACCAGGCAGATGCCGAATGCGGGCAAAAAGCCCACGGAGTCGCCCTGGGATTCGATCAGCGCCTGCAATTCCCCATAGAGCACGTGGATGCGGTCCATGTCGTAGGGCAGCAGCAGCGAAAAACAGTCCTGGCCGCGATAGCCCGCCAGGCCGCCGGTCTCCCGCTCCACCCGTTGCAGCACCTCGCCGATGCCCGCCAGCAGGAAATGTCCCACCTGCTGGCCGTACCAATCGCAGAAGAGCTTGAAATGCTCGATGTCCACGGCGATCACGCACCACTGTCCCGGCAGCTTTTTCCGGGCCAGGGAGAAGAATTCCCGATCCAGCAGCAGCCCCGTCAGGTCGTCCCGGCGGTAGGCGGTCGCAGAGAGCACAGCCGCGCGGCCCAGCTCCCGCTGCTTTTGCACGTTGATGTCGTAGATATAGCAGTACACGACGGCCTCTGGCAGGCCGTTCTGTGCGCCGGTGACCATCACCTGGCGCGTCCAGAGCCATTCACCCGCCACGGTCCTGTAGCGGAATTCCGCGCTGAGCACCCCGGGCACCCTGGCCGCTACCAGGCGCTCGTGCAGCGTGGCCGGGTCCACAAAGGCCGTATAGCCTGCCCGGTCCGCCGGATGCACCATGTGGTCCGCGGCATAGGCGGCCAGCTTACGCCAGCTGCCGTTCATGGTCGGCACGTAATACTTGCCGTCCACGTGGTACAGGTTTCGGCAGCGGTCCGCGTTCAGGTCGATCTCCACCAGCTCGTCGAAGGGGGAATTGCCCAGGCGGTCGATCAGCGTCAGGTATTCCGACCCCTGTCCCTCGATGTTCAGCCAATCCGATGCCATGGAACCTTCCTCCTTTCAACGGGCATACCAGCGATCAATATACATTATTACAAGCCTATAATATCACAGAATATACCATATTGCAACACCGACAAAAGCAGCCAAAAAATATAGGCCGCGCAACTGTTTTATTACCGTTTTTCTTGCAAATGAAGGCGTCATATCATATAATAGAGAAAAATGAGCATTGGAGGTCTGCGCCATGCAATACCGCGTCAATCCGAAAAACGGCGAGCGCCTTTCCGCGCTGGGCTTCGGCTGCATGCGCTTCACCCGCGGCGGGGGCGGCATCGACCAGGACAAGGCCAACCGGGAGCTGGCCCTGGCGCTGGAGAAGGGCGTGAATTACTTCGACACCGCCTACATCTACCCCGGCAGCGAGGCCTGCCTGGGGGCGTTCATCAAGGCCTACGGCTGCCGCGACAGGCTGAACATCGCCACGAAGCTGCCCCAGTACCGGGTGAACAGGCCCGGGGACTTCGACCGCTTCTTCGACGAGGAGCTGGCGCGGCTGGGCACCGACCGCGTGGATTACTACCTGATGCACATGCTCAACGACGCCGCCAGCTGGGAGCGCCTGAAGGGCCTTGGCGCGGAGGAATGGATCGCCCGGAAGAAGGCCGAGGGCGCGATCCGCAACATCGGCTTCTCGTTCCACGGCGGCACGCTGCAATTCAAGGCGCTGGTGGACGCCTTCGACTGGGACTTCTGCCAGATCCAGTTCAACTACATGGACGAGCGCAGCCAGGCGGGCGTGGACGGGCTGGAATACGCCGGGGCGAAGGGCCTGCCGGTGATCATCATGGAGCCGCTGCGGGGCGGCAAGCTGGTGGGCGGCCTGCCCCAGGCGGCCAGGAAGGCCTTCGACGCGGCGCTGCCCGGGCGCAGCCCCGCGGACTGGGGCCTGCGCTGGGTGTGGAACCATCCCCAGGTCACGGTGGTGCTCTCCGGCATGAACGACGTGAGCCAGGTGGAGGAGAACTGCCGCATCGCCGCCGAGGCCACGCCGGGCCACCTCTCCCCCGGGGAGCTGGCCGCCTATGAACGGGCGCTGCAGGCCATACTGAAGACCACCAAGGTGGGCTGCACGGGCTGCGGCTACTGCCGCCCCTGTCCCCGGGGCGTGGACATCCCCACCTGCTTCGCGGCCTACAACGCCAGCTATGCCGACGGCCTGTTCACCGGCATGCGGGAATACATGATGTGCACCACCCTGCGCAAGGTGCGCAGCAACGCCGGACTGTGCGTGAAGTGCGGCAAGTGCGAGCAGCACTGTCCCCAGCACATCGACATCCGCAACCAGCTGGACAACGTCAAAAAACGTCTGGAGAACCCCATCTATAAAATCGCGGCGTGGGGAGCGCCGAAAATCCTGAAGTATTAATTAGGAATGGATGTGGAAATCCTTGCGGATTTCTTTGATTCCCATGGGAAACGGATTGCCACGTCGCTTCGCTCCTCGCAATGACGTCGTTTGAATCGGTTCTGTAGTATGTCATTGCGAGGCGTCGATGCCGAAGGCATGGACGCCGTGGCAATCCGGTCTCCCCTATATCAATCAAATCCCTTTGGGATTTGTACCGCAATTCCTCATACCTCATTCCTAATTCCTCATTTCTCCAACATCATTCATAAAAAGGAGGTCGTAAACAAATGATCATCTCACTGACCGAGGGCAAGCTGTCGATCCGCTTTCGCGTGAACGACGACCAGAGCGTGGAGCTGGTAAACTTCTCCACACTGGACAGCTCGGAGGACCTGCCGCTCCAGGCGGCGCGGCCGGAGGCGGGCTTCTTCGCGCCCTTCAAGCCGAAGCAGTTCCTGGCCGTGCACGTGACGGGCGAGTGCGCGGGCGGCTTCCACGCCGGAAAGCACGACGTGGGCAGCCTGTCCCCCGAATGGCGCTATGTGAAGCACACCATCGAGGAAAACGAACAGGGCCGGCTGCTGACGCTGACGGTGAAGGCGGCGGACGGGCTGGCGGCGGACTACTGCCTGCAAACCTATAAGGGCCTCTCCGTCGTCCGCGCCTGGGCCACGCTGACCAACGCCGGGACGGAGGACATCGGGCTGGAGTACGCCTCCTCCTTCTTCTATTCCGGGCTGGGCAAGAACCGGACGAGCACCAATTACGACAAGCTGGAGTTCTACATCCCCCACAACGGCTGGTCCAACGAGGCCCAGTGGCAGAGGTGCGACGCCATCGACCTGGGGCTGGCCCACCTGCCGCTGGAGGGCTACAGCCTGCCGGACAAGGGCAACAGCCGCTATCACTACGGCAGCTGCGATTCCTGGTCCACCAGCCAGTACCTGCCCATGGGCATCGTGCGCGACCCGGAGAGCGGCGAGGTGTGCTTCTTCCAGATCGAGCACTCCGGCGCGTGGACGGTGGAATACGGCATGGGCGACGGCAAGAACCTGTACGTCTGCCTGCTGGGGCCCAGCGACGAGAGCTTCTGGTGGAAGAACCTGAAGCCGGGCCAGAGCTTCACCACCGTGCCTGCCGCCTTCGGCGCGGACGTGGGCGGCATCGACGAGGCCATCGGCCAGCTGACCCAATACCGCCGCCTGATCCGCCGCCCCAACCCGGACGACGAGCACCTGTACGTGGTCTTCAACGACTACATGAACTGCCTGTTCGGCGATCCCACCGAGGAAAAGGACAAGATGATCATCGACCGGGCCGCGGCGCTGGGCTGCGAATACTTCTGCCTGGACGCCGGCTGGTACGACGACGGTCCCTGGTGGGACAAGGTGGGCGAATGGCGGGAGAGCCGCAAGCGCTTCCCCAACGGCCTGAAGACCGTGTACGACTACGCCCGTAGCAAGGGCCTGAAGATGGGCATGTGGCTGGAGATCGAGGTGATGGGCACCGAGTGCGAGCTGGCCAAGAAGCTGCCCGACGACTGGTTCATCTGCACCCACGGCAAGCGCCGCGTGGAGAACAAGCGCTTCCTGCTGGACTTCCGCAACCCCGAGGTGCGCAAATACTGCGCCGACGCGGTGGACCGGCTGATCGCGGACTACGGCTGCGAATACTTCAAGATCGACTACAACTGCACCACCGGCCCCGGCAGCGACCTGAACAGCGACAGCCTGGGCGACGCCATGCTGGAGCACTACCGGGCGCTGTACGGCTGGATCCGGGAGATCTACCAGCGCCATCCCGACCTGGTGATCGAAAACTGCGGCTCCGGCGCCCAGCGCATGGATTACGGCATACTGGCGCTGCACAGCCTGCAATCCACCAGCGACCAGACCGATTACGTGAACAACGCCTATATCGCCGCCAACGTGGCCTCCGCCGTCACGCCGGAGCAGGGCGGCATGTGGGTCTATCCCTACGTAGACGAGCGGGAGCACGTGATCTTCAACATGGTCAACGGCATACTGCTGCGGCCCTACATCAGCGGCATTGTCTGGAGCATGTCCGAGGACAGCATGGCCACGCTGCGGGAGGGCATTTCCACCTACAAGGCCATCCGCGGCGCGCTGCGGCAGATGGTGCCCTTCTTCCCGCTGGGCTTCGGCCGCGTGGGCGACAGCCAGCTGGCCTACGGCGTGAAGGGCAAGGGCAAGGCCTACCTTTCCGTTTTCACGGTGAATAACGATCGGGCGGAGATCCCGCTGGGCAGCCTGGGCGCGATCAGATCGGCGAAGGTCGTCTACCCCACCGCGCAGGACTGCGAATACGCGGTGGAGGACGGCGTGCTGAAGGTGAAGCTGCCCGGTCAGACCTGCGCGCGGCTGTTTGAAATCGAATTTGAATAAGGCCCATTCCGGGGGCGGCGCTTTGCGCTGTCCCTGGAATAACAAAATTATCAGTCCACCTTGAATTATTTGGGTTTTTTTGTGCAGAGCGCTTGACATCGATTGAAAATGTGTTACAATGTTAATATTCCGTGGGGCATTCATTTTCACGGTGAAATTTGGCGCCGGAAGGCGCTCAAATGAGGAAAAAGGAGGGTAACCTATGAAGAGACTGATCACCCTGGTCTTGGCTCTGCTGATGGCGCTGTCCTGCTTCAGCGCGCTGGCTGAGTTCAAGCCCACCCCGATCGGCGAGATCGGCGACGCCACCCGCGAGTACGTCGAGCCGCCGGAGGGAGACTGGCTGCAGCCCTATGATCCGGTCGTCAACATCCGCCTGGCGAAGGGCCAGGGCTCCGACGTTGTGTTCGAGAACGGCGAGGACCAGACCAACAACGAGTGGATCCGCGCTTGGTACGACAAGCTGGGCGTCCAGGTTTCCTACGACTGGATCGTGGATTCCGGCGAGTATACCCGCAAGCTGAACAACACCATCGCCTCCGGTAACCTGCCGGACGCCTTCCGCGTGAACTACGTGCAGTTCCGCCAGCTGATGAAGGCCGGCATGATCCAGGACATCACCGATGTCTACGCCAAGTACACCTCCCAGCGCGTCCGGGATTTCGAGAAGACCGACCCCGACACCATCAAGACCGCCATGGTCGATGGCAAGCTGTACGGCGTGCCGATCTATTACTACGGCGTTATCGACAACCCGCGCTACATGTGGGTCCGCAAGGACTGGTATGAGGAGGAAGGCTCCCCCGAGCTCAAGACCGTCGAGGACTTCGAGAACCTCTGCAAGACCATGATGGACAAGCATGGCTGCTACGGCATCGCCATCGCCAACAACTTCGAGCACCTGTTCATGACCGGCCCGATGTTCGACGTGTATCTGGGCAACCCCGACCAGGGCACCTACTTCTGGTACAAGGACGATGAGGACGGCATCATCAAGCCCGGCATCGCCCACAAGGAGTTCAAGACCGCGCTGGAGTACTGGGCCAAGTGGTATCAGGAAGGCATCCTGAGCCCCGACTTCGTGAACAAGAGCTTTGACGACATGAACGAAGACGTGGTCAACGGCCGCGCCGCCTTCCAGCCCTATTATCAGTGGCAGGGCTGGCAGAACGGTCCGAACCTGGTGGCCGCCCAGGGCAGCAACGACGCCTACATGATCCCGCTGCAGTTCCCGACTGTGGATGGCAGCCAGGTGCTGGGCCAGGTCGGCTTCCCGAACGGCGAGCTGGTCGTGATCAGCAAGGACTGCAAGAACCCCGCCGCCGTCATGAAGCTGATCAGCTACACCGACTACATCATGTTCGATCCCAACACCACCCTCACCGACGAGGAGTTCAAGGCCTACACCGACGGACAGCGCGAGCACGTGCCCGGCACCGTCGAGGTGCTTGACCCGCAGGCCGACATGATCCAGTTCGAGCACGTGCTCGCCGCCATCGAGACCGGCGACACCAGCGACCTGTTCACCGCCGGCATGAAGAAGAAGTACGGCGATTCCATGATGTGGATCAACGAGCAGAATCCCGGCGGACTGGGCGCCTTCTGCCAGCAGGGCTTCGAGGGCTGTTCCTACGACCTGGCCAAGTATCTGCTTGACAACGACTTCATCAAGAAGACTGACATGTGGGGGCCGCCGCCGGAGGAGTTCGACGAGACCGTCAACACCATCGACATCATCTCCACCGGTGTCTCCGAGATCATCATGGGCATCCGTCCCGTGGACGACTACGACCAGATCCTCGCCGACTGGTACGCCGCCGGCGGCCAGATCATGGTGGATGCCGTCAACAAGTACTACGGCGATCAGGCCGAATAATTGTTGAAGGGCGACATCTGAATCATCGTCGATAGTCCTGAGGGGGCTTGCGCAGTGGCTGTTTGCGGCTTCCGCGCAAGCCCCCGTCCATTTCAAGGCGGAGGCGGCGACGCGCCGCCAGGCCTTACAAGGCAGGCGGTGCGTCGGCGCCCCCGCGAAAGCCGGCGTTCCCCATATTCCACCGAATAACAGATGACGGGAGGTATGCCCTCGTGCTTAGCAAACTCAAAGAAAGATTCCGGAAGGAATGGCTGTTCCTGCTGATGATGCTGCCGGGCCTGGTGCTCACGGCCATCTTCTCCTATGGCCCCATGTACGGCATCATCATGGCCTTCCAGGACTTCAACCCCGGCCTGGGCTATGGCGGTTCTCCCTGGGTGGGCATGGCCAATTTCAAGCTGGTCTTCTCCCAGCCCGCCTTCCTGACCACCATCTACAACACGTTCTTCATCTCCTTCATGAAGATCGTGTTCCAGACGCTGGCCTCCGTGGTGTTCGCGCTGCAGCTGAACGAGATTCGCCAGAATGGCCCCAAGCGCGTGTTCCAGACCATCGTCTACATCCCCAACTTCATCTCCTGGGTCATCATGGCCGGCATACTGACCGACATACTGGGCTCCACCGGTATCGTCAACGAGGCCCTCATGGCCCTGGGCATGAAGCCGGTGCAGTTCATCTCCAACCGCGCCGTGTTCCCCTGGACGCTGATCTTCTCCGACATGTGGAAGACCTTCGGCTTCGGCACCGTGGTGTACCTGGCCACCATGACCGGCATCGACCCGGAGCTGTACGAATCCGCGGTCATCGACGGCGCGGGCCGCTGGAGGCAGACCTGGTCCATCACGCTGCCGATGCTGATTCCCATCATCATACTGATGACGGTGCTGGCCCTGGGCAACGTGCTGAGCGCGGGCTTCGACCAAGTCTACAACCTGTACTCCCCCGTGGTCTATCCCACCGGCGACATCATCGACACCTACGTCTACCGCCTGGGCCTGCAGAACGGCAAGTTCGCCATCGGTACCGCCGTCGGCCTGTTCAAGAGCGTGGTCAGCAGCGTGCTGATCTCCACGTCGCTGTTCGTCGCCTACAGGTTCGCCGGCTACAAGGTATTCTGAGAAGGGAGGGTACACGATGCAATTCAGATCAAGGGGACAAAAGATATTCAACGTCATCAACTACATCCTGGTCATACTGGTGTGCCTGACCTGCCTGCTGCCCATCGTCAACACGCTGGCGATCTCCTTCAGTGCGCCCACCTACGTGGCCGCCGGCCAGGTCTATTTCTGGCCCAAGGGCTTCACCACCCAGTCCTATGAGTTCGCCATGAGCAACGGCAAGTTCGTGCGCTCCTTCCTGATCGCTGTAGAGCGGTGCATATTGGGCGTGGCGCTGAACCTGTTCTGCATGATCACCACCGCCTATCCGCTGTCCAAGGACACCAAGAAGTTCCCGGACCGCAACTTCTTCATGTTCTTCTATGTGTTCACGATGCTCTTCGGCGGCGGCCTGGTGCCCTGGTACATCCTGATGAGCAACCTGCACCTGCTGAACAGCATCTGGGCGCTGGTGCTGCCGCTGGCGGTGCCGGTTTCCAACATGGCCATCCTGATGAACTTCATGCGCTCCCTGCCCAAGGAGATGGAGGAGGCGGCGTCCATCGACGGCGCGGGCAACTTCCGTATCCTGTGGTCGATCCTGCTGCCCGTGCTGACGCCCTCGCTGGCCACCGTCGGCCTGTTCGCCTTCGTGAACCACTGGAACGACTGGTTCACCGGCGCGCTGTTCATCAACAACCCGGCCAAGTATCCGCTGCAGACCTACCTGCAGACGCTGCTGACCAACATGCGCGACATGATGCGCCAGTCCGGCTCCAACTACTACGAGCTGCTCCAGCGCATGAACGAGCAGACCGGCCGCGCGTCCCAGCTGTTCCTGGGCCTGGTGCCGATCCTGGTGGTCTATCCCTTCGTGCAGAAGTACTTCACCACCGGCCTGGTCATGGGCTCGGTCAAGGGATAATAAGCGCTTATCAGCCAACAAAAAACGGGCGGTTTTCCGCCCGTTTTTTGTTGGGTTCGATCCGTTGTCAATGGTACTTCGGCAGCCAGTCCCCGTGG
This sequence comes from uncultured Eubacteriales bacterium, assembly GCA_900317565.1. Lineage (GTDB taxonomy): Bacteria > Bacillota > Clostridia > Christensenellales > Aristaeellaceae > UBA2862. The sequence goes on from ONHI01000067.1 coordinate 11,101, forward strand.
GCCGCGATCAGGTCGTCGCACATGGCGACGATGTCGTCGATGGACAGCTCGGAGGAAGCGTGGGGGTCCATCATGACGGCCTGGTAGATGTAATCCTTCTTCAGCGTGCGGGCGGCCTCGATGGTCAGCAGCTGCACGTTGATGTTGGTGCGGTTCAGCGCCGCGCACTGCTCGGGCAGGTCGCCGATATAGGTGGGCTGGATGCCGCTCTTGTCCACCAGGCAGGGCACCTCCACGCAGGCGTTGCGGGGCAGGTTGGTGATCAGGCCGTTGTTCAGCACGTTGCCGCCGATCTTCGTGGGCACGTTGGTCTCCATGGCCTCCATGATGTAGCTGGCGTACTCGTGGGTGCGCTTGTGGGTCAGCGTCGGGTTCTGGGTCAGCTCGTGGCCGCGCTCCTTCCACTCCTGGATCTGGTGGATGCAGCGGCGGGGATACTCGTCCAGCGGGATGTTGAAGCGGTCGATCAGCTCTGTGCTCGCTGGATTCGGTGATGTAATAGCCGAAGCGGCGCATCAGCTCCAGCCGCACCATGTCGCCGTGCTTGCCCTCCTTCTTGTACAGCTCATATTCCTCGCGCAGCCGCTCGATCCACTTGCCGGGCAGCTCCTCGCCCTGGGTGAGCACGGCGATGCGCTCCTCCAGGGTGCCGATGTCCAGCCGGCCCTGGTTGTACAGCAGCGCGCGGCGCTTCACCTCGGGATACAGGTCCACGCCGTCCCGGGTCAGCTCCAGCAGCCAGGCCTGGTGGTTGATGCCCGCGATCTTCCACTGCACGGTGTCGTCGTAGGGCATGCCCAGCTCCTTCAGCAGCGTGGAGGCGCACGCCTGCACGCTGTGGCACAGGCCCACGGTCTTGACGCCCGTCAGCCGCAGCATCGCGCCGGTGAGCATCGCCATCGGGTTGGTGTAGTTCAGCAGCCAGGCGTCGGGGCAGACCTCCTCCATGTCGTGGGCGAAGTCCAGCATCACCGGGATGGTGCGCAGCGCGCGGAACACGCCGCCCACGCCCAGCGTGTCGGCGATGGTCTGCTTCAGGCCGTACTTCTTCGGGATCTCGAAGTCGGTGATGGTACAGGGATCGTAGCCGCCCACCTGGATGGCGTTGACCACGTAATTCGCGCCGCGCAGCGCCTCCTTGCGGTTCTCCGCGCCCAGATACTTTTCGATCTTCGCCTTGGAGCCGTTGTTGCGGTTGATGGCCTCCAGCATCATGGCGGATTCGTCCAGCCGGGTCGCGTCGATGTCGTACAGCGCGATGGTGCTCTCCTCCAGCGCCGGGGTCATCATGCTGTCCCCCAGCACGTTCTTGGCGAATACCGTGGAACCCGCGCCCATGAAAGTGATTTTCGGCATAGTTTTTCCTCCCTTTATGTTCATTTTATGGAGTACATGTTCATCCCGCCACCCGGCGGCAGCTGATGCCCCGCACCAGCACGTCCCGGCCCTCCCCGGCAAACACCAGGTATTCCAGCGCCCGGGCATAGCTGGTTGCGAAGGGCAGCTCGATGGTCAATTCGCTGGATTCGCCGAACTGGCTGCGATAGACGGGCAGCTCCGCCACCACGTTCCGGCCCCAATAGGCGTGCACCCGCAGCGTGCAGACCACGCCCTCCTCCGCGCTCGCGCCCTCCGGCAGGGCGAGCCGGTATTCCACGGCGTAGCTGCCCTCGTTCAGGTCCCGGTAGGGGCCGTAGATCAGCGAGTGGTCCGGGCCGCTGAGCCGCATGCCGCCATCGTCGATGGGCAGGCCGTTCAGCTCGGCCTCCGCCGCCAGGTCCACCGGCATGGGGGTGTAATAGTAATCGGCAACAGTGAAGCCCGCCGCCTCCAGCGCCCCGATCGCGCCGGGGTCCGCGGTGTAGACGCAGTGGGCGTCGGAGATCTGGGCGTACCGGAAGCCCCGCTGCAGGAACGCGCGGCGCTCCTCGCCCGCGTCCGCCAGCACCGTCGCGCCGGCCTTGCGGGCCAGGTCCTCCCCCGGCAGCACCGTGGGGCTGACGCCGCCGAAGCGGCGCTGGTACAGCACGGGCAGCTCGTCGGCGTACACGCGGCCCGTGGCCGCGCCGAGTATCGCCTCCATCGCCGGGGCGTCCGCCTCCAGCAGCGCCGCCTGCCCGGCCGCCGTCCGGTCGAGGGCCGCGCTGCCCAGCGCGAAGCCGCCCGCCCCCAGCGCGGCGCAGACCGCCAGCGCGACGTATCGCGCGGCCCGGGGCTTGCGTCGGCCCGCGATGTCCCGCGCCATGCCGCACAGCGTCCAGATCACGACGCCCAGCAGCGCCGCCACGGCGAGGCTTATCAGTCCCGCCGGGAACACCGCCCGGCCCTCGCCGCGCCAGCCCAGCGCGCCGAACAGCGTGCGCAGCCAGGTGATCAGCCGGGGCAACAGCCAGCACAGCGCCGCGCACAGCAGCGCCGCCGCGCCGCCCGCAGCCAGGTCCTCCCGCCGGGGCCGCGCCGGCTCCGGGCGAAACGCCGGCAGCGCGGTCAGCGGCAAAACCAGCATGACGTTGAAGTGGGCCTCGGTGAAGTGGTGCTCCACGATGGAGTGGAAGGCGATCACGGCCATGACCAGCGCCAGCCGCCGGTTGCCGCTGCGGGCGGCCCGCAGCGCCGTGACGCCCCACAGCACCGCCAGCATGGCCAGCGTCACCCAGCCGTAGCGCAGCAGTATCAGCACATAGGAGCTGTCGATGAAGTTGTAGTCCAGGGGCGGGAAGGGCGAGAAGCCGTAACCGATCTGTTCGAAGGCCGCGCCGAAGGGCGTGATCCCGTGGGCGCGGAAGCCCTCCAGGCAGAGCCGCAGCCGGTCGGAGAGCATCTCATTGAGCCGCAGCCCCAGCGCCGTGTCCCGGGAATAGAGATACACCATGCCGAAGGCCGCCGCCGCGCACAGCGGGAAGGCCAGCGCCACCAGTGCGTCGCAGGCCCTTTGAAGCGCCCTGCCGCAGCGCTTCCCCGCCAGGGCGCTCTCCAGCCAGCGCCAGCCGACGACGCAGCTGAAAAGCACGCTGCTGAGCAGGCAGTTGCGGCTTCGGGTCACCAGCAGCGCCAGCAGCACCGATGTGAGGCTGAGCAGCAGCATGCCCCAGTCCGGCAGCTTCCGCCACGCGGCCCACAGCGCCAGCAGCACGAACAGGAATATCGATGAAAAGTCGGTGGGATAGGCCACGCCCCAGCTGCTGCGCACGCTGTCGTCCCGGAAGTGGACGATGTTGGCGATGCTGCCCGCCAGCGCGGCGATCACCGTGGCGGCCAGCAGCCCGCCCACGGCGGCCAGGTAGACCCGCAGCACCCGGCGGTAGTCCACGTCGATCAGCCCGACGGTCAGCACCGCCAGGTACAGCAAAAACCGATAGCGGCCCGCGCGATAGCTCATGCCGTAGACCCCGGCGATGGCGATCCCGGCCAGGGTCTTCCACCGGAAGGGCCCGATGAACGCCAGCCGCGCGACGGCCGCGCCGCCCATCGCCAGCAGCAGCCACTTTTCGAAGCGTATGGGGATGCCCGGCACGAAGGTGGTGATCTGTCCGAAGCTGTACAGCAGGTATACGCCCGTGAGCAGCAGGAACAGGGCCTCCAGGCACGCCCGCGCCCGCCGGCCGAATTCACTGCGGTTCACACCGGGGATCGCGCCCGTTCGCATGGTGCTCCACCTCCCGCGCCGCATCGCTTTGGTCATGATTTATTCTATCAAATGCCGGGAATTGTGTCAATGTATCAGGATCGGAAGGAGCGCTCAAAAATCACCGTGCCGTCGGCCTCGGGCCAGACCTGCACGCTCTGGGCGTACTCCTGTCCGGTGCGCTCGCCGGTCCGGCCCAGATACCACATCACGCGGCGGGACACATGGCCGTAGAGCTCGTCCAGCGTCACCCGCCCGTCCAGGTCGGCGTCGGCGGCCAGCGCGCTGCGGGCGGCGCGGTCGATGCTCCAGCCCCCGGCCTCGCACAGCGCCCGGGCAAACACCGTGGCCATGTCCGATTCGGCGGCTTCGCCGTCCAGGCTGAGCCGGTAGCTGTCCTGCTCCAGCGCGGCGCTGGCCAGCACCCGCAGCTTGCTGCTGTTCATCACGCCGGGGCCGACCCCGCCGCCGAACACCGCGCCGATGCCCTTGAGGATGTCGCCGGTGCCGCTGGCCCGGGCGATCACGCCGCCGCTGCCACAGCAGTCGATCACCGCCAGCACGTCGCCCTTCACGGCCCGCAGCGCCGCGGCCAGCTCCGCGGCGGTCAGCACGGAGCCGTCGTACATCTGAAAGCAGGTCATGCCCCCGGCGTAATAGCCGTGGCAGGTGATGTAGAACAGGGACAGGTCCCCCTCCCGCGCCTCGGCGAAGGTCGCGTCCACGGCGGCCAGCGCCCCGTCCCGGGAGGCGTCCAGCAGCGTGGACACCTGGAAGCGCGCGCCGGAGAAGGACAGCGCGCCCAGCATGCTGCGCAGGCCCGCCACGGAATTGACGGAGCCGGTGCGCACCGCCGCCACGGTGGAGGCGTAGTTCTGCTCCCCCACCAGCAGCGCGCGCCAGCGCTTCGGCGCGGGGCCGACCTCCACCGTCAGCGCGTCGAACAGCCCGCCGTCCGCACTGTACACGGTGACCACGGCGGTGCCCTCGCCCACGCCCCTCAGCACGCCCCGCCGGTCGATCTCCACGATCCCCTCCGGCGCGGCGTCATAGCCCAGGCGCGGTTCGCTGGCGTTGGCGGGCAGCACCTCGCACTCCACCGCGGCGTCGTCGCCCACGCTCAGGGACATGCGCTTTGTCAGCAGCTCCACGCCCTCCACCGGCACGTACAGCACCTCCACCCGGCAGCTTGCGCTCTCGCCGCCCGCGCCGTAGGCGGTGATCACAGTCTGGCCCACGCCCCGCCCGGTGACGTTGCCCAGGGCGTCCACCCGGGCCACGCCGGGATCGCTGCTCTCCCAGTAGATCGCGCCGCCCGCGTCCTCCGGGCTCACCCGGGCCTCCAGCCGCTGCACGGAGCGCCCCTCCAGCGTCATCGAGGATTGGGAAAGCGTCACGCGGTCCGGCAGCGCGCCGCCGTCCAGCCGCACCAGCCGCAGCTCGTAAAGGCCCGTTGCGCCGCCCTCGGCCCACAGCCGTATGTAATAGCGCCGCCCGGCCTGGGGCGTGAAATCCATCAGGCACGCGCCGCCCGCCGTGCGGGCCGCCTCGGACAGCAGGTTGCCGCCGTCGTCGAACACCATCGCCGCCAGGCGCAGGCTGCTCTCCGCCGGGACGCCCACCAGCGCCACCGGCAGCGTGCCGTCGGCGTCCACGGCGTACCAGTGGGCGTCGCCCTCCCGGGCGAAGGCCTTCGAGTAGGCGTCCCCGGCGGCATTCAGCGCCAGGGGCCGGTGGAAGCAGCGGCTCAGCGCGTGCCGCGCCAGCTCCAGCCGCCCGCGGCCCGTGCCGCTGAGGCGCAGCGTGTACTCCGCCCCCGCCGTCAGGCGCAGGCTCAGCGCGGGCATGGACCCATCGCCCTCGGCCACAAGGCGGCTGCCCCGGTACAGCGCCGCGTGGACCTGGGGCGGCTCCTCCTCCGCCGGGAACAGCCAGACGTCGTAAACGCTGCCCGACGGCGCGGTGAACGCGAAGACCGCCTCGCCCCGGGAGAGGTCCACCTCCGCCATCGCGCCCGCGGGCAGGCGGCGCGGCGGCGGCGCTTCCGCCGCCGCGCCGTCCGCCGCCTCCGCCAAAACGCCCCAAAGCCCCGACCCGAGGGCCGAGGCGATCAGGGCGCACAGCAGCGCGAGGAAGATGCGGCGGGACATGGAGCGCTCCTTTGCTCGTGTAAATCGATACTTACTTCAAATACTCCGCCTTGACGAAGCCCTCCAGCTCGGCGGTGCGGATGCTGACCCAACCGTCGGCGTCGGGCTCGGAGCAGACGATCACCTTCCGGTCCTTGGCCAGCTGGGCGATGGCGCGGGCGGAGGTGGTGGGCCGCTCGCGCACGTTCAGGGACGTGGCGGTGACGGTGGCGTAGCGCTCGCCCGCCTCCAGCTCCGGCAGCGGCGCGGGGCTGGGCGTGGGGGTGGGCTTGGGCCGGGCCGCGCCGACGCTGTCCGGCAGCGCGTCCAGCTGGGTCAGCGCCTCCTCGGGCCAATCCATGCGCTCCACGGACAGCCCGGGATAGTAGAAGCCCACGATCCGCTGCCACAGCTCGCCGTAGTGCCCGGCCATCCACTGGGCCCCGCGCTGGCTCATGCCCACGCCGTGGCCGAAGCGGCGCATCACGAGGGTGAAGCCCGTGGCCGCGCCCGCGCCGTCCAGCTGGGTGTCCACCGAGACCAGCTCGTAATCCGCGGCGTTCAGGCCCAGGCTCAGGCCGTCCTTGATCTGATCGTACACGCTGAGCGTCACCGGGAAGGTCCGCTCGGACAGCACCCACTCCCGGGGGATCTCCGTGGCCTCGGGCAGCTGCGCGTCCGGGGCGGTGGGCATGGGCTCGCCGCCCGTCAGCGCCGCCGCCAGGGCCTCCAGCGCCTGCTCGTCGTCGGATCCGGGCGCGTCCGTGGCTTCAGGCTTGTCCTCCGGCTCCGGGGCATCCGTAGGTTCCGGGGTGTCCGTCGGCTCCGGGGTGTCCGTGGACTCCGGCGTATCCGTCGGCTCCGGCGTGTCCGTGGGCTCCGGCGTCGCCACAGGCGCCAGCAGCTTCGCCCGCAGCTCGAAGCGCAGGCCGTCGTACATCCGGCTGCCCTCGAAGCGGGGATCCACCGGCGTGATCGACGCGATGGAATCGAACTCCCACTCCCCCGCGCCGTAGCCCTCGCCCGCCAGCGCGTCCCCCAGCGCCGCCTCCAGCATCTCCTTCAGCGCCGCGCTGCCCTCGCAGCGGGCGGTGACGGTCAGCTCGTTTTGCAGGCTGCGGGGGTTCTCCACGTCATAGGGATCGTCCGCCATGGCCAGGTAGCCCTCCTCGCCGTCGAAGTGGTCCCAGACCTGGCTGGGCAGCGCCGTCTGGCCGCCGTTGCTGGCGGTGTAATAGCAGACGGCAAAGCCGCCGTCGTACAGCCCCACCACGCCCCGGGTGGCGTCCACGGCTTCGATCACATTGGCGTACTGGGCGTCATAGCCCTTGAACACCTGGTCGGCGGTGGTGTCCACCAGGTCGTAGTCCCGGCCGCCCGACTGCCACTTGCGCTGCAGCGCGTAGGTCCGGGCCGCCACGGCCTGGGCCTTCAGCGCCTCGATGGGAAAGGAATCGCTCATCTCATAGGCCACGACGCCGTAGAGATAGTCCTCCACCTGGATCTTCAGCACCGCGCGCAGCCCGTCGCCCTCGGTGGAGACGGTCAGGTCGCCGCAATACAGCGTGTCCTTCTCCGATTCGTCGATGTAGACGCCGTTCTGCTCGCCCTCGGCGGCCCTGTGCCGGGTCAGCGCCACGGACTGGCCCATGTCGATGGTCAGGCCTCCGACGGACAGGTACACGCTGCCCGACCCCGCCGACAGCGTCACCCGGGTGTCCCGCTCGAAGCGGAAGCCGGGGTCGGCGTCCACCGCGTATACGCCCGCCAGGGTCAGGTGCAGCTGGGCGGGGTAGCCCAGTGAGCGCAGCTCCACCCGCAGCTGGCCGTCGTCCTCGATGGTCGCGGCGGGGATGGGCGCGGGGGTGTACGCCGGCGCTGGGGTCTCCCCGGGCAGTATGGCCTCCGCCGGGGGCAGCGTCGGGGCGTCGGAAAAGGCCGCCTCGCTCGCGGGCGCCTCCGTCGGGTCCGGCTGGCCCGTCAGCCAGCTCCAAAGCCCCGCGGCCCGCGCGGGGATGGCCAGCGCCAGCAGCAGCGCCAGCGCGCAGATCAGCTTTCTTTGAACAACAGGATATCTCATAGCGCCTCCGTGGGCGGGCCGCGCGCAGATGGGCCGCCCGCCGTTTTGCTCTCGTTTCCAATTATTGACAGCCTTCGCCGGGTCTATACACATTTCCGCCCGGCTCCAAAAGCCCAGTATATTATAGCACACACGGCCCCGCCATGTGGGGAGAAATCGGGACATTTCGCCCCTTTTCGCACATATTTCGTCACAATTAAGTCCCATCGCCCCGCCCCGGCCGCCTTGAAAGATATACATTGGGGGGCTATAATGTAGAATGGTTGATTATCAATCCCGATTTGTCCCGGGACCGGAGAGGAAGTGATTGCCATGTCCCAATCGGTTTACGAGCTCATCGCGCTGGCGGCGCGATACGTGTTTGCGGGCCTGATGCTGCTGATCGTGGCGCGGGCATGGCGCATCACCATCGTCGACAGCCGCCGGGCGGCGACGCTGCGGCGCATGTCGCCCCAGACGGGCCTGAGCGGCGAGCTGGTGGTGCTGGAGGGCGACGAGAAGGCCCGCCGGGGCATGCGCTATCCGGTGATCCGGGAGGGCATGATCGGCACCTCCCGCCGGGCGGACATCCGCATACGCCACAGCAGCGTGCGCCGTCGCCACGCCTACTTCCAGCTGGCGGAGGAGGGGCTCAGGATACGCACCCACGCCGGCGCGCCGATGCGCGACGCGGCCGGACGCCCCGTCAAGGCGCTGACGCTGCCGGACGGCGGGGAATTCATACTGGGCCAGGTCCGGCTGCTGCTGGTGCTGGCCGAGACCCCCGAGCCCGCGGCCCGTCCCCGGCGGGAATTCCGGGACCGGCGGGAGCCCGAAGGCGGCGATTATCCCGATCCCGACGACCTCTTCCGCGAGCAGCCGGTGCTGCGGCATGTGGTGGAGCCGGAGGACGAACAGGACTTTTTTGACGTATAATGGATTTTTGATATGGCTACCAAACTTGATCGCATGAAAAAGGCGCTGATGCGCTCGAATACGCGGCTGCTGCTGTCGGCGGTGATGCTGTTCCAGGCGGCGGCGATGCTGCTGATCGCCTTCCAGAAGGAGGCGGTGAACCTCCAGGCGCTGGCGCTGGCCGTGGCGCTGCCGGCGCTGACCTGGCTGGTGACGCTGATGATGGGCCGGCTCTGGCCGGTGGACCGGGCGATACTGATACTGGTGCTGCTGCTGTGCAGCGTAGGGCTGATATCGCTGTCGGACATCGCGAAATCCGACGTCACCCCCCGCACCCAGGCCATCTACGCGCTGGCGGGGGTGGGCGTGATGTTCGGCGGGGCGGCGTTCATACGCCGCTGGCGCAGCTGGAAGAAGCACACCCCCTGGCTGATGGCGCTGTGCCTGCTGGCGCTGGCCTCGCCCTTCATGCCGGTGATCGGCATCTATAAATTCGGCGCGCGCAACTGGGTGGGCTTCGGCGGCTTTTCGCTGCAGCCCAGCGAGTTCATGAAGCCGGTGATGATACTCTGCCTGGCCAGCGGCTTTTCCAACCGGCCCAGCTTCGGCAAGTGCATCCCCACCATCGCCTTCGCGGCGGCCTGCTGCGCCATACTGCTGGCGGAAAAGGATCTGGGCGCGGTGCTGCTGTACTTCCTGACCACGGTGCTGATGTATTACGCCGCCACCAGCAACGCCCTGATCACGCTGTCCGGCCTGGGCATGGGCGCGGGCGCGGCGGTGCTGGCCTATCATCTGGTGCCCCTGGTGCAGGAGCGCGTCGCCATCTGGAAAAATCCCTGGTCCGACCCGGAAAACCTGGGCTACCAGCTGGTCCACGCGCTGATCGCCATCGGCAGCGGCGGGCTGTTCGGCATGGGCCTGGGGCTGGGCATGCCCCGCAACATACCGCTGTACCACTCCGATTTCATATTCGCTGCCATCACAGAGGAGTTCGGGCTGATCTTCGCCGTGGGCCTGCTGGCCGTGTACGTGCTGATCATCATGCGGGGGCTGATCGTGGCTTTCAACGCCCGCACCTCCTTCCACTCGCTGGCCGCCTTCGGGCTGGTGGTCATACTGGGGCTGCAAACGATGCTGATCGTGGGCGGCAACACCAAGCTGCTGCCGCTGTCCGGCGTGACGCTGCCGCTGGTGTGCTACGGCGGCTCGTCCCTGATCTCCACCTTCTTCTCCATGGGCCTGCTGCTGGGCATGTCGTCGATGAACGCGGAGGACGAGGCGCGGGACATCGAGACGCTGGAAATCAGGGAGGAAATAGGATGAAGGAGCTTCGCCGAAACATGCGGCTGGTGGGCACGCTGGTGGTGGTGATGTTCGTGGGCCTGGCGGCCTGGTTCGCCATGACGGTGTTCACCCAGGGCAGCATATGGGCCTCGGACGTGCGCAACAACCGGCTGCGGGCCACGAACAGCCTGCGGGGCGACATCACCGACCGGGACGGCACCGTGCTGGCCACCTCCGCGGAGGACGGCACGCGGCAATACCTCGCCAACGCCACCGCCCGGCGGGCGCTGTCCCAGACTGTGGGCGACATCGCGGGCATGAGCGGCACCGGCATCGAGACCTTCTATTCCTCCACGCTGCTGGACATCTCCACCTCGCTGGTGGACCGGCTCAGCGAGCTGTTCCACAGCAGCCGCCACGTGGGCAGCAGCGTGCGCATCACCGTGGACGGCCCGCTGCAGGCCTACATCGCCAGCGAATTCCCCGAGGGCTATCGCGGCGCGGTGTGCGTGACCAATTACAAGACCGGGGAGATCCTGGCGATGGTATCGCTGCCGGGCTACGACCCCTACGACCTGGCCAACCGGGCCGACGCCGAGGTGGAGGACACCGCCTTTCTGAACCGCTGCCTGCAGGGGCTGTACACCCCCGGGTCGGTGTTCAAGATCGTGACGCTGGCCTCCGCCGTCACCAACGACCCGGACGTCATCGGCCAGAGCTTCACCTGCTCCGGCGAGTGGGAATACGACGGCGGCCACATCGTCTGCGCCGGGGGCGCGTCCCACGGCACGCTGAACCTGAAAAACGCCTTCAAGCGCAGCTGCAACGTCACCTTCGGAAAGCTCGCCTACCAGCTGGGCCTGGAGCGCCTGCGGGACACCGCCGAGCGCTTCGGCTTCAACGAGAACTTCAAGTTCGGGGATTTCGTGGTCTACAATTCCGCCTTCCCCACCGAGGTCAGCAACATGAACGGCCTGGTCTGGGCGGGCATCGGCCAGGGCGAGGTGCTGGTCACGCCGCTGCACATGGCGATGATCGCCGGCAGCGTGGCCAACGGCGGCATGATGATGAAGCCCTGGCTGATCCAGCAGATCACCAATTCCACCGGCAGCGTCACCCAGTCCGGCGCGCCCACCGCCTATCGCCAGGTGCTCAGCGCCTCCGCCGCCAGCAAGATCGCCGAATACATGTATGAGACCGTGCAGAGCGGCACCGCCACCCGCGCCCGCATCGACGGCTATACCGTGTGCGGCAAGACCGGCTCCGCCGAGGTCAGCGACGACAAGTCCGTGGAGACCAACGCCTGGTTCACCGGCTTCCTCTACGACGATTCCCACCCCTACGCCATCTCCGTGGTCATCGAGGGCGGCGGCGCCGGCGCGCGCATGCCCTCCGAGCTCGCCGCCAAGGCGCTGAAGAAGGCGATAGAGTATGTGGGGTGACAGGGAAAGAGACATCGGGCATCAGGCGTTCTGCCTGATGCCCGATGCATCCATCCTGCTGGGCTGGATCGCACAATCGCACCGATTGGCTACCCGTCCGACACGGCGGGACGATCATAATTAACACAGGCGTATATAATGGTTGTCATAACCTTTGTTGGAGGAGCTGCAAACCATGCTTGAAATCAAGAATGTGACCAAGAAGTACCTGCGCCGCGCGGCGCTGGACGATGTGTCCTTTGATCTCCGGCCGGGCAGCACGGCGCTGCTGCTGGGGCCGAACGGCAGCGGCAAGACCACGCTGATGAAGCTCATCGCGGGGCTGTCGCGGCCCACGTCGGGCGAGATCCGCCTGAACGGCCAGGCCATCGGCGCGGCCACCAAGGCCCGCGTGGCCTACATGCCCACGGAGAATTACTTCTACAACTACATGACCATCAAAGACGCCGGGAAATACTATGCCGATTTCTTTGCGGACTTCGACCCCGCCCGCTTCCGCCAGCTGCTTGCGCAGATGGAGCTGGAGCAGGAGGACAAGGTGCGCCAGCTCTCCTCGGGCATGGCGGCGAAGCTGCGGCTGGCGTTGACGCTGAGCCGGGACGCCGACGTGATGATGTTCGACGAGCCGCTGAACGGCGTGGACATACTCACCCGCACCCAGACCATCGACGCCATACTCGCCGGGCGGCGGGAGGGCCGCACGATGATCATCTCCACCCACCTGGTGGACGAGCTGGAGGACGTGGTGAACGACACCGTGTTCCTGAAGAAGGGCAAGCTGATCATGGCGGGCGGCAAGGACGAGATCTGCACGGGCCGCACGCTGAAGGACCTGTACATCGAAGTCTACGGCCACGCCTCGGCGGACCCGGAGCATCCCACCCAGGAGGTGAGCGCGCATGCTTAAGCTGATGAAATACGAATTCCGCAAGCTGCGGACCACGCTGCTGGCGCTGCTGGCGGCGCTCGTCGCCCTGGAGGCGGGCTTCATCGTCGGCGAGGCCATGGGCAAGGAGACGATGATGGGCGTCTGCCTGGGGCTGATCACGCTGCTGACCTTCCTGGTATACGCCTACGTCCTTGTGGCGGGCATCGCCAGCTATGACCGGGAGCTGCGGGAGAAATCCGGCTATCTGGTGTTCATGGTGCCGGTGCGGCCCGTCGGCGTGGTGCTGTCGAAGCTGGCCTTCACGGCGCTGACCGCCCTGGTCGTCACGGCCCTCTTCGGCAGCGTCGCCTTCCTGGACTTCCGCTATCTGCTCGACAAGCTGGACATCAGCGCCGACACGATGCAGCAGATCAACATGGTGCTGCGCTTCGGGCTGAAGGCCAACGCCGACGTGATGCAGATCCTGCGCATGGCCCTGTTCGCGGGCGTGACCGTGCTGATCGAGCTGGTGCTGACCATGTGCACCGCCTACCTGGCCATCACGCTGGCCGCCACGCTGCTGCAAAACAAGAAGGGCTTCGTGCGCACGCTGATCAGCCTGGTCTTCTTCGTGGGCCTCACCTGGGGCGCGAACGCGCTGGCCCAGAAGCTGATCTACAGCCGCGTCGCTCTCGACACCCCCTTTGCCGAGATGACCGGCGCCGTGGCCTGGGGGCTGCTGTTCAACGCCGTGCTCTGCGCCGCCTTTACCGCCGCCAGCGCGTGGCTGCTGGACCATAAAGTGAATTTATGATATATTAATGTGGCGGGGGACCTGCTTCCCCCGCCACTACCACCCCTTTGACGGATTTTGCTTGAGCCTGAAGGCTCCGGTCGCAAAATCCGCAGGGAAGCGATTTTTGCTCTGGGGGCAAGCTCCCCGCCTCAAAAATCGCCCCGTGCCTGCCGCACATGTCGCCAGGCACGATTGAACGTCGGGGCGCTGCCCGCCCCCGACACCCCCGGGAATAATGTGATCCCGCACCGTATATCTTCACTCTCCACTCTCCACTCTTCACTCTCCCAAGGAGGTCCCATGTCCGAAGCCTGGAAAAAGCCCTGGAACGGCGCGCGGATGTCGCCGGAGCTGGAATTCAAGATCGCGAACCTGCCCGATTCGCCGGGGTGCTACCTGATGAAATCGGAGGGCGAGATCATCTATGTGGGCAAGGCGGTGAACCTGAAGAACCGCGTCAGCCAGTATTTCCACTACAACGCCCAGCACACCCCCAAGGTGCGGGCCATGGTGGAGAAGATCGACGATTTCGACATCATGCTGGTGGACGGGGAGATGGAGGCCTTCGCGCTGGAGTGCAACCTGATCAAGCTGCACATGCCCCATTACAACATCAAGCTGAAGGACGACAAGGCCTATCCCTACATCCGCGTGGACCTGCGGGAGCGCTTTCCCCGGGTGGACCTGGCCCGGCGGCAGGAGAAGGACGGCGCGCGCTACTTCGGGCCCTACCAGGGCGCGACGGTGGTGCGGGAGGTGCTGGACGTGGTGCGGATGGTGTTCCCCATCCGCGTGTGCAAGAAGGCGCTCAACCCCGAAAAGCCGCTGCGCCCCTGCGTGCACCATCAGGTGGGCCAGTGCCCCGCCCCCTGCGCGGGGCTGATCTCCGAGGAGGAATACCGCCAGACCATATCGGGCGTGATGGACTTCCTGAACGGCAAATACGCCCCGGTGCTGGACGCGCTGAAGGCCCGCATGTCGGAGGCCTCGAGGGAGATGAACTACGAGCGCGCGGCGCTCTACCGCGACCGCATCCGCGCCGTGGAGGCCATCATGCAGAAGCAGCAGGCCATCTCCACCGCCCAGGCGGACCAGGACATCATCGCCGTGCTGCCCCACGACGCCGACGCCATGGTGCAGCTGATGTTCGTGCGCTCGGGGCGGATGATCGGCTCGGAGCGCTTCACGCTGGAGGGTGCGGGCGACGAGGAGCAGGGCGAGATCCTGACCCAGTTCATGCTGCAATACTACGGCCCGGAGAACATGCCGCCCAGGGAGATACTGCTCTCCGCCACGCCGCCGGAGCACGACGTGATCGAGCAGCTGCTGTCCGAGCAGCACGGCGCGCGCACCTACATCCTCACCCCCCGGCGGGGCGAGAAGCTGAAGCTGGTACGCATGGCCATCAAGAACCTGCGGGACGAGGCCCACAAGCTGGACCGCAAGAACGCCAACAGCCATGCCCGCACCATCGGCGCGCTGGAGGAGCTGCAGAGCGTGCTGAACCTGCGGGAGCTGCCCCGGCGCATCGAGGGCTACGACATCTCCAACACCCAGGGCGCGCTGTCCGTGGCCAGCGAGGTGGTCATGGTGGACGGCGTCAGCGCCAACCGGGAGTATCGCCACTACCGCATCAAGACCGTGGAGGGCGCCAACGACTTCGCCAGCATGTACGAGGTCATCACCCGGCGGCTGTCCCACGGGCTGGACGAGCTGGCCGATCGGCGGGAGAAGGGGCTCGATCCCCAGGGCGGCAAGTTCTCCTGGCTGCCGGACCTGATCCTGGTGGACGGCGGGCGCGGACAGCTGGCCGCCGCCCGGGAGGCCATGCTGGCCCAGGGGCTGGACATACCGATGATCGGCCTGGCCAAGCGCATCGAGGAGATCGTGCTGCCAGACGAGGAGGAGAGCATTCTGCTGGACCGCCACTCCCCCGCGCTGCACCTGATCCAGCGGGTGCGCGACGAGAGCCACCGCTTCGCCATCATCCACCACCGCACGCTGCGGGGCAAGGCCTCCATATCGTCGCGGCTGGACGGCATCCCCGGCGTCGGCCCCACCCGCAAGAAGGCCATACTCAAGCACTTCAAGACCGTCGAGGCCCTCAAGAAGGCCGACGTGGACGAGATCAGGAAGGTCCCCGGCCTGCCCGCGGGCGTCGCTGAGGCGGTGTGGCGGTTTTTGAATGAAACCCCTGAAACAGAAGGTGCAGATCAATGAGTGACGCCATCCGTCCCGCCACACCCGCGGACGCCTCCCGCATCGCGGAGATCATCGTATTCAACAACCGGCTCAACTACTTCCCGATCTTCAGGGACGAGGGCTTTTCCTTCGGCACGGTC
>ONHI01000056.1 GCA_900317565.1 uncultured Eubacteriales bacterium
CTCCGGTCCAGGAACGCCCGGTAGGCGTCCGCGAACGCGCCCAGGCGCGCCCGCTCCTCACCGTCATAGTTCTCCCACGCATTCTTCCTGTACATGCTCTCTGCAACCTCCAAATAAAACTATTGAACCAATGCCTATTGCCTTTTCCCTAAACCCCCAGTTCCTTCCCGTGCGCCTTCAGCCACTTCTTCCAGACCTCGTAATCGGGCATGTGGCGCGCCACCAGCGCCCAGAAGCGGGGCGAGTGGTTGAACTCATACAGGTGGCACAGCTCATGGACCACCACGTAATCCAGCGCCGGGGGCGGGGCCATGACCAGCTTCCAGTTGAAGTTGACGTTGCCCTTCTGGGAGCAGCTGCCCCAGCGGCTCTTCTGGTCCCGTATGGCGACGCGGCCGGGGGCCCGCCCGATGCGGGGCACGTGGTATTCCAGCCGTTCGCGGATGCGCTTCAGCGCCAGGGCGGAGAGGGTGCTCTTCACGGCGGCGCGCACGGCCTCGTCGCTGTCGGGGTCGGGCAGCGTCAGCAGGTACGCGTCCCCCTCGACCCGCCCGGTGCGCCGCGCGCCCCGGCGCAGCCGCAGCGTCTTGCGCTCGCCCTCGACCATGATCGCGGTGCCGTCGGCCATCGGATGGGCAAGGCGGTCCGCCTCCAGCCGCGCCTCCACGTCCCGGAGCATCCCGGCCAGCTGGTCCGCCCGCTCGCGCACCATGGCGTCGATGTCCCGCAGCCGCATGTACTTCGGCGCGTACACCCGTATGCCCGCCTCCGGCAGCGCCTGGAACAGCACGTCCCGCCGGGACGCCTGGATCAGCGTGTATTCCACCCGGCGGTTGCCCGCGACGACTGCGCGCTTCAAGCGATCCTCTCCTTTTGTCGTATAGGGATGTGGCAGGCGACCCCGCCCGAAGGGATGCCCCGGCAGGAGGACCGGATTGCCACGTCACACGGTGCCGCGCTCGATTCGCAGAATCGACCGTCGGCAGTTCGGCCTTTGGCCGAACCAGCTTTGCCTGTGGCAAAGCTGCGGGGAAACAGAATCGAACGATGTCATTGCGAGGAGGCCGTCAGGCCGACGTGGCAATCCGTCTCCCCAACATTCCGACTAATGCCTGATGCCTGTTGCCTGATGCCTCATTCCCGACCTACCACACCTGCTTGCTCTGGCGCTCCATCATGACGCCCCGATAGGCCTCGGGGTTCTCCATGACGCGCCAGAGCCCGCGCACGGCGCAGGTCTCGGGGGCGTCGGCCACGCGGCAGGGGATGCCCAGGGCCTGGCCGACGCGGCGGTCCAGCTCGGTCATGGCCGCGCCGCCGCCGGTGAGCACCGCCCCGGCGTCGTTCAGGTCGGCGGAGAGCTCCTCGGGGGCATTGTCCACCACGGTGTTCACCAGCCGGGCCAGCTCCGACACCACGTCCTCGCAGGCGTCCAGCACCGGCTTGGTCTCCACGTCGAAGTTCACCGGCATGCGCTGGGCCACGTTGATGCCCACGGCGTGCATGATGATGTCCCGGGGGGCCTTGTCGGGCATGGCGCTGCCCAGCGTGTGCTTGATCTCCTCCGCCGCCGCCGCGCCCACGCGATAGCCGTAGTCGCTGCGCAGGATCCGGCGGATGCGGTCGTCCACGCGGTTCATGCCATAGGGCAGATAGCCGAAGGCCGCCACGCGCCCGAAGGTGAACAGCGTGGCCGTGATCTTGCCCGCGCCCACGTCCACCAGCAGCTTGGCCTCGGGGCCGTTCAGATCCAGGCCCGCGCCGATGGCCGCCGCCGCGTCCGAGCGCACCAGCGCCGCCTCCGCCGCCCCGGCGTCGATGGCCGCGGTCAGCATGGCCTCCTTCTGCACCGGGCGGGCGAAGGGCGCGCAGGTGATCATCGCGCCGAAGCGCCGCCGGGTGTTCACGCTCTCGGAGCGCTTGAACAGCCATTGGAACATCCGCGCCGCGTAGAGGTTGTTCTCCAGCACGCCGTCCCGCAGCGGATACACCACCTCCACGCCCTCGCAGGTCCGCCCCACCAGGCGCTGGGCGATCTCCCCCGCGCAGATCGGCGTCCGGTTGCCCTCCCGGAACGCCAGCGCCGCCGGGGCGCTCATCACCGGCCCCGACTTCAGTTCGGCCATCCGCACGCTCTGCGTGCCCAGGTCTATCCCGATATCCCAATGCATGAATATCTACCTCCATAGTATGCCGGATATCATTATAGCATAGTTCACCGGCAGAAGCAAATTCGGATTTGCGCCGCAAATCCGAATTTACTTCCGCCGCCCGCCGTGCTATAATGAAGCTGCAAATCTTGATACGAAAGCAGGCGCATACATGACCACCATCATCAAGAACGGCCTCATACACGACGCCGTGAACGCGCAGCCCTATGTGGGCGACATACTGATCCAAGACGGCAAGCTGGCGGCCATCGGCCCGGGCCTGGAGACCCCCGAGGGCGCGGCACAGGTGGACGCTGCCGGCAGGCAGATCTGGCCCGGGCTGGTGGAGGCCCACGGGCACATCGGCCTGGACGGCTGGGCCGTGGGCTACGAGGGCCAGGATTACAACGAATACAACGACCCGGTGACGCCCCAGCTGCGGGCCATCGACGGCATCAATCCCTTTGACGAATCCCTGCGCGACGCGGTGCGCGGCGGCGTGACCACGCTGTGCACGGGCCCCGGCAGCAGCAACGTGCTGGGCGGCACCTTCGCCTGCTTCAAGCCCGTGGGGACCTGCATCGACGACATGGCGCTGCTGCCCCAGGCGGCGATGAAGTGCGCCTTCGGCGAAAACCCGAAGCGCTGCTACCGGGAGAAGGGCATCTCCAGCCGCATGAACACCGCCGCGAAGCTGCGGGAGATGCTGTTCAGGGCCCGGGAATACATGGAGAAGCTGGACGCCGCCGGGGACGACCCCGCGAAGAAGCCCGCCTTCGACATGAAGCTGCACGCGCTGCTGCCGGTGCTGCGGGGCGAGATCCCGCTGAAGGCCCACGCCCACCAGGCCAACGACATACTCACCGCCATCCGCATCGCGAAGGAATTCGGCGTGCGGCTGACGCTGGAGCACGTCACCGAGGGCGCGCTGATCGTGGACGAGCTGGTGAAGGCCGACGTGCCCCTGGCCATCGGGCCCACCTTCGGCCAGCCCAGCAAGATCGAGCTGCAGAACAAGAGCTGGCGCACCCCGGCGATCCTCAGCGCCGCCGGCTGCCGGGTGTCCATCATCACCGACAGTCCCGTCACCCAGCAGAGCCACCTGCGCTTCTGCGCCGCGATGGCCGTACAGAACGGCATGCCCGAATTCGAGGCGCTGAAGGCCATCACCATCAACCCCGCCCGCCACATCGGCGTGGAGGGCCGCGTCGGATCGCTGGAGCCCGGCAAGGACGCCGACCTGGTGATCACCGACGGCGACCTGTTCTCGATGCAGAGCAGCGTGCTGGAGACGTGGATCGACGGAGTCAAAAGGCAATAGGCATCAGGCATTAGGGATCAGGCATTGGTCGATAAGTGAACCGACGCGCCGGAAACGGCATAGCATGCTCCGGAATATTCACATGATTTAACAGAAGTTAGCTATAACTAACAACCTGGAGCTGCTATACTGGTTTCGCAATGAACCCAAAGGAGGTCATTTCATGAGCGCGGAGGTCATTCGCGGTATACTGATACCGTTTCTGGGCACATCGCTGGGCGCGGCGTGCGTATTCTTCATGCGGGGCAAGCTGAACCCGATGGTGCAGCGGGCGCTGACGGGCTTTGCCGCCGGGGTGATGGTGGCGGCGTCGGTGTGGAGCCTGCTGCTGCCGGCCATCGAGCAGAGCGCGTCCATGGGCCGCTGGGCCTTTGTGCCCGCGGCGGTCGGCTTCTGGGTGGGCGTGCTGTTCCTGCTGCTGCTGGATAAGACGGTGCCCCACCTGCACGCGGGGCTGAACGAGGAGGAGGGCCCCCGCAGCGCCCTGGCCCGCACCACGAAGCTGGTGCTGGCGGTGACGATCCACAACCTGCCCGAGGGCATGGCCGTGGGCGTGGTCTACGCGGGGCTGCTGCAGAGCAACGCGGGCATCTCCGCCGCGGGCGCGATGGCGCTGGCCCTGGGCATCGCCATACAGAACTTCCCCGAGGGCGCGATCATCTCCATGCCCCTGCGGGCGGAGGGCGCGGGCACGGCGAAGTCCTTCGTCTACGGCGTGCTCTCCGGCGCGGTGGAGCCGCTGGGCGCGCTGCTGACCATCTGGCTGTCCTCGCTGGTGATCCCGGCGCTGCCCTACATGCTGGCCTTCGCCGCCGGCGCCATGCTCTACGTGGTGGTGGAGGAGCTGATCCCCGAGACCCAGGCCGGCGCCCACTCCAACCTGGGCACGCTGATGTTCGCCCTGGGCTTCACGGTGATGATGGCGCTGGACTGCGCGCTGGGATAGACGAGGCCGCAAAAACGGCTTGCCACTTTCGGCAAGCCGTTTTTGCTATCCCGTGACCTCCCCCGCGAAGGCGCTGGGGCTCTGGCCGTAGGTCTGGCGGAAGGCGCGGTAAAAGGCGGAATAATCCGCGAAGCCGCACTCGGCGCAGGCCTGCTTCATCGGCGCGCCCTGGCGGATGAGGGTGTGGGCGGCCTCCAGGCGGTGGCGGCGGATGCACTCGCCGGGGGTCATGCCGACGATGCGCTTGAACTGGCGGGTGAGGGTGTTTTTGTCCATGAAGTACATCTCCGCCAGGCCCGCCACGGACAACTCGTCCCGCAGGTGGGTGACGATGTACTCATAGGCGGCCATGACCTCGTGGTAGCGCAGCTCGGCCCGGTGGGGCAGCGTCTCGGGCACCCGGGCGATGCCGCGCCCGCAGTAGATCAGCAGCTGGGTGACGATGCTGCGCCGCAGCGATTCCGCGTCCGGGCCGTCCTCGCCGTCCTCCCGGTGCAGCGCGAACAGCAGCTGGCGCACGGTGGCGCAGGTGTCCTCGTCGGGCTGGATCAGGTTGCGGCCGGTCATGTCCCCCAGCAGCGCGTAGCGCAGGTGGGGCAGCGCGCCCGTCAGCGCCCGCACGTAGGCTTCGCTGAGCCACAGCACGAAGCGGTCGATGTTCCGCACGGGCCCGGCCACGTCCGGGCGGTGCAGCTGCCCCGGCGCGACCAGTATCATGCTGCCCGGGCGCAGGGAATAGCGCAGGCCGTCCACGATGATGTCGATGTCGTCCTCCAGCAGGAAGTACAGCTCGTAGAAGTCGTGGCGGTGCGGCGCGCAGGCGCAGGAGGAGGCGTTGTTGTAGTGGAAAATCTCGATGTCCTCCCGGCGCATGTACTGGCGATGGTCGAAGGGATTGAGCTTTACCGTGGCCATGCTTCCGCCTCCCCGTATCCGCGTTTGGTTAACCGCAAATCCTGACTAACATTATAATAATAATTGATGTTTTTTGCAATGTATTTACACGTTAAAACCATGTACTTTTGACCGGAAATATGGTTGAATGTATAAGAAGGCGTTCGCGCGGGGGACATTTCCCGCCGTACCTTCCGAAATGCCGAATCCATGACGGCAAAACGCCGTTTGGAATATTGTTAAGGAGGAATTACCCCATGAAAAAGCTGTTTAGCCTCATCCTGGCCGTGGCGATGCTGCTGGCCTGCGCTTCCGCGCTGGCTGAGGGCGCCGTGACCCTGACCTACGCCGAAGTGAACCCCATCGAAGGCACCGTCGTCGGCGACGTGGCCCTGGCCTTCAAGGACAAGCTGGAGGAGCTGTCCGGCGGCGCCATCACCGTTGACATCCAGGCCAGCGGCGTCATGGGCGATGAGAAGACCGTACTCGCCAACATCCTGGGCGGCGACACCTCCGTGGACATCGTCCGCATCTCCGCCTTCGCCCTGAACCAGTACGGCGCTCAGAAGTCCGTCTTCCTGACACTGCCCTACGTGTTCACCAGCGAGGATCATTATTGGAACTTCGTCGCCAGCGACCTGGCCAAGGAGTTCCTGGCCGAGCCCAAGGAAGTCGGCCTGCCCTTCAACGGCCTGGCCTACGGCGAGGAGGGCTTCCGTCACTTCTTCCTGAAGAACGAGGCTCACACCATCGATGACCTGAAGGGCCTGAAGATCCGCGTGTCCGACGACCCGATCATGACCGGCATGGTCTCCGGCCTGGGCGCCGCCGCCACCACCGTGTCCTTCGGCGAGCTGTACAGCGCGCTGCAGACCGGCGTTGTCGATGCCGCCGAGCAGCCCATCACCAACTACCTGTCCAACTCCTTCCAGGAGGTCGCTCCCTACCTGCTGAAGGACGGCCACACCCTGGGCACCATCGAGCTGATCGCCACCGACGCCGCCCTGGCCAAGCTGACCGAGGAGCAGCAGGCCATGGTGCAGGAGGCCGCCGATTACGCCATGCAGGTGTGCAAGGAGTCCGTCACCGCGAAGCAGGCCGAGGCCGAGAAGACCCTGATCGACGGCGGCTATCACGTGATCGAGGTCGAGGACAAGACCCCCTGGCAGGAAGCCACCAAGGATGTGCTGAACGCCAACATCGCGGGCATGGAGGACATCTACGAGCAGATCCTGGCCCTGCAGTAATTGAATAGGCAGTATACCCAACGATAACCCGTCGGGGGCGCAGGGCTTGACCCCTGCGCCCCCCGATTATTTTTGAGCGCCGAGCGCGCCGGTCCCCTTCATCATCTGATACCGAGGAGGCTTTAAAATGCCCGCTTTTTTCCAGAAGCTGGAAAAGCTCAAGCCCGTCTATGACTGGGCCTACAAGATCATACTGTTCATCTGCAAGCTGCTGCTGATCGCGGACATCATCATCACGTCCTGGTCGGTGGCGGGGCGCTACATCCCCTTCATCACCGACCCCCACTGGTCGGAGGAGATCGTGCTGACCTTCATGGTCTACATGGCGGTGCTCTCCGCCACGCTGGCCATCCGCAAGCGCAGCCACATCCGCATGACCGCCTTTGACAAGTACCTGCCCCGCAAGGCGCTGCTCGTGCTGGACCTGCTGGCCGACGTGGTCGTGCTGATCCTGGGCGTGGTGCTGCTGATCGAGGGCGCGAAGGTCGTCAGCCCCACCGGCAACCTGGCCAAGTTCGCGAAGTATTCCTCCCTGCCCAAGCTCAGCCAGATCTGGATGTACATGCCCGTGCCGGTGGCCGGCGTCGGCATGATCGTGTTTGAGCTGGAGCAGGTGTTCCAGCGCCTGCAGGAGTTCTTCGTACCCACCAACGACAACGGAAAGGGGGCCCAGGCACAATGAGCGGCGAAAATCTCTCCACCCTGATCCTGCTGGGCAGCTTCCTGATCATGGTATTCCTGCGCTTCCCCATCGCCTACTCCGTGGGCATCTCCACGGTGCTCTGTCTGATCTCCATGGGCCAGAACCTGAGCGTGCTGCCCATGCAGATGGTGCGCGGCGTGTGGTCCTTCTCCCTGATGGCCGTGCCCTTCTTCATCACCATGGGCGTGCTGATGGGCACCGGCGGCATATCGGATAAATTGATCGCGCTGGCAAACAGCCTGGTGGGCTGGATGCGCGGCGGCCTGGCCATGGTCAACATCGTGGCCTCCTACTTCTTCGGCGGCATCTCCGGCTCCGCTTCCGCCGACACCGCCTCCCTGGGCTCGATCCTCATTCCCATGATGGTGGACCAGGGCTATGACGCCGACTTCTCCACCGCCGTCACCATCACCTCCTCCTGCGAGGGGCTGCTGGTGCCGCCGAGCCACAACATGGTCATCTACTGCACCACCGCGGGCGGCGTTTCCGTGGGCGCGCTGTTCATGGCGGGCTACCTGCCCGGCGCGCTGCTGGCCATCAGCCTGATGGTGGGGTCCTACATCATCTCCGTCAAGCGCAACTATCCCAAGGGGGACAGGTTTTCGATCAAGGCCTTCCTGAAGCAGCTTGGCACATCGTTCTGGGCGCTGGCCGCGATACTGATCGTGGTCGTGGGCGTGGTCGGCGGCGTGTTCACCGCCACCGAGTCCGCCGCCATCGCGGTCATCTACTCGCTGATCGTGTCCGTGTTCATCTACAAGGGCCTGAACTGGAAGGGCGTGTGGAAGAGCCTGGAGAGCTGCATCGACACGCTGGCCATCGTGCTGATCCTGATCTCGCTGTCCGGCGCGTTCGGCTACTGCCTGACCAACCTGCACGTGCCCGCCAAGGCCGCCGCGCTGATCACCGGCGTGTCCTCCAGCCCCATCGTCATCGCGCTGCTGCTGAACCTGATCCTGCTGGTGCTGGGCATGATCATGGACATGGCGCCCATCATACTGATCGCCACGCCCATACTGCTGCCCGTGGCCCAGAGCATCGGCATAAGCCCAATACAGTTCGGCATCATGGTGGTGCTGAACTGCGGCATCGGCCTGCTGACGCCGCCCGTCGGCGCGGTGCTGTTCATCGGCTCCGCCGTGGCGAAGCGGCCCATGGAGAAGGTCGTCAAGGCGACGCTGCCCTTCTATGTGTGCATGCTGATCACGCTGCTGCTGCTCACCTTCATCCCGCAGATCTCCCTGTGGCTGCCGAGCCTGTTCGGCTACGCAGTCTAAAAAATACGGAGATTTGGCCTTGGGCACTTCAATGCCCAAGGCCAAATCCCAGATAACAACGATCGGAGTGAGTTTCCCATGAAAATGACTTTCCGCTGGTACGGAGCCAAGAGCGACCCGATACCGCTGAAATACGTAAAGCAGATCCCCGGCATGACGGGCCTGATGGGCCTGCTGGACAAGCCCGCGGGCGTGGACTGGCCGGAGGACGAATTCAAGGCGCTGGTGGACGAGGTCCACGGGGCCGGGCTGGAGCTCGAGGTCATCGAGTCCGTGAACGTGCACGAGGACATCAAGATGGGCCTGCCCAGCCGGGAGGAATACATCGAGAATTACATCAGCACCATCAAAATGCTGGCCCGCAACGGCGTGAAGGTGATCATCTACAACTTCATGCCCGTGTTCGACTGGCTGCGCACCGACCTGGCCCGGGTGATCCCCGAGGACGGCTCCAATTCCCTGTACTTCGACGAGAAGGACCTGGGCGACATGGGCCCGCTGGAGATCGTGCGCAAGACCCAGGAGGACAGCCACGGCTTCAGCCTGCCCGGCTGGGAGCCGGAGCGCCTGGCGCTGCTGGAAAAGACGCTGAAGCAGTATGAGGGCATGACGGGCGACGACCTGCGCAAGCACTACAAGTACTTCCTCGACGCCGTGATCCCGGTGTGCGAGGAGGTGGGCGTGCGCATGGCCTGCCATCCGGACGACCCCGCCTGGCCCATATTCGGCCTGCCCCGCATCGCCCACAGCCAGGAGGACTTCGACAAGATCATCAAGCTGCACGACAGCCCCGCCAACACCGTGTGCCTGTGCACCGGCTCCCTGGGCAGCAACCCCGACAACGACGTGGTCGCCTGCATCCGCCACTTCGGCGAGATGGACCGCATCGGGGCCATGCACGTGCGCAACGTGAAGTTCCTGGGCTACCACCACTTCCGGGAGGCCGCCCACCTGTCCTCCACCGGCGATCTGGACATGTACGGCATCATGAAGGCCATCCACGACACCTGCCCCGACACCTACGTGCGCCCGGACCACGGCCGCATGATCTGGGACGAGCAGGGCCGCCCCGGCTATGGCCTGTATGACCGCGCCCTCGGCGCCGCTTATCTCAATGGCCTGTGGGAAGCGATTGAGAAGAATTAGGAATTGGGAATGAGGCATTAGGAATTGTGGTAAAAATCCTTACGGATTTCAATTTATTTAAATCCCGGAGGGATTTGTATCGCCATTCCTCATTCCTAATTCCTCATTCCTCATTGGAACCGATCATTGAAAGGGTGTTCTGACATGATATTGAATTACAAGGGCTTGCAGGACCGCGCGGCCTGGGAAAAGGCGGGCGTGCGGCTTCCGAAGCACGACTGGAAGGCCATGGTCGAGGAGACCGAGCGGAACCCCATCTGGGTGCACTTCGGCGCGGGCAACATCTTCCGCATCTTCGTGGCGGGCCTGCAGCAGCGGCTGCTGGACGCGGGCGAGGCGAAGGCGGGCATCATCGCCGTGGAGACCTTCGACCGGGAGGTCGTGGACCGCATCTACGTGCCCCACGACAGCATGACCCTGGCGGTCAGCCTGCTGGCGGACGGCGGCATCGCCAAATCCATCAACGCCTCCATCGCCAAGGGCATCGTGGCCGCGGACCCGGAGGGCTGGAATGAGCTGAAGGCCATCTTCCGCAAGCCCAGCCTGCAAATGCTGTCCTTCACCATCACCGAGAAGGGCTACGCCCTGCGGGACATGAAGGGCGAATTGACCCCCGTGGCCGCCGCCGACATCGAGGCCGGTCCCGCCGCGCCGAAGCACGCCATGGGCGCCGTGGCGGCGCTGCTGCTGGAGCGCTTCAACGCCGGTGGGATGCCGATTGCCGTGGTGAGCATGGACAACTGCTCCCACAACGGCGAAAAGCTGCGTGCGGGCGTGACCGAGATGGCCCGCGAATGGCAGAAGAAGGGCTTCGTGCCCGCGGAATTCGTGGCGTGGCTGGAGGACGAGGCGAAGGTCTCCTTCCCCTGGAGCATGATCGACAAGATCACCCCGCGCCCCGCCGAGGTGGTGGAGCAGAAGCTGACCGCGCTGGGCATCGAGGACATGGCCCCCATCGTGACCGAAAAGCACACCTACATCGCCCCCTTCGTGAACGCCGAGGCCCCGCAGTACCTGGTGATCGAGGACCGCTTCCCCAACGGGCGGCCTGCGCTGGAGAAGGCCGGCGTATACATGACCGACCGGGACACCGTGAACATGACCGAGCGCATGAAGGTCACCACCTGCCTGAACCCGCTGCACACGGCGCTGGCGGTGTACGGCTGCCTGCTGGGCTATGAGAAGATCTGCGACGAGATGAAGGACGAGGAGCTGGTGAAGCTGGTCAACCGCGTGGGCTACGTCGAGGGCCTGCCGGTGGTCACCGACCCGGGCATCCTCAGCCCGAAGGCCTTCATCGACGAGGTCGTGGGCCAGCGCCTGCCCAACCCCTTCATGCCCGACACGCCCCAGCGCATCGCCTGCGACACCAGCCAGAAGGTGCCGATCCGCTTCGGCGAGACCATCAAGAGCTACATGGCCGACCCGGACAAGGATCCCGCGAGCCTCACCGCCATACCGCTGGCGCTGGCCGGATGGCTGCGCTACCTGCTGGGCGTGGACGACGCGGGCAGGGAGATGGCCGTCAGCCCCGACCCGATGCTCGCCACCCTGCAGGGAGAGCTGGCCGGGATCGAGCTGGGCAAGCCGGATTCCGTGGGCGACAAGCTGGTCCCCATCCTCGAAAACCCGAACCTGTTCGGCGTGAGCCTGACTGAGGCGGGCCTGGCCGACAAGGTCACCGGCCTGTTCAGGGAGCTCATCGCCGGTCCCGGCGCGGTGCGCGCGACGCTGAAGAAATATCTGTAAAACAGGAGGAATACGCACATGTTCCTGGACAAGGATTTTCTGTTGAACACCCCCACCGCCAAAAAGCTCTATCACGAGGCCTCGGCGGAATGCCCGATCATCGACTATCACTGCCACATCAGCCCCAGGGAGATCTACGAGGACCTGCGCTACGACAGCATCACCCAGGTCTGGCTGGGCGGCGACCACTACAAGTGGCGCCTGATGCGCTCGGCGGGCGTGCCGGAGAAGTACATCACCGGCAAGGAGACCAGCGACCACGACAAGTTCCTGAAGTGGGCCGAGGTGCTGGGCAAGGCCATCGGCAACCCGCTGTACCACTGGAGCCACCTGGAGCTGCGCCGCTTCTTCGGCTATGAGGGCATACTGAACAAGGACACCGCCGAGGAGGTCTGGAACCTGTGCAACGAAAAGCTGCACAGCGAGGGCTACAGTGTGCGGGGCTTGATCGCCCGCAGCAACGTGGAGACCATCTGCACCACCGACGATCCCATCGACAACCTGGAGTGGCACGAAAAGCTGGCCGCCGATCCCAGCTTCAAGACCGCGGTGCTGCCCGCCTGGCGGCCCGACAAGGCCATGAACCTGGAAAAGGCCACCTGGATCGACTACATCCGCCAGCTGGAGGCCGTCTCCGGCGTGAAGATCGACAGCTTCGCCGCGCTGAAGGAAGCGCTGAAGGTCCGCATGGCCTTCTTCCACGAGCACAACTGCCGCCTGAGCGACCACGGCCTGAACTACGTGATGTACGCCCCCGCCGACGAGGGCGAGATCGAGCGCATCTTCGCGGACCGCATGGCCGGAAAGCTGCCCACGCTGCACGAGGAGGATGCGTTCAAGCACGCCTTCATGCTGTTCATGGCGGGCGAATACAAGCGCCTGGGCTGGGTGATGCAGCTGCACTACGGCTGCCGCCGGGACAACAACGGCCCGATGTTCCGCAAGATGGGCCCCGACACCGGCTTCGACTGCGTGGACAACGGCGCGTCCTCCACCGACACCGCCGCCTTCCTGGGCGCGCTGGCCGAGGGGGACATACTGCCCAAGACCATACTCTACAGCCTGAACACCAACGACAACGCCGCCATCGACACCATCCTGGGCTGCTTCCAGCGGGACGAGGCCGTGGGCTACATACAGCACGGCTCCGCCTGGTGGTTCGACGACCACTTCGACGGCATGGTGGACCAGCTCAAGTCCCTGGCCGCCCGGGGCTACCTGGCCGGCTTCGTGGGCATGCTCACCGACAGCCGCAGCTTCCTGAGCTATCCGCGCCACGAATACTTCCGGCGCATACTCTGCCGCGTGATCGGCGAGTGGGTCGAGGAGGGCATGTTCCCCGACGACATGGAGACGCTGAAGGAGATCGTCCGCGGCATCAGCCACGACAACGCCAAGGCGTACTTCGGATTCGCGGAGAAGTGATCCCTGGTGCAAACATGACCACCGGCCCAGCCGGTGGTCATGTTTTTGTCCTCCCACTTCTACCGTGATCGGAGGATTCAATTCATTCAAATGCCATCCGCAGCTGCATATCCCTCCAGCTGCGCTGCTCTGCGGGATGGACGACGTCGTCCGGGGTCGCGTCGCCCACCAGGAAGGGGGAGGCGGGGTCGTGGCGGCGCATGTTGGCCCGCACGGCGTCCGCGTCGACGTTGGCATAGCAATAGCGGCACAGGTGGCCGCAGGTGTTGTAGGCCCCGATGTCGCTGCCCAGCACGCAGGCGCAGCCCTCCCGCAGGCCCTTGACCTTGGGGACCCGCAGCCGACAGCCCAGCGCCCGCTCGTAATCCTCCCGGCGCAGGCAGCCGCCGCAGTCCACGCCGTATGCGGCCAGCTCTTCCCCCTCGGCGCAGGCGCGCACGGTCATGCCGTGCCCGGCGGCGATCTCCGCGAAGGCCCTGCCGAGGGCGATCCGCTGCTCCCGGGCCACCCGCCGCGCCTCCGGGAAGTTGCGCTTCACCTTCTCGTACAGGTCGATGAAGCTGATCACGCAGGTGCGGGTGGAACCCTCCAGCGCCGCGGCCATGCGCCGAAAGGCGTCGATGTGCTTCTCCACCGTCCACCGTTCATTCAACAGTATCGGGTCGTAGCGCCAGCCCATGGAATCGACGCCGACCTTGGCAGACAGCGCCCGGAAGCTGCTGATCACAGCCTCCGTCGGCGGCACGTTCGGCTCGATGTCCGGCCCATAGGGGGTGATGGTGACGAACCAGTATTGCCCGTAGGGCTCCAGCAGCGGCAGGTACTCCAGCATCGGCTCCGGGTTCTTGGTGCAGAAGCCGATGGCGTCCACCACCTCCGGCGACAGGCTGTAGCGCGTGACCGCGACGGGGTTGTAGGGGTTGCGCACCAGCACATACCCCGCCCGCAGCCGGTTCGCCAGCCATTCGGCGTAGAACGCCGGGATGTCCGTGCGCATGCCGGTCTGGATGATCATTTCAATTCCCCTCTCCCCGCCGGAAGCAGTCCGACAGCGCCGCGCCCAGCAGCCACAGCGCCGCGAGGCACGCGAAATAACGGGTCGCCCCGGCCAGCCGGAAGGCACACACGAGCTCGCCCGCGGCCAGGATCGCAAAGGCCGCGACCAGCCGTCGCCGCCAGACCTTCGAGGCCGCCAGAAGCGCCGGGACATCGCCATTCGCGCGCACCAGCGCCCATTGCAGCGCGTATTCCACCGCGCAGTGGAGCATCAACCAGCCGCCGTACAGCAGATGGGTGAACCGGGCGACGGTGGAATTGATGATGAAGCCCGTGAAATAGTAGTCGCCCAGCACGCACAGCGCCGTCCCCGCGCCCAGCAGCACGGCCGGCTGGGACACGCGCTTCACGGCGTTCCAGGGTCGGTACGCGCCGGTCCAAAGCCCCGCCAGCCAAAGCAGCAGCACGCCGGTGCGGTACAGCTCGTGCCGCATCTCCCAGACGCCCTCCCAGCTGCGCGGATTGGGATAAAAGATGTAATTGTACACCGCGTGGACCGCCACCAGCACAAAGGCGGCGTCGATCAGCCCCGTCAATCGCTTCTTGTCCATGGATATTCCCCCCTCTGACAACGGGGACGGCGCTGCCCGGCACATTTGGGAATCAACTGCGCCGGGCATACCGTCCCCGTCAACAGGTCGCGCGTTACGCGACCACCTCGTAGCCCGCCTCCTTCACCGCGGCGGCGATGGCGGCGTCGTCCACGCCGGCGTCCAGCGTGGCGCACTTGTTCTCCAGGGAAACCTCCACATTCGCATCCAGCGCCGACAGCGCGTTCTTCACGTGCTTGACGCACATCTGGCACATCATGCCCTCGATCTTCACGGTCTTGGTCATACTCTTCTCCTCCTCGATAGATTGCTTGATATTCTTCCGCCCCGCGGCGGGAAGCTCGGCGTGAACCACGGCATAGCCGTCTGTCGCGGCCTGCTCCGGCGCGGCCTCGCCTGCGGGCTCCAGCTCCAGGTGGAACCGGCGCAGCCGCAGCGCGTTGGTGACCACGCACACGCTGCTCATGCTCATGGCGGCGGCGGCGATCATCGGGCTCAGCTCCACCCCCAGCCCGGACAGCGCCCCGGCGGCGATGGGGATGCCGATCAGGTTGTAGAAAAAGGCCCAGAACAGGTTCTGCTTGATGTTGCGGATCACCGCCCGGCCCAGCCGGATGACGCCCGCGGCCAGGCGCGGGTCGTCCCGCATCAGCACCACGTCCGCCGATTCGATGGCCACGTCGGTGCCCTGGCCCACAGCCGCGCCCAGGTCCGCCTTCACCAGCGCCGGGGCGTCGTTGATGCCGTCGCCCACCATCATGACCTTCCTGCCCTGGCCCTGCAGGTCCGCGATCACGGCCTGCTTGTCCTCGGGCAGCAGCTGGGAGCGCACCTCGGTGACGCCCAGCCCGTCGCCGATGGCCTTCGCCGCCCGGGCGTTGTCGCCGGTGAGCATCACCGTGCGCACGCCCAGCGCGTTCAGGTCCCGCACCGCCGCGGCGCTGGTGGGCCGCACGGTGTCCGCCAGGGCGAAGCCGCCCATCAGCGCGCCGTCCTTCGCCGCGAACATCACCGTCGCGCCGCCGGAGGCCGCCTCGTCCGCCCAGGCCGCCATCGGGCCCACGTCCACGCCCTGCTCGGCCATCCACTCGGCCCGGCCCACGCTGATGCGCGCGCCCTCCACATCGGCCCGCACGCCCTTGCCGGCCAGTGTCTCATACCGCTTCGCCTCGGGCAGCGGACCCTCCCAGGCCCCGGCGATGGCCGCCGCGATGGGATGGGTGGAGAGCCGTTCCACCGCCGCCGTCAGTCGCAGCGCCTCGCGGGCGTCCCCGGCGGCGTTCATGGCCGTCAGCCGCATCCGGCCCTGGGTCAGCGTGCCGGTCTTGTCGAAGGTCACGCAGTCGATGCCGTGGGCCATCTCCAGCGCCGCGGCGGTGCGGATCATGATGCCCAGCTCCGCGCCCTTGCCGGTGCCCACCATGATGGCCGTGGGCGTGGCCAGGCCCAGCGCGCAGGGGCAGGAGATCACCAGCACCGCGATGGCGTGCTTCAGCGCCGCGGGGATCCCCGCGCCGACGAGCAGCCATATGACAAACGTGACGAGGGCGATGCCCATCACCACGGGCACGAACACGCCGCTGACCCGGTCCGCCAGCCGGGAGATGGGGGCCTTCGAATTGGCCGCCGCCTCCACCAGTCGCACGATCTTTTGCAGCGCGGTGTCCTCGCCCACCTTGGTGGCCCGGAAGGTGAAGCTGCCGCCCCGGTTGACGGTCGCGCCGACCACCTCGTCCCCCGCGGACAGGTCCACGGGCACGCTCTCGCCGGTGAGCATCGACTGGTCCAGGCTGCCGTGGCCCTCCAGGATCACGCCGTCGGTGGGCACGGTCTGGCCCTCCCGGACCACCACCACGTCGCCCACGGCCAGCTTCGCCGCGTCGATCTCCACCTCCGCGCCGTCCCGCAGCACGGTGGCGCGGCGCGGGGCCAGGTCCACCAGCCGGGAGATGGCCTCGCTGGTGCGGCCCTTGGCCCGGGCCTCCAGATACTTGCCCACGGAGATCAGCGTGGGGATCATCACCGTGGCGTCGAAATAGTAGTCCGCCATGGCCACGCTCTGCCCGGCGTCCAGCTTCAGCGCCACGCCCAGCAGCACCGCCAGGCTGTAGCCCAGGCCCGCCGTCGCGCCGACGCAGATCAGGCTGTTCATGTTGGGGGCCAGGTGGAACAGCGCCTTGAAGCCGTTGATGAAGTAATTCCGGTTGATGATGATCGCCGGGATCACCAGCAGCAGCTGTATGAGCCCGTTGAACATGGGCCGGTGCAGCGCCGCGGGCATGGGCAGGTGCAGCATGTGGCCCATGGCCACGTACATCAGCACCACCAGCAGGCAGATGGACGCGATCAGCCGGTTGCGCATGGCCCGCAATTCGTCCGCCTGGGCCTGCCGCCGGGCCTCCACGTCATTGGCGGGAGAGGCCGCCTCCGCCTGGC
Organism: uncultured Eubacteriales bacterium; assembly: GCA_900317565.1. Classification (GTDB taxonomy): domain Bacteria; phylum Bacillota; class Clostridia; order Christensenellales; family Aristaeellaceae; genus UBA2862. Next base: position 16,902 of record ONHI01000056.1, read on the forward strand.
CCGCCGCGGCCCGGGGGCTGGCGCTGTAGCCGCCGGAGGCCACTGCCCTGCAGATCTGCTCCGGCGTCACCGCCGACGGGTCGAATTCGACCTCCATGGAGTTGGTCAGCAGGCTCACCGTCACGTCGCCCACGCCCTCCAGCTTGCGCACGCTCTTTTCCACATGGGCGCTGCACGCCGCGCAGGTCATGCCTTTTACGTCAAATGTCATAGATATACCCCTCGTCTGTGTCAGGTGGGCGACGATTGTCTCCGTCAAGGGGAAGACCGCGTCGCCTCCATGGAAGATTGTTTTCAGGGGACCGGATTGCCACGTCGGCCTGACGGCCTCCTCGCAATGACATCGTTCGGTGCGGTTCCCCGCGTGTCATTGCAAGGAGTGGCAATCCGTCCCCTCGCAATAACACCGTTCGGTGCGATTCCCCGCGTGTCATTGCGAGGAGCGGTTCCCCGCGTGTCATTGCGAGGAGTGGCAATCCGTCCCCTCGCAATAACATCGTTCGATGCGGTTCCCCGCGTGTCATTGCGAGGAGCAAAGCGACGTGGCAATCCGTCCCCTCGCAATAACACCGTTCGGTGCGATTCCCCGCGTGTCATTGCGAGGAGCGAAGCGACGTGGCAATCCGTCTCCCCGACATCTAACCGTTGCCTATCGGGCGGGCGGCGACCTCTTCCGTCTCGGCTTCGCCGATCCACCATCCATGGGCCTAACCGGCCCGTCCTCACTGGAAAATGTCCACTGGACATTTTCCCGGGCGTTCGGACCCCCTAAAGGGGAAGGCCTTAGGTTATCATATGAAGTGCAACACGTTCCAAAAAAGAGGAGACAACACAGCTCAACTCGTGTAGAATGTGAGTGGCGAAACAAACCAGCGTCTCGGCCATGATGGCCGCGTTGCCGCTCTTGACCTCGTCGACGACGCAGGATTCCATGTGGCTCTGGAGCACCATGTAGCCGAAGTTTTGCAGGGCCTTTTCCACGGCGCTGATCTGTATCAGTATGTCCCCGCAATAGCGGTTTTCATCCAGCATGCGGCCGATGCCGTTCAGCTGGCCCACCATGCGGTTCAGCCGGTTCTTCAGCTGGCGCAGCTCCGCCTCATCCCGGGGCGTATGGCGCTGGTGGCAGGCCGGGCAGCCGGGCTGCATGGCGCGGTTCTCCTCGTGATTCACAATGTTCACCTCATCTCACAAATACCCTGCAAGGGTATTTTCAGAGGTATTATATACCTGCACGGGGTATTTGTCAAGGGAGAGTTATGGCTCGCCCTCCTTCACCACGACCACCGCGTTCGGGTCGTGCTTGCGCGCCATCGTGTGGGCGGCCTTGCGGTTGGCGACGGTGTCGAACACGATGGAGAAGTCGTAGTCCGCCGGATACAGCTGCTCCGCGGGCACCAGCAGCGCCAGCCGGTCGTGGCGCACGGTCAGCTTCTGCCCCCGATACTGGACGATCACGTTCCCGGCGTCGTCGGCGGGCCGATAGACGATGGCGGCCTTGCGGTCGGGCAGCAGCGCCACGCTGTCCCCCATCCTGAATCGCCGCGCGCGGTCGTCCGTCGGCGGGGGCATGCGCTGCAGGCGGCTGGCCGGATGCTGCCGGGCGGCCCGCCTGCCCGCCTTGTCCGCCGGAATGGTGTCCGCGGGGCCGTCCTCCCGGCCGTCCGCGAGCTGTCGCGCCCGGGCCAGCAGCCCCGGGTCCATGCCCAGGCGGCCCGCGATCTCGATGGCGCAGCTCTCGCCGCTCAGCCCCAGCTCCAGCCGGTACAGCGGCTTCAGCGAGACCCGGTCGAAGGCCATCCGCGCCGAGACCACGCGCTCGGTCTGCTCGGCCCACTGCTTGATCTTCGGATCGTGGGTGGTCACCATGAAGAAGCAGCCCCGGCGCAGCAGCTCCTCCAGGATCGCCGCGGCCAGCCCGGAGCCCTCCGCGGGGTCCGTGCCGCTGCCCAGCTCGTCCAGCAGCACCAGGCTGTCCCGGCTGCATTCGCCCAGTATGCGGATCACGTTGGTCATGTGGCCGGAGAAGGTGGACAGGTTCTGGCTGATGCTCTGGCTGTCGCCGATGTCGCACAGCACGGCGTCCATCATGCCCACGATGCTGCCCTCCCCGCAGGGGATGTGCAGCCCGCTCTGGGCCATCAGGGTCAGCAAACCCACCGTCTTCAGGCAGACGGTCTTGCCGCCGGTGTTCGGCCCGGTCACGGCGATGCCCGCGTCCGGGGCGGCCAGCGCCACGTTCAGCGGCACGCACCGCTCCCGATCCAGCAGCGGATGCCGGGCCTGCACCAGCCGAAGCTGCCGCCGGGCCGTCAGTTCCACCGGGCGGGCGTCCATGGCGGCGCTCAGCTTCGCCCGGGCGAACAGCGCGTCCAGGTCCGCCATCGCCCGCATGGCGCGGCGCAGCGCCTCGCCCTCCCCGGCCACGTGGTCGCTGAGCGCCCACAGCACGCTGCGCTCCTCCGCGTCGATGTCGATCAGCAGCGCCTCCAGCGCCTGCCGCAGCGTGCTCACCGCCGTCGGCTCCATGAACACGGTGTTCCCCTTGGAGGAGACGTCCACCGTCCGCCCGGGAAACGCGCTCTGGAAGCGCCGCTGCACCGGCACCACATACGCCCCGCCTCGCTGGGTGACATAGCCGTCGGCCAGCTGGTCGCGGTGGCGCTGCAGCACGCGGTTCAGCTTTTCGCGGACCTCCTGCTCCGTCCGCTCGCGCTGTCGGCGCAGGCCGCGCAGCTCGGGCGAGGCGTCGTCCACGATGGCGTCCTCCCGGATCGCGTCGTCGATGGCCTGCTCGAGGCCGCCCAGGTCGGGCAGCTCCGACTGCCAGGACGCAATGCCCGCGCTGATGGTCTCCGCGGCCCGGAGATACTGCTTCATGCGGCGCACCGCCACGCAAAAGCGCGCCGTGGCGCTCAGCTGGGCGGGCAGCAGCATGCCGCCCCGGCAGGCCTCCTCCAGGCCCTTCTCCGTGGCCTCCGTGTCGCCCAGCGGCGGCGCGCCCTCGGCGTCCAGCACCTGCCGCGCTGCGGTGGTCTGCGCCATGCGGGCCAGGCAGAGGCCCTCGTTCAGTATGGGCGCGGTCTCCGCCAGCATGCGCCGCGCCGCCCCGGACACGGCCTGGTCCTTCAGTTGTTCGATGATCTGGTCAAAACCCAATGTGATCCAATCCTGCGTCATGGGAATCCCCCTCGTTCGATTTGATGGACATGAACGAGGCACCGGGGAATGCGGCGCGGGAAAAAAGGGCATGAAAAAAGTGCCCGGCATCGTTCAGCACCGCGTCATGGCGTCACCAAACAAGCGGTCATGTCGCCGCTTTGTTCAATCAACCATGTTCCCCGTTACTGAACCGATTCCAAACACACCTCCGCAGGATTGCCCGCTCGCGTCGGGATCGCTGCCGACATGATTATAGCGCATCCGCGGCGCGCTGTCAATACGCGCAAAGCCCCCGAAGCCGATTGCTTCGGGGGCTTTGCGGCGCTGAAGCTCACTTCAGCGTGATGATCACCCGGCGATAGGGCTCCTCGCCCTCGGAATGGGTGGTGACGTCGGGGTCATTCTGCAGCGCGGAATGCAGGATCCGGCGCTCGTAGGGGTTCATGGGCTCCAGCGCCACGCGGCGGCCGCTCTTCTTGGCGCGGCCCGCCATGCGGACGGCCAGCTTGCGCAGGGCCTCCTCCCGCTTGGCGCGATAGTTCTCGGTGTCGATGGACACCCGCAGGTAGTCCTCGCGGCCCCGGTTGATGTTCAGGCTGGTGAGGTACTGCAGCGCGTCCAGGGTCTCGCCCCGGCGGCCGATCAGCAGGCTCATGCCCTCGCCGGTCATCTGCATGCGCAGCTGTTCCTCGGTCTCCATCAGCGCGATCTCCACCGGCACGCCCATGCGCTCGGTGAGGCCGGCCAGGAATTCCCGGGCCTTCTTCGCGTCGTCGGACTGGCTCTCCTCGGGGGTGGGCTCGAAGGGCTCGCGCTCGATGATGGGCGCGGGCGCGATCTCCCGCTCCTCGTCCTCGCGGGTCTCGGCGGCCTCGGCGTTCTCGCCGCCCTCGGCGCCCTTCGCGCCGCCCCTGCGGCGCCTGCGGTTGCGGGACTTCTTCTCCCGCGGGGCCTCGCCGGCGTCCTCCGCCGCCTCGGCCTCGGTCTCGCTCTGGGCCTCCTCGGGCTTTTCGGCCTTGGGGGCGGGCTTCTCCTGCCTGGGCTTGTCGGCCTTGCGCTTTTCCTGCTTGGGCTTCTTCGCGCTGCCCGCGTCCAGGGACAGCACCGGCATCTCGATGTCCAGCGCCGGGTCCTCGGCCTTCACGGTCAGGCGCACCTTCGCGGGCTTGCCAAACATGCCGAACAGCCCGGGGCTGCCCATCTCTATTACCTGAATATCGACGTCGTCGGAATCGCAGCCCAGCTCGGCCAGGCCGTTCCTGATGGCGTCCTTTACAGTCTTGCCACTGGCTTCAATGGATCTCAAGGCACCTTGCCTCCTTATGTCATAGTTCGGTTAGATGTCGTCGCTGGCGTTCTGAGCAGCCGCCGCGGCCTCGGCGTCCTTGCGGTCGAAATACCAGTTCACCAGCAGCTGCTGGACGATCTGGATCACGTTGGCCGCCATCCAGTAGATAGAGAACGCGGCGTTGGAAGTGGCGCAGATCCACACGGAGAAGATCGGAAAGAACCACTTCATCACGGGGCTGTTCATCGGGTTGGTCTGGTCCTGGCCCTGCTGGGCCTGCTGCAGCTCCTTCTGCTCCTTGGTCTGCTTGCCGTTCATGATCTTGGTCATCAGGAACTGGCTCGCGCCGGCCAGCAGCGGCAGTATGAACAGGCCGTTGCCGTACTGGAACAGGTTGGAAATGGAATTGGGCAGGATCATCGTGGGGCGGAAGAAGAGCAGGTTCAGCTGCACGATGTTGAAGGCGCTCGCCGGGGCCAGCTGGGCCGCCAGCTTGGAGTACTCGCTGGACTTCAGGTATTCCACCGCCGCGGCGATGTTCTCCGCCGTCAGCACGCTGGAGGCGTTGGTCGGGCGGATCATGTTCAGGGTGCTGTTGACCGCGGGCAGTATGGTCGCGCCGAAGGAATCGGGCTGGAACACGTTCTTGATCCACAGCCAGCTCTGCAAATCGGGCAGCTTGCCGGTGTTCTTCATGTCCAGGATCATCTGGATCGTGTATTCATTGCCCAGCGTGCGCATGGCGGAGAACATGATCCACAGGATCGGCAGGGAGATCAGCATGGGCAGGCAGCCCGCCGTGGGGCTGACGTGCTCCTTGCGGTAGAGCTCCATGGTCTTCTGGTTCAGCTTTTCCTTGTCGTTGGCATACTTCTTCTGCAGGGCCTGCAGCTTGGGCTGGATCTTGCTGACCGCGCGCATGCTCTTCTTGCTCTTGATGTCCAGGGGCAGCAGCACAAGGCGGATCACCAGCGTGAACACGACGATCGACCAGCCGTAGTTCCCCACCACATTGTTGATCCACGTCAACAGATTGATAAAAAAGCCTGTCATCGATAAGCCTCCAATTTGTTCGTTTGCCCCCATCCGGCGCGGGCCTGCCGCCCCGCCGAATCGTCGCTCCCCCAATAACGCTAAAATGCCCCGCCGCGCATATTCCTGGCTGCGGAGCATTCCCACCTGACAGCCCCGCCGCCGAAAGCCGGCGGTCGAAGCCTTGCGTCACGGAACCGGGTCGTATCCGCCCTCGTGGAACGGATGGCAGCGCAATATCCGGCGCAGCGCCAGATATCCCCCCTTGATGGCGCCGTATTTTTCAACGGCCTCCAGCGCATACTGCGAGCATGTCGGCGTGAACCGGCAGCAGGGCGTATGCATGGGCGATATGCACGCGCGGTAAAAACAAATCATCCAAAGCAGCACGCGCTTTGGCACTGTACGCAAATAACGCATCGTCATATCCTCTTCGAGGACCCCTGTCAGGGCTCCTCCTTCAGCAGCTTCGCGCGGTCCAGCAGCTTGCGCAGCTCCCGCGTGAGCGCCGCGTGCGGCACGTCCACAACCGACGTGCGGGCGATGAACACATACCTGCCGCACTTCATCCGGGGCCTGAGCCTGCGAATATCCTCCCGCAGGCAGCGGCGGATGCGGTTGCGCGTGACGGCGTTGCCCACCTTGCCCGAGACGGAAAAGCCGATCTTCAGCTCCCGGCCCTTCAGGTGGATCAGCACCAGGTTGCGGGAAGGGAAGGACTTGCCCCTGCGATAGACATAGCGGTAATTCTTATTGCCGCCCAGGCGGTATCGCCGGGGAAAGGCCTCGGACCCCCGCGCCCCTTCGCGCCCCTCTTCCATGGCCTTGCCTTATGCGGACAGGACCTTGCGGCCGCGGGCACGGCGGGCCTTCAGGACGTTGCGGCCGGCGCGGGTCTTCATGCGCGCGCGGAAACCATGAACCTTGCTCCTCTGACGCTTCTTGGGCTGATAAGTACGGACAGACATGTTGGAACACTCCTTACAAATTAATATGTCGCATTCGCCGGACGACGGCTTCGCCACGGCGAACAATGCCAAAGTAACAGCCTTATAAGTATAAGTGATTTCCAGTGGGCTGTCAAGTCAGGTTGTGTGAAATGTCTTTTTTTGGTCCAAATCTGCGTTTGCCTTATCCCCGCGGAGTATGCAATAATATGAAGAAACTGGATTTGAGCGCCGTCGCCCCCGCCCCGCCGGAGCACGCGGCGGCGGCCGACCTGCTGCGGGTGGCGTGCGTGGCGATGGTGGGCTGGTATCACATCTGGCAGCAGTCCTGGCTGACCCCGGTGCTGGCGCTGGAAAACTTCCGGCTGGACGTCTATCCCTACGTGCGGGCGGGCTATATGTTCGTGGACCTGATGCTGCTGCTCAGCGGCTTTTTGCTGTACCTGCCCTACGCCGACGGGCGGGATGTCCCGGCCCGGGAATTCTACCGGCGGCGGGCGGCGCGGATATTGCCCAGCTACTGGCTGTGCCTGGCGGTGATGCTGCTGCTGGCGGTGACGGACCCGGCCTTCTCGGACCTGCCCCGGCTGCTGAAGGACCTGGGGGCCCACCTGACCTTCACCCACGACCTGTTCCGGCTCTCCTACACCCAGTCCCGGCTGAACGTAGTGCTCTGGACGCTGGCGGTGGAGGTGCAGTTCTACCTCGTCTTTCCGGCGCTGGCCCCGGTGTTCCGGCGGCATCCCCTGCCCTGCTGGCTGGCCATGACCGGCGCGGCGCTGAGCTTCCGGCTGCTGTGGACCGCCCCGATGGAGGACACCACGCTGTTCATCAACCGGCTGCCCAACATGCTGGACGTGTACGCCAACGGCATGCTGGCGGCCCACCTGTACGTGGCGCTGGCCAAAAAAAAGCAGCGCCGGGCGCTGATCGCCGCGCTGGGCACCGTTGCCTGCATCGCGGGCATATGGGGGATCCTGCGCCTGGTGCGGGACCAGTCCCACATCGGCGACTACAACCTGCTGCGGCTGGGCCAGCTGGAGCGCCGCTGGGGGCTGTCCGCCTGCGGGGCGCTGGTGCTGACCGGGGGCAGCCTCAGCTTCGCGCCGGTGCGGCGCGTGCTCTCCAACCGGTTCGTGCGCTTCCTGTCCGGCATATCCTTCAACTTCTACATCTGGCACCAGTGGCTGGCCGTGAAGCTGAAGGAATGGCGCATACCGCCCTACCTGGCCGAGGCCAACCCCAACCAGGCCGGCGAAATGCCCTGGCAGCTGCACTACACGCTGCTCTGCTTCGCCGCCGCGATCGCCCTTGCCGCGCTGATCACGTACCTGGTGGAGAGGCCGGCGGCAAGGAAAATGAAAAGGCATTAGGCAGAAAACGACTGGCACGAAAAGGATGCTTTTCGCGCCAGCCACATTTTTGACTGATGCCTAATGCCTCTTGCCTATTGCCTTATACTTCCCTCCTCGTCCCCATCGGACTCCACGAGGGGGCGGGGGCGCTCGAAGGTGGAGTCGATCTCGACGAAGGCGTTGGTTTTGCCGCTCTCAATGATGGCGTCGATGACCTCCAGCACGTGGCAGGCCATGTCGGCGCTGGCGCGGTTGGGCCTTCCGGCGCGGACGGACCAGGCCAGCTCCGCCGGGCCGAGGCCGCGGCTGTTGTCGGCATAGCCGAAGGCGCTCTCCAGCACCCGCGCGGGCGCGGGCTGCTCGGTGAAGTGCCAGTTGGGCTGCAGGCGCACCTCGCCACCGAAGCCGTTGGGATCCGGCAGGTAGAGTATGCCCTTGGTGCCGTAGATGGCGAAGAAGTGCTGGTCCTCCAGCACGCTGTCGGCGTTGACGTGGGCCGTGCCGGAGACGCCGCTCTTCAGCGTGATGACGGCGCTGACCTCGCTCTCGTTGGGGGTGGAGATCTCCTGGCCGCAGGTCGCGGAGCGGGGATCGATGTCCACGTGGGTGGGATAGGGCGCGCGCACCGCCGCGGCCACCCGGGCCACCGGGCCCAGCAGGCTGCACAGCGCGGTGAAGTAGTACACGCTGTAATCGTAGGCCACGCCGCCGAAGGGCAGGTTCAGGAAGCGGAAGAAGCTGGTGAGCACGCTGTTGTCCCGGTTGGCGGCGAAGGCAAAGGACGTGACCTCGCCGATCAGGCCCTCGTCGATGGCCCGCCGGGCGGTCTGCCAGCCCGCGCCCAGGAAGGTGTCCGGCGCGGAGCCCAGCCAGAGCCCCTTCGACTTCGCCAGGTCCGCCAGCGCCCGGGCGCTCCCGTGGCCGGTGGTCATGGTCTTTTCGGTGTAGACGTGCTTGCCCGCCTCCAGCGCCCGGCGGATGATGCCCTCGTGGGCCGGGGTGGGCGTCAGGTTCACGATCAGCTCCACGGATTCGTCGGCCAGCAGCTCCTCATAGGTGCGCGCCGGGATGCCGAACTGGTCCGCGCGGCGCTTCGCGTTCTCCATGTGCGCCGAGCACAGGCCCTTCACGTCCAGTATGTCGAAGCGGTGGATCATGTTTTGCAGGTAGATCTCGCTGATGATGCCCGAGCCGACCACGCCGACGCCCAGGGGACGAACCTTGTCAGACATGGGAGTACCTCCTTTGTGGGGTTTGATTGAGTGTGGAGAGTGGAGTGTGAAGAGTGGAGAGTGGAGTTCAGGTGGAAATCCCTGCGGGATTTCTTTTATTATATACCATTGCGGGAAATGCAGCAAGGGCAGGGTGAAGGGAACATGGACCATGAATATAATAAAATCTGCCGGGAGACGGATTGCCACGTCGCTTCGCTCCTCGCAATGACACCCGGGAAACAGCATCGAACGTCGTCATTGCGAGGAGGGTCGTAGACCCGACGTGGCAATCCGGTCTCTTTGCAGTAACACGCCTTATCTCAGATCCGCAGCATGTCATTGCGAGGAGGGCTGCAAGCCCGACGTGGCAATCCGGTCTCTTTGCGGTGACACGCCTTATCTCAGATCCGCAGCATGTCATTGCGAGGAGGGCTGCAAGCCCGACGTGGCAATCCGGTCTCTTTGCAGTGACACGGCCCATCTCAAATCCGTGGCAATCCGGTCCCCGGCCATCTGACTAATGCCTATTGCCTGTTGCCTAATGCCTCTCTCCCCAGCCGGTCACTAAACTGTACCCCAGAGAATGGACACACACTTTGGCAAGGCTGACCAACCCGTTCCCGGCAAATGGACACAATATCCGGCCATGGATGGGGAGAAGA
>ONHI01000132.1 GCA_900317565.1 uncultured Eubacteriales bacterium
CGCTGGCCGGCATCGAGCCCCGCGTGGCCATGCTGAGCTTCTCCACCAAGGGCAGCGCCAAGCACGACAACGTGACCAAGGTGCAGGAAGCCACCCGCATCGCCCATGAGATGGACCCCGAGCTGGCGCTGGACGGCGAGCTGCAGCTGGACGCCGCGCTGGTCGAGAAGGTCGGCCAGCTGAAGGCTCCCGGCAGCAAGGTTGCCGGCCATGCCAACACCCTGGTGTTCCCCGACCTGGGCGCGGGCAACATCGGCTATAAGCTGGTGCAGCGCCTTGCGGGCGCCGAGGCCTACGGCCCCATCCTTCAGGGCATCGCCAAGCCCTGCAACGACCTGTCCCGCGGCTGCTCCGCCGAGGATATCGTCGCCACCGTCGCCATCACGGCGTGCCAGGCGCAGGGATAATGCTTTGTGGCGGGGGACCTGCTTCCCCCGCCCCCGACCCCCAGGTTAAATAGCTTACAGGAGTGATACATTATGAAAATTCTGGTTATCAACGCCGGTTCTTCCTCCCTGAAGTTCCAGCTGATCGATATGGACAACGAATCCGTGATCGCCAAGGGCCTGGTCGAGCGCATCGGCACGGTCGATCCCACCACCGACCTGACCTACAGCTGGGGCGACCAGAAGATCAAGGAGAAGCAGCTGAAGAAGGCCAAGACCCACGCCGAGGCCATGGGCGTGGTGCTGGACGTGCTGGTGGGCAAGGATTGCACCGCCAGCGAGTATGACGCCAACGACGGCAAGCCCCACCTGGTGGGCATCGGCGTGATCTCCGACCTGAAGGAGATCGGCGCGGTGGGCCATCGCGTGCTGCACGGCGGCGAGAAGTTCACCGCCAGCTGCCTGATCGACGACGCCTGCATCGCCGCCATCGAGGAGAACATCCCGCTGGGCCCCCTGCACAATCCCGCCAACCTGATGGGCATCCGCGCCTGCCAGGAGGTGCTGCCGGACGTGCCCCAGGTGGCCGTGTTCGACACCGCCTTCCATCAGACCATGCCCCCGAAGGCCTTCCGCTATGCCATCCCCAATGAGTATTACACCGAGCTGCACATCCGCAAGTACGGCTTCCACGGCACCAGCCACCGCTACATCGCGGCCCGCAGCCAGGAGCTGCTGGACCTGCCCAAGGGCAACAAGGTCATCATCTGCCACCTGGGCAACGGCTCTTCCCTGTCCGCCTGCGTGGACGGCAAGTGCGTGGACACCAGCATGGGCATCACGCCTCTGGACGGCCTGGTGATGGGCACCCGCTGCGGCACCCTGGATCCCGCCGTGGTCGAGTTCATCTGCAACCGCAAGAACATGACCCCCACCGAGGTCCTGACCATGATGAACAAGAAGAGCGGCCTGCTGGGCCTGGCCGGCGATTCCGACATGCGCAATGTCACCGCCCGCTATGACGCTGGCGAGGAGGACGCCAAGCTGGCCATCGAGATGTGGGCCTACGTGCTGAAGAAGTACATCGGCTCCTTCGCGGCCGCCATGGGCGGCGTGGACGCCATCATCTTCACCGCCGGCATCGGCGAGAACCACGTGCGCGCCCGCGAGTGGGCCGTCGAGGGCCTGGAGTTCATGGGCATCAAGATCGACCACGAGAAGAACATCGCCGCCCGCGGCGAGGCGAAGATCTCCGCCGACGACAGCAAGGTCCAGGTCTGGGTCATCCCCACCGACGAGGAGCTGGCCATCGCCCGCGACACGCTGGAGCTGTCCACCAAGCGGTAATTATGCCAATTATCGCAAAAATAACTTGCCAATCGGCGCAGAAACGTTTATAATAGCAAAGGTTAGGGGGTATTGGGTTGACACTGGATGTCAGCAAGGCGCTGAAGAACCCCGGTCAGGTGTATCCCTTCCGGGCGACGCTGGCGCTGGAGCCGATGGAGGTGCTCAGCGACCCGGTCCGCTTCGGGGACATCGGGGTCGAAGGCGAGTTCTTCTGCACCGGCGAAAACCGCATCAGCCTGCGGGCAGAGGCCTCTGCGACGGTCACATCCCGCTGCTGCCGGTGCCTGGAGCCGGTCGAGGTGCCCGCGAGGGCGGATATCGACGCGCTGTACGCCAAACAGCCCGATCCCGAAGACCCGGACCTCTACTGCTTCGAGGGCAACGCCGTCGAGCTGGAGGATGCCGTCAGGGACGCCCTGCTGCTGGAGCTGCCGATGCAGTTCTTCTGCAAGCCGGATTGCAAGGGGCTCTGCCCCGTGTGCGGCGTCAACCTGAACAAGCAAACCTGCACATGCCAGGAGGGCAACGTTGTTACCGGCCCCTTTTCGGCATTGAAAGATTATGTGCTAAATAACGAGGAGGTGTAACAATGGCCACTCCCAAGGGAAAAGTCTCCAAGGCTAGTTGAAGCCGCGAAGTAATCGCGCTTTGCCCGAATATCTTTAAACCCGTCCGGCGTCGCCGGACGGGTTATTCGTATGGACCAAACGGAGGTAAACGATGTTCCAGGGTTTTTCGCAGGCCACGGGCGACTTTTTGTGGAGCCTCGCCATGAACAACGACCGCACCTGGTTCCAGGCGCACAAGCAGGAATTCGAGGACGTGCTGAACCAGCCCTTCCGGGCGCTGGCCTTTGACACGCTGGCGCTGATGCAGCAGGCCTTCCCCGACCTGGAGTTCCAGGTGCACATCAGCCGCATCTACCGGGACGCCCGGCGGCTGTTCGGCCGGGGGCCCTACAAGGACCACCTGTGGTTCGCCATCTACACCGGCCCGAAGCACACCGTGGGCCCGATGTACTGGTTCGAGGTGGGCGGCATGAGCTGGTCCGACGGCATGGGCATCTGGGAGGACAGCGCCGACGTGGCCGCCGCCTGGCGCGCCGCCATCGACGCCGACGTTCCCCGCTTCAAGGGCCTGGTGGACGACATCGCCGCCAGGGGCAGCTTTGTGCTGTGGGGGCCGGAGTACAAGCGGCCCAAGGCCGACCTGGGCGAGCAGCTGAACCCCTGGTACAACCGCAAGCACATCAGCGTCGGCTGGGAGCGCGGCTACGGCGGGGAGATGTTCACCGACGCCCTGCCCCGCCGCCTCGCCGACGACTACACCGCCCTCATGCCCATGTTCCGCTTCCTGCGGGAGGTCTACAACAATGTGCTGATTGAGCGGGCGGGCAGGTAGGCAATGCGCATTAAGGTCCCCCTAATGCCTGATGCCTAATGCCTGATGCCTAATTCCTCTATCAGCTCCTTCTGCCTCAGTATCGTCTCGATCTGGGCGCAGCGCAGCATGCCGGAGAGGGCGGCGGCGCTCTCGGGGCTCTCGGAGAGGGTCCTCTGCATGTCCCGCAGGGCGTCCAGCGCGCCGATCAGCGCGGCGCACAGGCCGTTTTCCACCGCACCGGGGATGGCGCTGAGGGCGGCTGACGCCTCCCCCGCCTCCGACGCCGCCAGCGCGCACAGCGTCCGGGCGGCCTCCGGGCGGATCTCGCTCCGATCCAGCTGCAGCGCCACCTGGCCCAGCTGGACTTCCTGGCGGCGCAGCAGCGCGTCCGCGGCGGCGATGGCGTCGATCTGGCGCTCCGGCGCGGTGATGCGCAGCTTCACCGCCTCCGTGCGCAGCGCAAGGGTCTCGGCGGGGATATCCTCGTCATCCCGCAGCCGCTTCGCCACGCGCCCGGCCTCCCTTTCCGAATCGTAGACCGCGCCCAGCACCCGCCACGCGCCGTCCAGCTGCGCCACGCAGCCCGCCGCGCCACGGTTCACCCAGCCCGAGGCCTGCACCCGGGCCTGCTCCCGGCTCTCGCAGGCCGCCATGGCCACGCACCAGCCCTCCAGCGCCCCGAATTCGATCTCCCGGGTCACCCGGGGCGCGGGCGCCATGCTCTCCACCACGTCCGGCCCGCCCAGGTTCAGCGTCAGCACGTACACCACCAGCATGGTCACGCACAGCGCCACCGCCATCGCCAGCGCCGTGGGCCGCTCCCGATACACCCGCACCCTGTTCAAAATCGCACCTCCCCCGGCAATTCTCTTGGAATGTACGCCGGATTGGTCCCATTTATTCCAGGTTCTGAATTCGATATAATGCTATGACAGGATACCAAAGATGATATTTCTACTCGACAAGATATTGCACACAACGCAATGGCAGCAGTGAAAAAAGCCAAAGAATGACATAGGATATACCCATGATCGCAACGCATTGCGGGAAAGTACCGGCAATGATATCGTGCTGCTTCATTATCTCCATCATATATTTCCCCACTGCCCAGTGAATACAGAATACGCCAAACGTGAAACGCGACAGAAATAGGATGATTCTCTTAATTATCCCGGGCAGATTTGAAAGGGGCATCATTATGCCAAAGAGTACGATACCAATGGCCAAGCATATACTATCGAACCCCGCATAGGCAAAATTCAACTCAACGCCCGCAAATACCTTAAAACGATAAATAAAAATAACCATCAGAAGAGAGCCAAACGCAATCCAGCGTTGTCTGGCTTGGGAGAATGTCGGCTCTTTCGTGATCTGATTCACCGATACCGCGAGCACCAGCCCCGCAAATGACAGCGGCAGCATCTCACATATCCTGCCGATGGTGTATTTACTCTCTATCGGCAGCTCTCCAAACGCTTTATAGTTAATCCCCGTATATTGCAGAATCAGCGCAATCATACTCAGGCAGAAGCAAACGCGATAGGCTGTTATCCTCTTAAGCTTTACAAACAGAGCCAAAACAAGCACGGTTATAATGATCAAATCCGCTTGATACCACAATTGAGGGCACAGCTCCCAGCATGCGCCGAGCAACAACTGCCAACCGAGGCTTTTCAAAGTGACGCTGCCCGCAAAGGGCCCCGAAAATACATTCTCGCATACACAGAACACAAGATAATAGACTATCGCCCACCCCACATAGGGAATCAGCAGCCTTTGTATTCTGCTCTTATAAAAATCATGAACTGGTGCTCGCAGCAGCTTCAAGCCGAGATAAAAAAACGAAGTGACAATAAATACAGGAACAGCTTTCAACCGCAGTTTGATAAATGGATCCAGCAGGATTGAGTTTGTGTCTCCAGCGGTCCAGTAGTGACAAAGTATGACCTCGAACGCCATGAGCACCTTGATGATTCCTATCATATAGTTAAAGGAATCCCGTTTATCGTTCTGTGAAGCGCCGGTTATCGCGATGATCATAACTTTTACCCCCTGGTAGCGTTACTGATTCCAATATATTTTTATTATATACCGATTCACTCTCCAACTGTGACGCCCGTTCGCCTTTTTTATGAGAAAAACTTGTACCCCATAGGAAACGGCAGGCAACCATGCTATAATCTATGGTGCAATGCTATCTACTGGGAGGCAATACCCATGGCAAACAATATGAACGACGCGGCGCGGCGGCCCCACAGCCCGCGCAGGAACAGGCGCAAGCCCGGCGTGCCGGTGCTGCTGGCCATCGTGCTGGTGATCATGGCGCTGCTGATGGGCGCGCTGGGCGGCTTTGTGGTGGCCCGCAAGACGGACCCCCACGTGCACGAGCTGCAGGCGGCCAAGGACCGCGTGACCGAGCTGGAGAACACGCTGACGCTGATCGGCTATCCGCTGGAGGACGACGTGGACCCGCAGCAGTGGCTGTATGACAACACCGCGGACGACACCGCGCTGGAGGATCTGACCGGCGCAGGCTGGGACGAGGACGCGGACGAGCTTTGGACCGAGGATTCGCTGCTCACCGGCACGCTGCCCGAGGACGGCGATCCGGTGGTGGTGGCGGAGTTTGAGGGCGGCGAGCTACTGAGCACCGAGGTCATCCCCGCCTACAACGACCAGCTGACCACCCAGATCTTCGCGGGCCACGACGCCAACGAGGTGGCCGAGGCCACGCTGTCCGAGGTGATGTCCAGCCTCGCCGCCGACAAGATCATCGCCGCGCGGGCCCGGGAGCTGGGCCTGACGGAGCTGACCGAGGAGGACCTGGCCGAGATCGACCGGCAGGCCGCCGAGAACTATGAGACCCAGCTTTCCGACTACATCGCCTTCGTGTCCGACGGCAAGCAGAGCCGGGAGAGCGCCGCGAAGCAGCTGGCGGAGGAGAGCGGCGTGACGCTGGAATCCATCACCCAGTCCCTGAAGGACAGCTGGTGGACCCGGAAGTTCTACGATCACGTGACGAAGGACGTCACCGTCACCGACGAGGAGGTCCAGGCCTGCTACGACGCGCTGCTGGCCGGCCAGAAGGAGACCTTCACCACCTACCCCGAGGAGTTCGAGTACGCCCACCAGCTGGGCCAGCTGATCGTCTACCGCCCGGAGGGCTATCGGGCCGTGCGGGACATACTGATCCCCTTTGCCAGCGACGAGGACGGCGAGACCGCCGCCGCGCTGACGGAGCAGATCGAGCTGGGCACCGCCGAGGACGGCGCGCAGGAGCAGCTGACCGCGCTGTACGCGCCGCTGGAGCAGACCGCCCAGAAGGCCCAGGACAAGCTGGCCGCGGGCGCGGATTTCGCGGAGCTGATGGATGAATTCGGCTGCGACGCCGCGCTGCGGGACGAGCCGATGCGCTCCGAGGGCTACTATGTCTCCGACCACAGCTACATCAATTCGGTGGAGTACGTGGAGGGCAGCATGATGCTGGAGCAGCCCGGGCAGGTGTCCGCGCCGCTGCGCAGCGCCTTCGGCGTGCACCTGGTGCAGTACATCGGCGACGTGACGCCCGGCGAGGTGCCCCTTGCCGACGTGATCGACGCCGTGCGCGAGGAGGCGCTGAAGCAGAAGCGGGATGCGTACTACGACCAGCAGCGCCAGGCCATGCTGGAGGAGGCCAACGTGAAGTACTATCCGGAGCGGCTGCACTGAGAACAACAGATGTTCGCAAAATGACCGGGGAACGGCGATGGGCCGTTCCCCGGTCATTTATACGATCATCCGCAGCGCGGGCACGGCGTTCAAATCCAGCCCGGCGACCTCCCCGGCCATGAGCCGGTAGAAGGCGGCGGAGCCGATCATCACGGCGTTGTCGGTGCACAGGTTCTTGGGCGGTATGAACACCTGCATGCCGGCGCGCTCGCCCCGGCGCAGCAGCTCGCTCCTGAGCAGCGAGTTGGCCGCCACGCCCCCGGCCACGGCCACGCGCTTCGCGCCGGTGTCCCTCGCGGCAGCGAGGGTCTTGTCCACCAGCAGGTCCACCACGCTGCGGCGGAAGGAGGCGGCGAAGTTGGCGGCGTCGATCGCCACGCCCTGCTGCCGAAGGTTGTGGGCCTGGTTGATCACGGCGGTCTTGAGGCCACTGAAGGAGAAGTCATACCTCCCCTGGGTGTGGGGATGCGGGAATTTGTAGGCGCGGTCGTCCCCGGTGTCCGCCAGCCTGTCCAGCAGCGGCCCGCCGGGATAGGGTATGTCCAGCACCCGGGCCACCTTGTCGAAGGCCTCCCCCGCCGCGTCGTCTGTGGTCTGGCCCAGCAGCTCGTACTCGCCGTAGCGGGTGACGTTCAGTATGTGGCTGTGGCCGCCGGAGGCCACCAGGCACACGAAGGGCGGCTCCAGCTCCGGATGGGCGATGTAGTTCGCCGAGACGTGGCCCTCGATGTGGTTCACCGGGATCAGCGGCACGTCCATGGCGTAGGCCAGCGCCTTGGCCCAGCTGACGCCGGTCAGCAGCGCCCCCACCAGGCCCGGGCCGTAGGTGACGCCCACGGCGTCGATGGCCTCCAGGCTGACGTGGGCCTCGGCCAGCGCCGCCTCCAGCAGCGGGTCGATGGCCTCCACGTGCATGCGGCTGGCGATCTCGGGCACCACGCCGCCGTACAGCGCATGGGTGTCGATCTGGCTGGCGATGGCGTTGGCCAGCTGCTGCCGCCCGTTGCGCACCACGGCGATGGCGGTCTCATCACAGCTGGATTCCACCGACAGGATCAGCGCTTCCCCCCGAAGTCGAAGGTCCTCTGCCTTTGCGCGGCACCGCGCCGCGTAGCTCGATTGTCGTTCCATTTGTTTCCCTCGTTTTGCTTGGTCTTGGGCCACAGGAAGGTCGCCAGCACGGCCAGCGCCACGGTCCCCAGCATGGCTCCCAGGCTGATGCACAGTATCCGCAGCCCCATGGCGCTGAACATGCTCTCGGGGCAGATGCGGATCAGCAGCTCCGTCCTCGGGTCCAGCAGCCAAAGGTCGTTGTCGAAAAGCACCCGGTGGAAGAAGGTGAACGCGCCGTCGAAGTCGAAGGCCGCCCACAGCGCGAAGCCGCCCACCGGCACCAGCAGTATCAGCGGCGACAGGAGCGCGATGCCCCGCGCCCTCCTGCGGTCCCGGAGCAGGTAGGCCCCGCCCACGATCAGCAGCACCGCCCAGGGGATCAGCCGCCGGTGCACCTTGCGCAGCAGCGCGAACAGCCTGCGGCAGTCCTCCAGATGGGTCATCTCCCACTCGCCGAAGGCGGGGCGAAGCGCGCCGTCCACCACCATGGCCAGCACCGAATAGCCGTCCGGCTCGCTCTCCAGCGGCAGCGTCAATTCATTGGGCCTGCCCGCGAGATAACTCGCCAGCTCGGCGTCCAGCCTGCGCAGGTCTTCATCAGAGATGCCTGCCCGTGGCAGGATCCCGGCCTTCGTCTGCAAGCTGTAATACAGCGCGTCGTCCGTGCCCACCGAGTGGAGCGCGGACAATATCAATATCAGATACAGCACCGCCAGGCCGATGGCCAGGGCGGTGCCGCCGATGGTTCTGCGGGTCTTCTCGGTCATGGTTCACATCCCGTCCTTCAAACCGCTCGATTTGCCGTTGTCATGCCAGCGTCAGGGCGAGCTCGATCTCGTCCTCGTCTTCATTTCCGGTCGCGCGGAAGCCCCTGCTCTCGTACAGCTTCCGCGCCACGGGATTGTCCCGGTTGCAGGTCAGGGCGACCCGGTTGGAATCGCCGAAGGGCTTCGTCCGGATGTATTCGATGGCCCTGTCCAGCGCCGCGCCGCCGTAGCCCTTGCCCTGCTGCGCTTCGTCGATCATCATGTGCCAGATATCGTACTCCGGGACGTCGTAGTCGTAGATGACCATCACATAGCCCACCATGCCGCCCTGCGCGTAGATGCCGAAGGGCTGGCACTGGTCCCGGTAGACATACGCCTGCGCCAGGCTGCGGATCGGGTGGGAGACGAATTTCTCCTGCCCCGCCGCCAGCTTCAGGTTGAAGGCGTCGATGAAGTTTCCCTCTGTGATCGGTCTGAGTTCGACCATTCGTGCCTCCGAATTGTATTGTTTTTGAGGGTTCCCCCTCTCCGCCCCTGCGGGGCACCTCTCCCCCTCACGGGGGCGAGGCAAGGGGATACGTGTGCGGCCTTGGCTCGCCCCCGTGAGGGGGAGAGCTGGCGCAAAGCGCCTGAGAGGGGGAATCCCCTGCGCTGACGGTATTGCCCCAGAGAGGAAGGTGTTGAGTCCGCGGCAGCCGCTATTATCAACTCCACTCTCCACACTCTCTTACAGCTTCTGCAGATAGCTGGTGACGAACCCCTCCAGCTTGCCGTCCATCACGGCGTTCACATCGCCCGCCTCGAAGCCGGTGCGGTGGTCCTTGACCATGGTGTAGGGCTGGAACAC
>ONHI01000133.1 GCA_900317565.1 uncultured Eubacteriales bacterium
GGCTGCAACCCCAACCAGAAGCCCTCCCGCATCTTCATGGAGGCTGAGGGCGCCCAGCTGCCCCTGGAGGTCCTCAGCGGACGCCCGGGCTACATCAATTTCCTGGACGCGCTGAACAGCTGGCAGCTGGTCAGCGAGCTCAAGAAGGCCACCGGCATGCCCGCCGCGGCCTCCTTCAAGCACGTCAGCCCCGCGGGCGCGGCCATCGGCAACCCGCTGAGCGACGTGCTGCGCAAGATCTACTTCGTGCCCGCGGACATGGAGCTGTCCCCGCTGGCCTGCGCCTATGCCCGGGCCCGCGGCGCGGACCGCATGTCCTCCTTCGGCGATTTCATCGCCCTGTCCGACACCTGCGACCTGCCCACCGCCCAGCTGATCCGGCATGAGGTCTCCGACGGCGTGATCGCCCCCGGCTACACCGACGAGGCGCTGGCGCTGTTGAAGGAGAAGCGCAAGGGCGGCTACAACATCATCAAAATCGACCCGAACTACGTGCCCGCCGAGATCGAGCGCAAGCAGGTGTTCGGCATCACCTTCGAGCAGGGCCGCCAGAGCCTGCTGATCGACGAGAACATGATCTCCAACGTGGTCACCGCCAACAAGGCGCTCACCGAGGCCCAGAAGCGGGACCTGCTGGTGGCGCTGATCACGCTGAAGTACACCCAGTCCAACTCCGTGTGCTATGTGAAGGACGGCCAGGCCATCGGCGTCGGCGCGGGCCAGCAGAGCCGCATCCACTGCACCCGGCTGGCGGGCGGCAAGGCGGACAACTGGCACCTGCGGCAGCACGAGAAGGTGCTGAACCTGCCCTTCCGCGAGGACATCGGACGCCCCGACCGGGACAACGCCATCGACGTGTACATCTCCGAGGACTGGGAGGACGTGCTGGGCGAGGGCCGTTGGGAGCGCCTGTTCACCGAGCGTCCCGAGCCGCTGACCTGGGAGGAGAAGCGGGCTTACCTGGACACCGTGACCGACGTGGCCCTGGGCAGCGACGCCTTCTTCCCCTTCGGCGACAACATCGAGCGCGCCCACCGCAGCGGCGTCACCTGCATCGCCCAGCCCGGCGGCTCCATCCGCGACGACCTGGTGATCGAAAAGTGCAACGAGTACGGCATCGCCATGGCGTTCACCGGAATCCGGCTGTTCCACCATTGATTTTAGTGTGGAGTGTGCGCACTCCACACTAAAACATCCATATGGATCCGTGTTATGAATATTGAAAACAATCTCCTCCGCCGCCTGTTTGAAAGCGTCTATTTCATCACCGGCACGGCCTACGCGGGCAAGTCCACCATGGTGCGGATGCTGGCGGAGAAGCACGGCGGCGTGTGGTGCCGGGAGAACTACACCGAGGACCTGTTTGGCCTGATCGACCCGGAGCACCAGCCGAACCTGTGCTACTTCGACACGATGTCCGGCTGGCAGGAATTCGTGAACCGCACCCCGGAGCAGTACGAGGCGTGGCTCTGCGGCTGCGCCTCGGAGGGCGAGGGGCTGGAGCTGATCGAGCTGATCCGCCGCACCGAGGGCGGGCGAAAGGTGTTCGTGGACACCAACATATCGCCGGAGGCGCTGCGCCAGATCTCGGACTACGGCCATGTGGCGGTGATGCTGGCCGACCCGGCCGTGTCCGTCAGCCGCTTCTTCGACCGCCCGGACGCGGAGAAGCAGTTCATCTATCAAAGAATACTGGAGGCCGAGGACCCGCAGGCGACGCTGGCGAACTACCGCGCCGTGCTGGAGCGGATCAACAGCCCGGAAAACTACAGAAGGCTCGAGGACAGCGGCTTCTTCGTGCTGAAGCGCGACGAGGCCCGCACCCCGGAGCAAACCATGACGATACTGGAAAGGCACTTTGGCCTGTTGGAGGATTAGCATGAAGATACTGGTCGTCGGCGGCGGCGGGCGGGAGCACGCCATCATCCGCAAGCTGCGGGAGAACCCCGAGGTCACCGAGATCTACGCCCTGCCCGGCAACGCGGGCATCGCCGCGGACGCGGTGTGCGTGAACGTGAAGGCCACGGACATCGACGGCATCGTCGAATTCGCCAAGGGACACCCGGTGGATTTCGCCGTGGTCGCCCCGGACGACCCGCTGGCGCTGGGCTGCGTGGACCGGCTGCACGCGCTGGGTATACCCTGCTTCGGGCCGGACGCCAGGGCCGCCCGCATCGAGGCCAGCAAGGTGTTCGCCAAGGACCTGATGAAGAAATACGGCATCCCCACCGCCGCCTACGAGGTGTTCGAGGACGCCGAAAAGGCGCTGGAGTACGTGAAGGGCTGCCCGCTGCCGGTGGTCGTCAAGGCCGACGGCCTGGCGCTGGGCAAGGGCGTCACGATATGCTTTACCCGGGACGAGGCCGCCGCGGCGGTGCGCGCCTGCATGCTGGACGGCGCCTTCGGGGCCTCCGGCAGCCGCATCGTGGTGGAGGAGTTCCTGGAGGGCCCGGAGGTCAGCGTGCTGGCCTTCACCGACGGCCACGTGGTCAAGCCCATGGTGTCCAGCATGGACCACAAGCGGGTGGGGGACGGCGACGTCGGCCCCAACACCGGCGGCATGGGCACCATCGCGCCGAACCCCTGCTATACCCCCGAGGTGGCCGAGCGCTGCATGCGGGAGATCTTCCTGCCCACCATCGCGGCCATGCGCGAGGAGGGCTGCCCCTTCAAGGGCTGCCTGTACTTCGGGCTGATGGTCACGGCGAACGGCCCGAAGGTGATCGAGTACAACTGCCGCTTCGGCGACCCGGAGACCCAGGTGGTTCTGCCGCTGTTGAAGTCCGACCTGCTGACCATCATGATGGCGGTGGAGAACGGGACCCTGGCGGACACGCCGGTGGAGTTCTCGGACGGCGCGGCCTGCTGCGTGATGCTGGCCTCCGGTGGCTATCCCGGCAAGTATGAAAAGGGCAAGGCCATCGACCTTGGCAGCGCCGAAGCCATGGCCCAGGTGTTCCACAGCGGCACCGCCCGGGACGCGGCGGGCAACCTGGTCACCGCGGGCGGGCGCGTGCTGGGCATCGCCTGCACCGCCGACGACCTGCCCACCGCCATCGACAGGGCCTATGCCGCCGCCGATCAGGTGAAGTGGGACGGCATGATCTGCCGCCGGGACATCGGCAAGAGGGCGCTCTCCATCCTGGAGGGGAGACAGTGACGTTTATCGAGTTCAAAGCGGGGGATGTCGAACGCCTGAAGACGCTACACACCGCTTACAAGCTCGAAATCGGCGAGGACGTGCCTTCGGACGCGGACTTCGAGGCGCTGGCAGCGGCGATTGGAGCCGGAAGGATTCGTTTTTTCGGTTGCGAGGATGAGAGTATGCCGGTGGGCTGCTGCTCGGTCACGACGGGCTTTTCCACCTTCAACTACGGGCAGTCCGGGGTGTTCGAGGATTTCTACATCCTGCCGGAGTACCGCCACCGGGGTATCGCGCGCGGGTTGGTGGCCTACGCCGCCGGACAGAGCGGCGTTCAATCCCTGACGGTGGGCTGTGCCGACTGTGATCTGGAGATGTACAAGACGCTGGGGTTCAGTATCCGGCTGGGGAACCTGCTGGCTTATGATTTTTGATTTCGTAAGGGGAAGCGACCTCTTCCGACCTCGCTGCGCTCGGCCACCTTCCCCTGAAGGGGAAGGCACTCTGTTGTATCTCGGTGTTCCAAAGCCTTCCCCTTTAGGGGAAGGTGGCAGCCCGAAGGGCTGACGGAAGAGGTCGTTCCCATCATAGCTACAATCAACAGAACGAAGGAGCATAACGATTATGGTCTATCGCGTATATGCCGAGAAGAAGCCCGGATTCGACCACGAAGCCGCGGCGCTGTACGGCGAGCTGAGGTCCTTCCTGGGCATCGAGCGCCTGACGGGCGTGCGCATACTGAACCGCTACGACGTGGAGAACATCGACGAGGCGCTGTTCGAGAAGGCGATCTCAAACGTGTTCTCCGAGCCGATGCTGGACGACGTCTACCGCGAGCTGCCGGAGCACACCGGCGTGGTGTTCGCGGCGGAATACCTGCCCGGCCAGTTCGACCAGCGGGCCGATTCCGCCGCCCAGTGCGTGCAGCTGCTGGCCCAGTGCGAGCGCCCCGACGTGCGCACCGCCACGGTGTACATCCTGGCCGGCGAGCTGACCAAGGATGACATCGCCGCCGTCAAGAAGCACGTCATCAACCCGGTGGAGCGCCGCGAGGCGTCGCTTGCCGAGGTGGATACGCTCAAGACCGCCTACGCCATCCCGGAGACGGTCGAGACCATGCACGGCTTCATCGACTACAGCCCGGCGCAGCTGGCGGGCTTCATACAGCTCTACGGCCTGGCCATGGACGCCGCGGACATCGCCTTCTGCCAGACCTATTTCCGGGGCGAGCACCGCGACCCGACGCTGACCGAGATCCGCATGATCGACACCTACTGGTCCGATCACTGCCGCCACACCACGTTCCTGACCGAGCTGGGCGACGTGACCTTCGAGGACGCGGACGTGGAGGCCGCCTACAAGCGCTATCTGGACGTGCGCGGCGCGCTGAAGCGCACCAAGCCCGTGTGCCTGATGGACATCGCCACCATCGGCGCGAAGTACCTGAAGGAAAAGGGCGTGCTCACCGACCTGGACGAGAGCGAGGAGATCAACGCCTGCACCATCAGGATGGACGTGGACGTGCACGGCGAGACGCAGAAGTGGCTCTTGCTGTTCAAGAACGAGACCCACAACCATCCCACCGAGATCGAGCCCTTCGGCGGCGCGGCCACCTGCATCGGCGGCGCGATCCGCGACCCGCTGTCCGGGCGCGGCTATGTCTACCAGGCGATGCGCGTCACCGGCGCGGCGGACCCCACCCGCAGCGTGGAGGAGACCATCCGGGGCAAGCTGCCCCAGCGCCAGCTGGTGACCACCGCCGCGGCGGGCTATTCCAGCTACGGCAACCAGATCGGCCTGGCCACGGGCCTGGTGGAGGAGATCTATCACGACGGCTACGCCGCCAAGCGCATGGAGATCGGCGCGGTGGTGGGCGCGGCCCCGGCGGACGTGGTGCGCCGCGAGGTGCCCGCCCCCGGCGACGTGGTGATACTGCTGGGCGGTCGCACGGGCCGCGACGGCTGCGGCGGCGCGACGGGCTCCAGCAAGGCCCACACCGAGGCTTCCCTGGAGAGCTGCGGCGCGGAGGTCCAGAAGGGCAACGCCCCCGAGGAGCGAAAGCTGCAGCGGCTGTTCCGCAATCCCGAGGCCGTGCGCATGATCAAGCGCTGCAACGACTTTGGCGCGGGCGGCGTGTCCGTGGCCATCGGCGAGCTGGCGGACGGCCTGGACATCAACCTGAACGCCGTGCCCCGCAAGTATGAGGGCCTGGACGGCACCGAGCTGGCCATCTCCGAATCCCAGGAGCGCATGGCCGTGGTGCTGGCGCCGGAGGACGTGGACGCCTTCCGGGCGCTGGCGGACGCCGAGAACCTGGAATCCACCCTGGTGGCGAAGGTCACCGAGCAGCCCCGCCTGGTGATGCACTGGAACGGCGCGGACATCGTGGACATCGCCCGGGATTTCCTGAATTCCAACGGCGCGCCGAAGCACACCGACGTGGTCGTCTCCGCCCAGGACAAGGCGGACGCGGCCGTGGAGCCGGATTTCGCCGAGGGCATGCGGGCCATGGCCTCCGACCTGAACCTGTGCTCCCAGCGCGGCCTGGCCGAGCGCTTTGATAGCACCAATGGCGCGTCCAGCCTGCTGATGCCCTTCGGCGGCGCGCGGCAGCTGACGCCCATACAGGCCATGGCCTCCCGCATCCCCGTGGAGGGCGGCGAGAGCGACACCGCCTCGGTGATGGCCTACGGCTTCGATCCCACCGTCAGCGAAAAGAGCCCCTGGCGCGGCGCTTACCTGGCCGTGGTGGATTCCATCGCGAAGCTGGTGGCGTCCGGCTGCGGCACGGCGAACGTGCACCTCACCTTCCAGGAGTACTTCGAGCGCATGACCTCCGAAAGGGCCTGGGGCAAGCCCCTGTCCGCGCTGCTGGGCGCGCTGGAGGCCCAGCTGGACTTCGGCGCGGCGGCCATCGGCGGCAAGGACAGCATGTCCGGCTCCTTCGAGGACATCCACGTGCCGCCCACGCTGGTGTCCTTCGCCGTGGGCGTCTGCCCGGCGGACGACATCGCGTCCGGCGAATTCAAGCGGGCGGGCAGCCGCATCGGCTGGCTGAAGCCCGAGTACCGCGAAAACGGCACCCCCGACCCCGACAGCCAGAGGGCGCTGTTTGAAAAGGTGACCGGCCTGCTGCGCAGCGGCGAGGCGCTGTCCGCCTATGCGGTGGGCAAGGGCGGCGTGGCCTCCGCGGCCTTCCGCATGGCGCTGGGCAACGGCTTCGGCGTGAGCTTCAACGAGGGCGTGGAGCTGTTCGCGCCGCTGTACGGCAGCTTCCTGGTGGAGTATGCCGGCGAGGGCGAGGCCGTGATCGGCCAGACCACCAAGGCGCGCGCCTTCGCCTGCGGTGAAGCGTCCATCCCCGCGGAGGAGCTGGAGGCGCTGTACGAGGGCCGGCTGAACGACGTGTTCCCGGCATCCGTGAAGAAGGAATACGAGGCCCCGATGGCGTTCTGCTGGGAGGCGAAGGGCCGGGTCCGGCCCGCGAAGCCCGTGGCGAAGCCTCGGGTGCTGATCCCGGTGTTCCCCGGCACCAACTGCGAATACGACACCGCCCGGGCCTTCATCAAGGCCGGCGCGGCGCCCGAGGTGATGGTGATCCGCAACCTGACCGCCCAGGCGGTTTCCGAATCGGTGGAGGCCTTCGCGAAGGCCATCGACCGCAGCCAGATCATATTCATCCCCGGCGGCTTCTCCGGCGGCGACGAGCCGGACGGCTCCGGCAAGTTCATCACGGCTTTCTTCCGCAATCCGATGATCCGGGACCGCGTGCACGCGCTGCTGAACCAGCGGGACGGCCTGATGGGCGGCATCTGCAACGGCTTCCAGGCGCTGGTGAAGCTGGGCCTGGTGCCCTACGGCGAGATCCGCGAGGCCGACGCCTGCGTCGAGGCCACGCTGACCTTCAACGACATCGGACGCCATCAGTCCCGGCTGGTGCACACCCGCGTCGCCAGCAACAAGAGCCCCTGGCTGATGCACACCCACGCGGGGGACGTGTACGTCGCGCCCATCTCCCACGGCGAGGGCAAGTTCATCGCCAGCGACGATGTGATCGCGCGGCTTGCCGCCAACGGCCAGATCGCCACGCAGTACTGCGACCTGAAGGGCGATCCCACGATGGACATACTCTGCAACCCCAACGGCTCCTGCGCCGCCATCGAGGGCATCACCAGCCCCGACGGGCGCGTGTTCGGCAAGATGGCCCACAGCGAGCGCGTGGGCTTCAACGTGGAGCTGTACAAGAATTACGACAACGGCATGTTCCGCGGCGCGGTGGATTATTATAAGTGATGCCACGACCATGGTTCAAAGGTTGACATAGAGATATAATAAGGAAGCAGATTCTTCGCTCCGCTCAGAATGACGACGCAGTGTCGTTTGTCATCCTGAGTGAAGCGAAGGATCTGCTATCTTAGAGTGTGTTTCTAAAATCCCTGAAGCGCATTTTCGGCGTATTTGACTGCATTTCTGTGTTGCTTTTCCTTGACTTGCAACCAGTAAGCCTGCGGAAGCATCTCCCGGGATTTAGAAACACACTCTAATCCGTGCTCAGCGGACGTTTTGTTCGGCGATCTCCCGGTACACCCGCAGCGCGGAGGGGAAGGGGAGGGCCTCCAGCTGCGCCCGGTCCACGGCGGCGTAGCCCTCCGGCGCGGCGTCGCAGCGAACCAGCCAGCCCTCCATGCGCCAGACCTTGTGGGTGAACACGTGCTTCGAGGGCGGCAGCGGGCGCGGGACCCCGGGGTTGAGGAAGCCCATCTGGCAGAGCAGCCCGGGCAGCGCGTCGGGGGAGGGATGGCCCTGGAGCGCGACGAACTCATAGAGCCCGCCCAGCAGCCCCTTCGGCCTGCGGCGCACCAGCAGCCTGTTGCCGACCAGCGCCAGAACGATGCACCAGTCCTCCTCCTTCTTCGGGATGGGCGCGGGCCTGCGGGGGAAGTCCTCCGCGGCGTACCCGGCCAGCGCCTGGCAGTGCCCGGCCACGGGGCACTGGCCGCATTTGGGCGACTTCGGCAGGCAGATCCCCGCGCCCAGGTCCATCAGCGCCTGGTTGTAGTCGCCGGGGCGCTCCCGGCTGATAAGCGCCTGCGCCGGCTCCAGCAGGTCGAAGGGCGTCCTCAGCTCCGCCTCCCAGGCCAGCACCCGGCCCAGCACCCGCGCCTGGTTGCCGTCCAGCGCCGGTACGGGCTCGCCCCAGGCGATGGAGGCGATGGCGTTCGCGGCGTAGGGCCCGACGCCCGGCAGCGTCCGCAGCCCCGCCGCGTCCCGGGGGAATTCGCCGCCCAGCTCCCCGGCGACGCGCTTCGCCGCCGCGTGCAGGTTCCGCGCCCGGGAATAGTAGCCCAGGCCCTCCCACAGCTTCAGCACCGCCTCCTCCGGGGCGTCCGCCAGCGCGAACACGGTGGGGAAGCGCTCCAGGAAGCGGGCGTAGTAGCCCTTCACCGTCTCCGTCTGGGTCTGTTGCAGCATGATCTCCGACAGCCAGATGCGGTAGGGGTCCCGCTCGCCCCGCCAGGGCAGCGAACGGGCGTTGGCGTCGTACCATAGGAGCAGGTCGGAAGCAAATGACATGGGCGTCGTCCCTCCATGCACAGCGCCGCGCGGCAGGCCGCGCGGCGCGAGGTTTTTGTTTTCTGCTATTATATGAGGTTTATTCCGCGGACAGCGTGGCCACGTCGGTGCCCATCACCTTTTGCAGGTCGGCCCAGGCCTGGCGCATCCGGGCGGCGTCGGCATAGCCCATGCCGTCGGGCGCGGTCTCCAGCCACTGGCCCACGGCCAGCGTGCGGTAGTTGTACTTGCCGTCCTCGGCCTCGCTGCGCCACACGAAGGTGGGGATGTAGACCGGATTGGTGATGGCGAACTGGCCGTACTCGCCCTCCTGGATGGTGAACTGGAATATGATGCCGTTGTCATACTGGCCGTACTGGTCGGACAGGAAGTTGCCCGTCGCGCCCAGGCACAGCGTGCGGTGCACGTTGCCGGAGGCATCCTTGGACTCCATCCAGGTGGCGGGCTGCACCACGTGGGGGTTGTAGCCGATGATCACGTCCACGCCCCACTCGTTCAGCTTCTGGGCGATGGCGCGCTCGGTGTCGGTGGGGGTGGCGTTCAGCATCTCGCCCCAGCTGCAATAGCAGACGATGATGTCCGCGCCGGCCTCGCGGGCGGTCTGGATGTCCTTCTTGGCGTTGGACTTGGAGATCAGGTTCACGCCGTATTCCACCGCGGCGGGCTCGGCGGTCTTTTCGTTGTCGTTCAGGCTCTCGGTGTAGGCCAGGAAGGCCACGTTGATGCCGTTGATGTTCTTGATGACCGGCGTGGCCCGCTCCTCGGCGGAGGCCGCCGCGCCGACGTAATCCATGCCCTCGTTCACGCAGTTCTGGATCGTGGCCTGCAGCTCGTTGAAGCCGCCGTCCAGCGCGTGGTCGTTGGCCAGCATCAGCATATCCACGCCGCAGTTCTTCAGCGTGCCGATCAGCGAGGGGGGCGTGACCATCCGGGTGCTGCCGGAGTATTCGGTGCTGCCGCCCAGCGTGCCCTCGACGTCGCCCACGGTGTAATCCGCCGCGCCCATCAGGTCGGAGATCAGGGAGAACATGTCGTCAAAGTTGAAGGTGTTCTCGTTCACGGCGGAGCGCAGCAGGTTTTGCTGTATGGCGATCTCACCCAGGGAGCGGATCGTGGCGCTGCGGGGCTCCGGCTCCGGCGTCGCGGTGGGCTCGGGCGTATCGGTGGGCACCGGCGTGGCCTCGTCCTCGGGCTGCACGTCGGGGATGACGTCGTTCACCGTCACATCCTCTCCGCCGAAGGGCTGCAGCGTCGCGATGGCCACCCCGCCGATGACCAGCACCAGCAGCACGCCCAGCGTGACCAGGCCCAGGGGCGTGATGCGATAATTGCCGACCTTCAGGCCTTTTACGGGTTTGTTGGACATATTGCATACCTCCATGGAAGCGCAGGCGCTCCCATTTGTTCTTTTTAATAAGGATATTATAGCATAACCCGCCCGCGCAGGCAATGGAGGAATTTGATTTTGAGGTATAATTTTTGCAATATTATTTCGATATATGAATTTAATTTAATTAAGATTGTGACAAAATATCACTTTTTTGTTCCGAAACGATTGACAGGGGGGAATATATGATGTATGCTTGTAATGGCATTGAATAGATACCGGGGCCTTTGCCGCGCGGCGCGCGGCGGCGCCCGGGGATGCTTCGCAACCGTATTAAGGGGTAAATATTATGGCGACACATGCGATTGGAAAATTCAAATTCAATCTGTCGGACCAGGGCCTTGCCTATCGCTGGGGCGATGGCACGGTGCATCGCCTGTTCCAGGGCAAGAAAAAGGCCGACGATGACGAATATGTGAATGAAAGCGAAACTGAGGGCAACGCCTATCAGGACGATTATGATGCGCCGGACCGGGACTATGATTACGAGGACGGCCCGGATTCCGGCTATGCCGACGGCGGCTACGACGACGATTACGACGACGATGACCGCTATGACGACGACGGCGATTACGACGACGACGGCCGCTATGATGACGACGGGGACGACGGCTACGACGATGGTCGCTATGACGACGACGGCGATTACGACGACGATTACGCCTCCGATTCCCGCTACGACGACGATGACGACGGCTATTACGACGACGACCGCTACGGCGACGGCTATGACGACCGCTATCAGGACGCGGACGCCGACGACGCCTATGGCGATGGCGGCGCGTATGACGACGAGCAGAGCCCGCTGATGCGCTATGTGGACGAGAACGACTGGGTGACCTACCTGCTGCTGTTCCTGTTCCCGCCGCTGGGCATCTATCTGCTGTGGCGCAGGAACCGCTTCGACAAGCCCGTGCGCTGGGCGATCACCGCGGCCTCGGCCATTTGGTTCGTCGTGGCGCTGATCCTGCTGCTGCGCGGCCTGTTCGGCGGCGCGGGCGACACGCAGGCCCAGCCCAACATCACCATACCGCCCGCCGAGGTGGAGACCACCGCGGCCCCCGCCGACGACGGCGCGGAGGACATCGCCACCATCGACCTGGGCGGCGGCGCCCTGACGGACGATACCGCCGCAGAGGACGACACTGGTGACGCCGGGGATGCCGGCGAGGCGACCGACACCGCGGACATCGCCGCGGCGGCGGACGGGGACACCGAGCCCGCGCCCACGGCGCTGGCGGCCGCCGGAAACGGCGCGAGCGCCGACACCGCCTCCTATGTGTGGAGCCCGGCCTCCGGCCTGTACTACCACTCCAGCGAGACCTGCCCCCGCATCGAGGAGGGCGTGCAGGTGTGGCGCGTGACCCGGGAGATCGCCGAGAACAGCCGCCACCAGTCGCCCTGCCCGGACTGCATCGGCGGCGGCACCACCGCCACCTACTACGGCACCGTGGGCGGCAAGTATTACCACTCCGATTCCTCGTGCAGCAGCATGCGCAACCCGCTGGTCTACACCAAGCAGGCCGCCGAGAACGAGGGCAAGACGCCCTGCCCGGTCTGCATCCTCAAGACCATGACCAGCCTGGACGAGACCGACGACGTCGGCACCGCCTTCATCGACAAGGAGACCAAGGACAGCAGCGGCATACAGGTCTACGCCACCAAGGGCGGCACCTACTTCCACGTGAAGAGCAACTGCTCCAACATGCAGGACGCCGTCAAGGGTTCCCTGAGGGACGCGCTGCTGGCGGGCAAGAAGGCCTGCCCGACCTGCGCCTCCAGCGCGAACACCACCGTGTACGCCACCCAGGGCGGCAAGTACTACCACTCCTACGCCACCTGCTCCGACATGAAGGATGCCAAGAGCGGCTCCCTGGCCGAGGCGCTGGCGGCGGGCTACAAGCGCTGCCCGAACTGCTGGGGCAAGTCGGCGGCGGCCAACACCGCCACCGCCAAGAACGACGGCACGGCCACGGCCACGGCGAACACCAACAACGCCGCCGCGACCACGGCGGACAACGCCAATGCCACCCAGGCGACGACCAACGCCACCCGGGCCCAGGCGGCGGCGTCCCGGGCCACGGCCAGCAATACCTACGTCTACGCCACCAAGGACGGCAGCTATTATCACCTGAACAGCGGCTGCGGAGGCATGACCGGCGCGAGCCGGGTGACGCTGAAGACCGCGGTGAACGCGGGGAAGAAGCCCTGCCCGATCTGCGCGGGCGCGGCCAGCCGGACGGTGTATTCCACCTCCAACGGCGACCACTACCACGCCGCCAGCAAATGCGCCAAGTCGGGCATGAACAACGGCACCAAGCGCACCCTCGCGGAAGCGCTGATGATGAATCAGACCGCCTGCCCTTACTGCCTCAGCAGCAAGAAGGCGGCTTCTGACGCTATAGCGGCGGCGAGCGCGGCGGGGGACGCCGAGGCCCAGACCGCCCAGGCGGCCGCCAGCCAGGACAGCGGCACCTATCACTCCGGCCAGTCCGGCGTGCGGGTGTATGCCACCTTGAACGGCAAGTACTATCACACCCGCAGCAACTGCCCCAGCATGAACGGCACGCCCAGCCGGGTGACGCTGGAGACGGCGCTGAACTACGGCAAGAAGGCCTGCCCGGAGTGCGCCTCCGCGGCGACCCGCACGGTCTACGCCACCAAGGGCGGCAAGTACTATCACTACAGCAAGGCGGACGCCGGCGCGGGCGCGAAGCAGGGCACCCTGGCCGCGGCGCTGGCCTACGGCTTTGACCCCTGCCCGAACTGCGTCAAGCGCAGCGCCACGGCGACGGCGGCCCAGGCCGAGGGCACCTATGAAAACGGCACCTCCGGCATCAAGGTCTACGCCACGCTGGGCAGCAAGTATTACCACTCCAACGCGACCTGCTCCGGCCTGACCGGCGCGACCCGGGTGACGCTGGAGACGGCGCTGAACTACGGCAAGAAGGCCTGCCCGGTGTGCCTGTCCTCCGCGAACACCAAGGTCTACGCGGTCTCGGGCGGCGATTACTATCACCTGAGCAAGGCCCACGCGGGCTCCGGCGCGATCGCCGGCACGCTGGCCGAGGCGCGGGCGGCGGGCCTGAAGGCCTGCCCGCTGTGCACGAAGCTGGCCGCCGGGGCGACCTCCTACGACAACGGCGGCACCGAGGACGCGCCCGTGTCTCAGGAGGATTACGCGGCGGTGGCGAGCACCGGCGTCTATATCGACATCGGCAGCGCCAACAGCTACTACCACAAGGCGGCCAAGTGCGCCGAGGCGGGCTTCTCCGGCGGATCGAAGGTGACGCTGGAGTACGCCAAGGATTGGGATTACAAGCCCTGCCCCTACTGCAATCCGCCCACCAGCGTCTTCCAGGACACCAGCGACACCTGACCGACGACAACAAGCGCACGTTCGACCCATCGCCGCGGGGCGATGGGTCGATTATATATAGACGGTGTAAAATAGATCTGGGGAAAAGTGAGAGAAGAAGAGCGCGAAGCGCCAACAGGGGCGCCCCCTAGGGGGCGGCGAAAGTTAAGGATGTATTAACGTAACAAAATAGAGAATCAAGCCACTGTAGACTGTAGTTGCTGCAAAACAGACGAAAGGTGGCAGATTCTCTATGGAAAACATTATAGCGCA
>ONHI01000161.1 GCA_900317565.1 uncultured Eubacteriales bacterium
AGACGGTGGAGGCGTCCCGGCTGCGCCGCCATCTTTCCCGCTGCCTGCCAGCCTATATGGTCCCGGCGTTTTTCGTCAGGATGGATGAATTGCCCATCAATCAGAATGGAAAGCTTGATCGGCGGGCGCTGTCCTGAACGGTGAGAAGAAGGGCATAAGCCGAGCAGGGGTCGGCCCGCATCGCGATGCTGCTGGCTGAAAATGCGTTCAGTTTCTCTGTGGTGCAGTATCTGGGGATCCATCGCCGGCTTTTCGCGGGCATCTATCCCCACGCCGGGGAAGTCAGGGATTATAACATTTCCAAACGGGAATGGGTGTTGGACGGGGAATCCGTGCAGTACGGCAGCGCGCCGGAAATCATGGCAACGCTGGAATACGACCTGCAAATGGAGCGCGAGTACCGGTATCCGCTGGGCGACATGGATTCTGCCATTGGTCACCTGGCTCATTTTGTTGCCCGGTTGTGGCAGATTCACGCCTTTGGCGAAGGCAACACGCGCACCACAGCGGTCTTCTTCATCAAGTACCTGAGAACGCTGGGCTTTGATGTGACCAACGATATCTTTGCCGAAAACGCGTGGTATTTCAGAAACGCGCTGGTCCGGGCCAACTATAACAACTACATCAGCGGTGTCCGGGAGACCACGGAATACCTTGAATGCTTCCTGAGGAATCTGCTGTTGGGCGAGCGGAATGAACTGCGCAACCGGGATATTCATATCAGCGGAGCACTGGAAAAACAGGACTTTGCGCCTCAAAAACAGGACATTCAAACTCCAAAACAGGACATTGGAATGCCGGACGGCGTAAAGCCGAAGACGAAAGCGCACATTGGGGAACTGTTTGCAGCGTTTGGACACGACGCGGTATTCGGCAGGACAGACGTTATGCGGATCCTGGGGCTGACCGCTTCTCCCGCGTCGGAGCTGTTGAAGAAGATGCTTCAACTGGGTCTGACGGAAGCAGTGACGGGCAAGGGAAAAGGGAAATACGTTTTCAGGAAACGGTAAAAGCGAACAACGCATAATGGCGCGCAGGTTGAAATGAATGAGTAAATCATTTTGAAGTGCATTGAGTCAATGGCATTTAGAATGGTTTGGACAATATATTTATCGCCTGCGACAGAACGCAAGCGATAAAACATAAGCGGAAAAATTATCCCTTCACGCTTCCCGCGGTCAATCCCTGCACAAAGAACTTCTGGCAGAATATGAAGATCAGCACCACGGGAATGAGCGTGAGCACCGACATGGCGAACACATAGCCCCACTGGGTAAACTGGTGCTGGCCGAAAAAGCCGGCGATGGCGATGGGCAGCGTGCGCAGGCTTGTGTCGTTTATGACGGTGTTCGCCCAGGGGTATTCCTCCCAAGCGGTGAGGAAGTTGAAGATGGAGACGGAGGCCAGCGAGGGGGAGGCCAGCGGCAGGGCCAAGCGGGTGTAGACAGTCCACACGTCCGCGCCGTCGATCCAGCAAGCCTCCATGATCTCATTCGGGATGTTCTCCATGAATCCCTTGATCATGAAGGTGGAGAAGGGGATCACCCACGCCACATAGAAGGGGATCAGTCCCCACAGCCTGTTCACCAGCCCCAGCTTCGTCGCCAGCTCGAACTGGGGCACGATCATTGTGGTGCCGGGAATGATCATTGTGATGATGATGAAGGCAAACAGCGTTTTTGTGGCCCGGGTCCTGAACTTGCCGATCACGAAGGCCACGGCCGAGGCTACCGTCGCGGCGATGAGGATGGTGGACACAGAGACGAACACCGAGTTCAGGAAGTTCAGATAGAACTTACTCTGGTGCAGGATATAATCGTAGTTCTCCAGAGTCAGGGCCTCCGGCCTGGGGAAGAAGCGGGGCGGGTACTCATACAGCGCTCCGTTGGGCCGCAGGGACGTGGAGATCATGTAGAGCATCGGCAGCGTGAAGACCACCGTGCCGATGGCCAGCAGCACGTACCGGACGATGGCCGAGCGCAGCTTTGCCGCATTGATTTTCTTCATATCCCTCACCCCTTATGCGTCGCGGTTCCGCATCATGCGGAACTGCACGATGGCCAACAGCCCCAGCGACAGCGCCATCACGAAGCTCAGCGCCGCCGCGTAGCCAAACTGGCCCGTGCTGAACGCCTTGTAGTACATCCAGGTGAGCAGCGTGTCCGTCTGGTGGGCGGGCTTGCCGCCAGTGATCATCTTGATGGAAGTAAACACGTTGAAGCCGCCGATGGTCAACTCGATCAGCGCGAACAGTATCGTGCCCCGGATGCCTGGCAGCGTCACGTAGACAAACTTCTTCCACGCCCCGCAGCCGTCGATGTCCGCCGCTTCATAAAGGTCCTTCGGCACCTGCTGGAGCGCTGCCAGGAAGATCACCATGTTCCAGCCGATGCCCTTCCAGACGCCCAGGATCATGGCCACGGTCAGGCCGCTCCAGCGGGTGTCCAGCCAGCGGATGTTGCCATGTGTGACGCCCAGCACCTTCCACAGGAAGTAGTTGAGCAGGCCTTCTGTGTTGAAGATATAGCGGAACACCAGCGAGGCGATGACCCAGGAGGTCACCACAGGCAGATAGTTGATGACCCGGAAGGTGACGCTGAACCGCTTGATGCCGTTCAGCAGCACGGCGACGAACAGCCCGATGGCCATTTGGCCCGGCACGGTGACGAGGGTGTAGACCACGCTGTTGACGAACACCGTCCAGAAGGTGCCGTCGCGAAACACCTCCCGGTAGTTCATCAGGCCCGCGAAGGGCTGGATCAGCATGGAGGAAAAGCGCATGTCGCACAGGCTCATCCAGAACAGGCGCACGATGGGGTACACCGTGAACATACCGAACACGATGAGCCCCGGCAGCAGCAGCGCGATGAGCTGTGCCCGGTTGATCCTCGATTTTTGAATCATAGCCATCCCTCCATGGATAGACGCCGGGACTGTTGACGCAGCCCCGACGTCGTCGTTTTACACTACTTCAGCAGCGCGTCCCATTCGGCGGCCAGCTCGTCCAGGGCTTCCTGGGCGGTCTTTTCACCGTTGACCACGGCGGTCAGGGCCACCTGCAGGCCGTTGTCCATCTCGCTCCAGGCGGCGACGGTGGGCCGGGCCCTGGCGGTCTGGATGGCGTCGATAAACGGCGCGTAATCGGCGCTCTTCACGGTGTCGCTCTCCAGCGCCGCTACGTTCACCGGAATCTGGCCGCACTTGGCCATCTCGGTCTCGGCAAATTCGCTGGTCATGAACTGCATGAACTTCCAGGCCGCTTCCTGGTTGGCGGTGTTGAACATGGCGATGTCCTCGCCGCCCAGCACGGAGACGCTGCCGCCTTCGCCGGCGGGGATGGGCGCGGTGCCATAGGCCACGTCGGGATAGGCGCCGGCCAGCTCCGCGGACTTCCAGGGACCTTCCAGCATCATGGCGTAGCGCCCGGTGCCGAAGCCGTCGGTCATGGGGATGTCGCCAGAGTTGAAGCCGGTGATCGCGCCGGACTGTACCAGTTCCGCGAAGGTTTCCACGGCCTTCACGGTTGCCGGGCCGTTGATGTAGCCGGTGGCCACGGTCTGGTCCTCGTTGGTCAGCGCGCCGCCGAAGCTCCAGATGAAGGGGCAGATGTTCCAGCCGGCCAGGGCGGGCTCGTTCCAGCCCCAAACCTGCTGGCCATTGGCGTTCTCACCGGAGAGGGCTCTCCCGGCGTCCACCCCCTCGTCCATCGTGGTGGGAACGGCGATGTTCGCGGCCTCCAGCATGGCGGTGTTGTAGAACACGATCTTGCTGTTGGTGTTCAGGGCAAGGCCATAGCAGTGACCGCCGATCTGGGCGGTGGACATGGCGCTGTCCAGCAGCTGTCCGCTGACCTCGTCAAAATCGGGCATCTCCTCGTCCAGGGCCACCAGGATGCCCATCTTCTGGAACTCCGGCAGCCAGGCGATGTCGCAGCGCGCCACGTCCGGCAGGGCGTTGGAGTTGGCGCTGACCAGCACCTTGTCGTGCAGCTCGGCCCACTCGTGGGACACGGCGTTGACCTTGATGCCGGGGTTCTCCGCCTCGAAGGCGGGGATCAGCACGTTCATCAGCGTCTCGTTCTCGGCGGACTGGGCACTGTAGTGGTGCCAGAAGTTGATGGTCACGGTCTCGTCTTCAGCCAGTGCCGAGCAGGCTGCAAGCAGCAGCGTGCAGGCCAGTACCACGGCGAGAAGCTTCCTAAGGGTACTCATGTCTATTCCTCCTGTTATACTTCTATGATCTTTACGGAGCGCGGCGGAATGTGCACGGTTTCCCCCGTCTCCGCGAAGTCCAGTTGTTCTATGGCATCCGAGGCGTTGAAGAATGCCGCCACGCGGTCGTCGCCCAGCTTCCGCTCGAAGGCGAACAGCCCGCCCTTCGCCGCCAGCACATGAAAGCTTCCCAAGCGCAGCGCGGGATGCCGTTTGCGCAGGGCGATCATGTCCTTTTGCCATTGGAGCAGGGCCGCGTCCTGATGTTCCCAGGCCATGCCGCCCCGGCAGCCGGGGTCGTTCTCGCCCGTCATGCCGATCTCGTCGCCGTAGTAGACGGCGGGCGCGCCGGGGAAGAGCATCTGGAAGGCCATTGCCAGCTTCAGCCGCCACTTCTCGTCCTTGGCCTCCGTCAGGAAGCGGGCGGTGTCGTGGCTGCCGATCAGGTTGTACTGGGCGTGGTTGATCTCCCTCGGATAGCGCATCAGCATGCCGTCCAGGCGCGCTTTCAGGGTTTTGGCATCCATGGCACTGTGGGCAAAGAAGTCCACCATCGCGTCCCGGAATAGGTAGTTCATGGCGCTGTCGAAGCCGTCCGGCCCCAACAGCCGCGAGGCGTCGCCCCAGGTCTCGCACAGCAGCAGCGCGTCCGGAAAAGCCCGCTTCACGGCCTCGCGCCAGCGCATCACCGCGTGGCGGTCCAGCTCGTCGGCCACGTCGAAGCGCCAGCCGTCGATGTGAGCGCGCTCCAGCCAGTACAGCAGCACCTTCTCCACATATTCCCGCACCTCGGGGCTTTCGCCGTTCAGCCGGGGCATGTAGGGGTAGTCGCCCACGCACTCGTAGCATTTTGCGTCGATTTCGACGGGATACTTTTTGGGATAGAACCAATCCCGGAAGCGGCTTGCTTCGCCGTTTTCCAGCAGATCCACAAACGGCGGGAAGTGGATGCCGCAATGGTTGAACACGCCGTCCAGGATCACCCGGATGCCCAGTGAATGAGCCTTCTCAACCAATTCGATCAGGTCGGCTTCCGTGCCAAACGCAGGGTCGATCCTGAGGTAGTCCGTGGTGGCGTACTTATGGTTGAAATCCCCCTCGAAGATCGGGTTCAGGTAGAGGCACTCCACGCCCAATTCCGAAAGCCAGGGCAGCTTTTCGAGGATGCCCCGCAGGTTTCCGCCGAGGAAGGCGGCGTCCCAGGGGTCCAGGCCATCACAGGCCGGGCCGGTCTTATGGAAGCGCTCCGGGAAGATCTGGTAGAAGATACAGCCCTTCGCCCAGTCCGGCACGGACAGCACGTCCGTTGCGTTGACCTGCAGCAGTTCAAAGCTGCCGGACGGGTTGAACCCATCGCTCATGCCATAGGAATTGAACCAGGCCTGTTTCCCCTCGTTGTCCGTCAGGCAAAAGGCGTATTTGATGTAGTGGATCTCCTCCGGGAAGCAGACTTCCGCCTGCCACTGCTCCACGGCACCGTTGCTCAAGCCCTTCGACAGGCATGCGCGGTGCTGCTCATTCGGCAGGGGGCGCTTCCACCAGACCAGCTCGCAGGCAAGGAGATCACCCGCGGCTGCCTCCAGCGTGAATCGCGCAGAATCACGTGCAAGCGGTTGCACAAAGGGGTAAAAAGAAAGGTGCCTCACGGCAGACAGGTTCATTTATCTCGCCTTCCTCTCCGTCGATGCCCGTTTCACCAGGGTCGTGGACAGCATGATCTGCTGGTTGCCCGCCTTGTTTTCGATGCGGCGGAACAGCAGCTGCGCGGTCTGTTCGCCCAGCATGGCGGTATCGATGTCGATGATCGTCAGCTGCGGGTCGGTATACTCGGCCAGCGGGTAGTTGTCGAACGCCACGATGCCCACGTCGTTGGGAACATCGAGCTTCAATTCCTTGCAGGCTTTCAGCAGCCCGAAGGCCGCCAGGTTGTCATTGCACACAAAGGCATCCGGATGTTCCGGCTGCTTGAGGGCTTCCATGGCAACGGAGTAGGCGTTTTCCGAGGTACCATCCGTGGCGAAGATCGTCTCTCGCCCGGTGTTCGCACGCTGGTAGCCTTTCACGCGGCGCTTGGTGAAGCCCCGCTTCTGGTAGCCGCCCAGGTAGGCGATATTGCTGTATGCCATCTCCTGCAGGTGCCGAACGGCCATCTCCGCGCCCTGCTCGTTGTTGTTGTCCACCCAGCTGGTGTCCCCGCGCAAGGTGTCCGGCGTGCCCAGCACCACATAGGGAAAGTCCCCGATGGCCTCCATCAGGGCGGGCTTGACGGTGGTGGGGGGCAGGATCAGCCCGTCCACCTTGTGCTCCTTCATCAGGGTTTCGATGTTGCCACCCTTGCTCTGGGCGCCGTTGGCGATGATGACCTGATAGCCCCTGGCCTGGGCCACCTTCTCGATGGCGAACAGGCTGCGCCCGAAGAACCAGTTGCTGAATGCTTCGGCGTCCCGGGCGTCCACCACCACGCCGATGGCCCCGCTCAGGCCGCTGGCGAGGCTCCGCGCCAGCGAATTGGGATGGTAGTCCAATTCCTGCATGGCGGCATAGACTCGCGCCTTCGTGTCAGGCGTTATGGTCGCCTTGCCGTTGATCACACGAGAAACTGTGGAGGAATTGACGCCGGCCAGTTTTGCCACGTCATGGATTGTCACCGCCATGCGCCCGCCTCCCTATTTCAAATCTGTGCAATCGCTTGCATGGATTATTATAATTGTTTGCTTCGGATTTGTCAATGTGTTTTTGAAACTTTTGCGTAGG
>ONHI01000186.1 GCA_900317565.1 uncultured Eubacteriales bacterium
CATACCAAATGTTATTATAATAGATGAAGAACCGGGATTCAACGGCGTTGCTGTGACAAAACCGGGCAAAAAGCCGACATTTCGCCGCCGTTCTTCAAACGGGGAACACATTGCGGCCGACTTTGCCCCATTCGCGCCGAAAAGCCGGAAATCGAGGAAAAACATGGCAGTGAGACGGAAAAAGAACCCCCGCAGGAGCCGCCGGGGACGCATGGGGCTTCGCCTGTTCGCCGGGATCCTGCTGGCGCTGCTGCTGGTCGTGGGCGGGGCGATGCTGAATGCCGGCGTGGTGCGAGTTAGACGTGCCGAACTTGAGCTGCGGGACCTGCCGCCCGCCTTCGACGGCAAGACCCTTCTCTTCGCCTCCGACATCGACCTCTGCGGGCTGAATACCGCCGAAAAGTCCGGCATGCTGTTCGAGCAGCTGCAATCCCTGAAACCAGACATCCTGCTGCTGGGCGGGGATTACAACTCTGCCTCCTGGCTGTCGCTGTTGAACCGGGGCGAAGCCCGGCAGCAGAGCGACGCCCAGGGCCTGAGGCAGCGGGCGGATTTCTTCCGATATATAAGCGGCTTCGACGCTCCCCTGGGCAAGTTCGCCATCGCCGCCCCGGAGGACGCGGATCAGGCGGCGCTGGCGCAGCAGATGGTGGAAGCCGGCGTACGGCCCCTGTTCAACGACCGGGCCGCCATCACCCTGGGCGGCGACACGCTGTGGATCATCGGCGTCAGCGCCGAAACCGCCAACCTGAACGCCGCCGGAAATGCCTTTTCCCGGGACGACTGCGTGATCGTCACCGCCTACAGCCCCACCGTGCTGCCGGTGCTGGTCACCAGCGAGGCCCATGACGGCGGGCGCTGGGCCGACCTCGCCCTCACCGGCCACACCCACGGGGGCCAGGCGCGCCTCTTCGGGCGCACCGCCCTGCAGCTGAACCGCCAGGAGCAGCACTACCTCTCCGGCTGGACCATGGAGAATATGCTGCCCATCCTCACCACCACTGGCGTGGGCTGCGAGGGCGTGAACCTCCGCGTCGGCACCGCGCCGGAGGTGTGGCTGATCACGCTAAAGAGAGTTTAGAGTTCAGAGTTCAGAGTTTAGGTAGTCACTGATTAACTCAAGTTTGGGAGGTGAATCAAGGTAGAAAGCGAGTAAAAACGAGGTCAAAGTGGGAGGGATTCCTCGAAATCCGCCCGATATCCGGGGTCATTTCCCTTAAGAAGGCGGAATTACCCATGAAATTGAGCCTCGAAGAGCAAAGCCGTTTGGGATTTCAGGTTCTTTTCGGCTTTTCTTGCTGAGGCGAGCATGAAGAAGTTGGCACTGGCGCAGAGGACATCCAGTTGGGTTTTCAGCTTGGCCAAACCACGGTATCGGGTCTTGCGGAAACCAAAGATGTCCTTGATGATGTGGAAGACGTACTCAACCTTGCTGCGGACGCGGGACTTCTGGTACTCCAGCTTCCTGAGCCAGTAGGTGCCGGGGCCTTCATCCCAGGCATACTTGCGGTAGGGCTTCTGCTTGTTGGTCCGGTAGTCCACTCTGGACAGATGCGGGTCGGCCTGCACGTCTTTGTGCTTATCTACAGCACAATAGGCGGAATCGCCATACATGACTTCGTCATCTTTCCGGATCAACTGTGGGGCAACCGCACCGTCTGGAATGTTGGCCGCCGTGACCACTGTCGTGTGGATGTAGCCGTCTCCAGCGTCTACCCCAACGTGCAGCTTCGCGCCAAAGAACCACTGGTTCCCTTTCTTCGTCTGGTGCATCTCCGGGTCGCGCTTGCCCTCTGCGTTCTTCGTAGAGCTCGGCGCGTCGATGATCGTCGCGTCCACGATGGTGCCGCCGTGCATCATCCGGCCGTGCTGTTCGAGGAATTCCCTGCACGCCGCAAAGTACCGCTCGCCCAATCCGTTGTCGTTGATGAGTTTGCGGAACTTGCACAGCGTCGTTGCATCTGGCACGCTCTCCGTTGCAAAGTCCAATCCCATGAACTTCCGCATCGCGTAGCTGTCATAGATCGCGTCCTCCACAGCCTCGTCCGACAGGTTGAACCATGTCGCCAGCAGGTACATCCGAAACATGACCTCTATGCCCCGCGGTTTACGGCCCAGGTGATTCTTGTAGTAGTATGGCTCGATCATCGCCACGATCTCATCCCACGGTGTGATCGCGTCCATCGTCTCCAGGAATTCATCCCGCTTCGTCTTCCGCTTCCGCATTGAGTATTCCAGGTCTGTGAAACTCTGCTGCTTCTTCATCGCCATCACTCGCTTTCTTCCTCGATTATACCATACCTCCTTGATTTAATCAGTAGTTACTTAGAGTATAGAGTGTGTTTCAAAATCCCGGACGTGCATTTTCGGCGTCTCAGGCTGCGTTTCTGTGTTGAAAAACCTTGACTCGCGAGAATTGCCCGGAATTGCCGACGCTGTGTATCCAACAGCATTCTTCATCTAAACTCTGAACTCTCCACTCTTAACTCTCCCTGAGTATCGTCTTTGTGAGGTCTTATGCAGTATTTGGAAACCCCCTCCGGCGCGGTGAAGCTGCCGGCCTTCTTCCCGGACGCCACCTACGGCGCGATCCGCGCGGGCGCGTTCGAGGATGTGGACGCAGCGGGGCTCGTCGGCTGCGAGATGAACAGCTATCACCTGATGACCAAGCCCGGCGCGAAGCTGATCAAGTCCCTCGGCGGGCTGCACGGCTTCACCGGGTACGGCGGCGCGATCCTCACCGATTCCGGCGGGTTCCAGCTCTATTCGCTGATCCGGGAGAACCCGGAATATGGCGAGATCCGGGACAAGGAGATCATCTTCCGGCCCGACCGGGGCAAAGAGAAGCTGACCTTCACGCCGGAGAAGTGCATCCAGGTGCAGTTCCAGTACGGCTCGGACATCATGATGGCGCTGGACATGTGCACCCACCCGGACGACCCCATGGACGTGCAGCGCCGCAGCGTGGAGCTGACCGTGAAGTGGGGCGAGCGCTGTCGGGCGGAGTTTGACAAGCTGGCGAAGAAGCTGGACAAAAAGCCGAAGCTGTTCGGCATCGTCCAGGGCGGCAGCGACCCGGAGCTTCGCATGGAGTGCGGGCGGCGGCTGGAGGAAATCGGCTTTGACGGCTACGGCTTCGGCGGCTGGCCCATGGACGCGGAGGGCAACTTCCGGCTGGACATCCTGAAGATGGCCGCGGACGCCATGCCCGACGGCAAGGTGAAGTACGCCATGGGACTGGGACGGCCGGAGGAGATTGCCGCGCTGACGAAGATCGGCTATACCCTCTTCGACTGCGTGATCCCCACCCGGGAGGCCCGCCACCAGCGGCTGTACACCTGGCTTAACGGCATGGACACGCCCCAAGGCGTCCGCCGGGAGGACGGCAGGTTCTACAGATTCCTCTACATCCTGGACGAGGAGCACCGCCGGGAGGACGGGCCGGTGGACCCCGCCTGCGACT
>ONHI01000240.1 GCA_900317565.1 uncultured Eubacteriales bacterium
TCGTCGCCGTGATGTTCAACACCATGCGCAACGTGTTGAAGCGGAGCCCGAGCGCGGAGCTGCGCTACACGCTGACGCACAGCGCGCTGGTGTTCGGCGCGGTGGTGCTGTTCCTGTTCTCTACCAAGGAGGCGGTGGAGTATTCCCGGCAGGTGCTGTGGACGACCCTCTTTGGCTATTGCGTCATCGCCTTTGTCGTGCGCTCGCTGTGGAAGAAGCTGATGCGCCGGTGGCTGCGGGACGAGAAAAAGCGGGCGATGCTGCTGATCGCCTCCGAGAAGACGGCCCGGGAGGCGA
The DNA here is from genome assembly GCA_900317565.1 of uncultured Eubacteriales bacterium. Lineage (GTDB taxonomy): Bacteria > Bacillota > Clostridia > Christensenellales > Aristaeellaceae > UBA2862. Next base: position 298 of record ONHI01000240.1, read on the forward strand.
TCCGCAACTTCCGGGCGCACCCGCTGGCGGGCATCGGCTTGAACGGCCTGGTGCTGGCGGACCGGGACGGCATGGGGGAGGCCGTGGAGGGCGTCCCCGTGGTGGCCAGCCTGGCCGACGCCGCGAAGTACATCTGCCGGGAGTGGATCGACGAGGTGTACATCGGCGTCGCGGACATGAACGAGCGGACCGCCGAGCTGCTGGACAAGTGCCGGGAGATGGGCGTGACCATCCACCTGTGGACCATGTCCCTCAGCGGCGGCAAGCAGACTGTGGAGGAGATCGCGGGCATGACCGTCGTCTCCAGGAGCATCAACATGGCCAGTCCCATGGAGCTGCTGCTCAAGCGGGCCGTGGACCTGCTGGGCGGCGTGGTGCTCAGCCTGCTGGCGCTCATCGCCATCGCCATCTTCGGGCCGATGATCAAGCGCAGATCCCCGGGCCCGGTGCTCTACGCCCAGGAGCGCATCGGCCAGAACGGCCGCAAGTTCAGGATGTACAAGATCCGCAGCATGGACGTGGGCGCGGACGAGCGCAAGGAAAGCCTGATGGACCAGAACCTGATGAGCGACGAGCGCATGTTCAAGCTGGAATTCGACCCGCGGATCGTGGGCAATGAGGTGCTGCCGGACGGCACTCACAAGACCGGCATCGGCGAGTTCATCCGGCGCTACAGCATCGACGAGCTGCCCCAGGCCTTCAACCTGCTGCTGGGCAACATGAGCCTGGTGGGCACCCGCCCGCCCACGGTGGACGAGTGGGAGAAGTACGAGCTGCATCACCGCGCCCGCCTGGCCATCAAGCCCGGCATCACCGGCATGTGGCAGGTGCAGGGGCGGAACCGGATCACGAACTTTGAGGAGATCACCCGCCTGGATACCTATTACATCGCCCACTGGAGCTTCCTGATGGACATGAAGATCCTGTTCAAGACGGTGTGGGTGGTGCTGCAGCGCAAGGGCGCGATGTAGAGCGATGAAGCGAATCCTGCATATCTCGAAGTACTACGAGCCCTTCAAGGGCGGCACGGAGCTGGTGGCCCGGGACTGCGTGCGCGCGCTGGCCGGGCGGTATGAGCAGAAGGTCATCTGCTTCAACCACGAGCCCGGCACCCGCACGGACGAAGTGGACGGCGTGGAGGTGCTCCGGATCGGATGCTTTGCCAAGGTGGCCTCCCAGTCGCTGTCGCTGGGCTACGGGAGGGCACTGGCGCGGTGCTTCCGGGAATTCCGGCCGGACGCGGTGGTGTTCCACTATCCCAACCCCTTCGTGGCCCACTTCCTGCTGGGAAGCCTGCCGGAGGGGACGAAGCTGGTCCTCTACTGGCATCTGGACATCGTGAAGCAGAAGCTGCTGGGCCGGCTGTTCAGGGGCCAGAACCGGCGGCTGGTGGAGCGGGCGGACCGGCTGATCGCCACGAGCCCGCTGTATGCCGAGGGCAGCGAGTGGCTGCGCTTGGCGAAGGACAAGGTCGCCGTGATCCCCAACAGCATCGACGCGGACCGCCTGGCCATGACACCCACGGCCGAGGCCTTCGCCGGGGAGATCCGCGAAAAGTACGCGGGCCGGACGATCTGCCTCGCGGTGGGGCGGCACACCCGCTACAAGGGCTTCGACGTGCTCATCGAGGCGGCGAAATCCCTGGACGCGCGCTTCATCGTGCTCATTGCCGGGGAGGGGGAGGAGACGCCCCGCCTGCGCCAGCTGGCCGGGGAGAACCCCGTCGTGCGCTTCCTGGGCCGGGTGGACGACGACGCCCTGAAGGGATACCTTCGGGTCATGGACATCTTCTGCTTCCCTTCGGTGACCCGGAACGAGGCCTTCGGGCTGGCCCTGGCCGAGGCCATGTACTTTGAAAAGCCCGCGGTGACGTTCACCGTGCCCGGCTCCGGCGTGAACTACGTCTGCCTGGACGGGGAGGACGGCATCGAGGTGCCCAACGGCGACGCCCGCGCCTACGCCGAGGCCCTGAAGCGGCTGGCGGCGGA
>ONHI01000016.1 GCA_900317565.1 uncultured Eubacteriales bacterium
GATGGACATGGCCTCCTCCTGGTCGTGGGTGACGAACACGGTGGTGATGCCGGTGTCCCGCTGGATGCGGCGGATCTCCTCCCGGGTCTGCAGGCGCAGCCGGGCGTCCAGGTTGGACAGCGGCTCGTCCAGCAGCAGCACCCGCGGCATCTTCACCACCGCCCGGGCGATGGCCACGCGCTGCTGCTGTCCGCCGGACATCTCGCCGGGCTTGCGCTCCATCAGGCCCTCGATCTGCACCAGCTTCGCGGCCTCCAGCACCCGCCGCTCCATCTCCTCCTTGGAGGGGCGGTCGCTGCCCTTCAGGTTCTGCAGCGGGAACATGATGTTCTGCTTCACCGTCAGGTGGGGGTACAGCGCGTAGCTCTGGAACACCAGGCCCACGCCCCGGTTCTCCGGCGGCAGGTCCGTCACGTCATCCTCGCCGAAGTAGATCCTGCCGCTGGTGGGCTTGATCAGGCCGCTGATCAGGTTCAGCGCCGTGCTCTTGCCGCAGCCCGACGGCCCCAGCAAGCCGATCAGCTTGCCGTCCGGGATCTCAAAGCAAAAATCGTTGACGGCGATCACCTCGTCGCTCGATTTCTTGTTCCGGCTGGGAAATTTCTTGGTCAGGTTCTGCAATACCACTTTCATCGGCCATTCCTCCTTGGTTGAGGGGTGCATGTTTCACTACATTATTATAGCACAGTTCGTCCGCCGTGGGAATAGGTTCCGCGCGTATTCCTGCGGCGAATCAGGGTCGAACGCAAAGATTGATTTTTGATGGTTTTTTGGTGAAGAAACGGATAATTCTGCAATTTTCCTTGACACCCGATGCAAATATACCTATAATTCAATTGTATTACCGCGCTAAACCGATGCTATTTTGGCATGGGCGCCGCGCGGGATAATTGAAGGAGGAACAACTCATGAAGAAGCTGCTTTGCGTTCTGCTGGCCGCCATGATGGTCATCTCCATGGCCGTCGTCGCCTCCGCAGAGGGATCCCTGGACTTCCATGTGGGCATCGTCACCGGTACCGTGTCCCAGTCCGAAGACGACCGCCGCGGCGCCGAGGCCTTCCAGGCCAAGTACGGCGAGGACGTGGTGACCCTGGCCACCTATCCCGACAATTTCCCGGATGAGAAGGAAACCGTCGTGCAGACCATCGTGAACATGGCCGACGATCCCGACATGAAGGCCGTCATCGTCAACCAGGGCGTGCCCGGCACCGCCGAGGCCTTCCGTCAGATCAAGGAGCGTCGCCCCGACATCCTGTGCATCTGCGGCGAGTCCCAGGAGGACCTGCCCGTGATCGCCGAGGCCGCCGACCTGGTGGTCGTCAACGACTTCGTGTCCCGCGGCTACCTGATCATCAAGACCGCCGCGGACCTGGGCTGCAAGACCTTCGTCCACATCTCCTTCCCCCGTCACCTGGGCATCGAGTCCCTCAGCCGTCGTCTGGCGGTCATGAAGGAAGCGGGCAAGGAGCTGGGCGTTGAGATCGTCGAGGAGACCGCTCCCGACCCGACCAGCGACGTTGGCGTCGCCGGCGCGCAGCAGTTCATCCTCGAGAAGACCCCCGAATGGGTTGCCAAGTACGGCACCGATTCCGCCTATTTCTGCACCAACGACGCCCACACCGAGCCGCTGATCAAGCAGCTGCTGGAGTACGGCGGATACTTCATCGAGGCCGACCTGCCCTCCCCGCTGATGGGCTATCCGGGCGCTCTGGGCGTTGACCTGACCGACGCCGCCGGCGATTTCGAGAAGATTCTGGAGACCGTTGAGAACGCGGTCGTCGAAAAGGGCGGCGCGGGCCGCTTCGGCACCTGGGCCTTCTCCTACGGCTACGCCTCTTCCTTCGCCCTGGCCCAGCACGCTGTGAACGTCATCAACGGCGACAGCGAGCTGACCGAGCTGGACGACATCTCCGACGCCTTCGGCGAGGTCTCCGGCGTGGATTGGTCCGGCGCGAACTACACCGATGCCACCACCGGCGTCAAGACCGAGAACCTGTACCTGGTGTATCAGGATACCTACATCATGGGCCGCGAGGGCGACAAGTTCATGCACACCCCCGATGTGGAGATCCCCGAGTCTTACTACACCGTCAAGTAATTCACTCACCGCAAGGGGGGAGGATTTGCGCCTCCCCCCTTTTGCAACGGAGGCGTCGATGCGCCGTTCGCACAGCGGACGGCGCATCGATGCCCCCACAAGGGCGATTAATAGAGAATAGGGTAGATAAACATGAGCAATCAAGCACCCTTGCTGGAACTGAAGAACATCAAGAAGGACTTCTACGGCAACCAGGTCCTGAAGGACATCAACCTGACGATGGAGCCGGGCGAGGTCGTGGGCCTGGTGGGCGAGAACGGCGCGGGCAAATCCACGCTGATGAAGATACTCTTCGGCATGACCGAGATCCGGGACACCGGCGGCTACGGCGGCGACGTGATCCTGGAGGGCAAAAAGGTCAGCTTCAACAGCCCCTTCGACGCGCTGGAGGCCTGCATCGGCATGGTGCACCAGGAATTTTCGCTGATTCCCGGCTTCACCGCCACCGAGAACATACTGCTCAACCGCGAGCCCCAGAAGAAGAGCGTGGTCTCCGAGGTGTTCGGCGAGCGGCTGAACACGCTGGACCGCAAGGACATGGAGCGGCGCTCCGTGGAATCCATCGACAAAATGGGCGTGCGCATCGACGGCGACATGGTGATCTCCGACATGCCCGTGGGCCACAAGCAGTTCACCGAGATCGCCCGCGAGCTGTCCAAGGAACAGCTGAAGCTGCTGATCCTGGACGAGCCCACCGCCGTGCTCACCGAGCAGGAGGCCGCGGCGCTGCTGGATTCCATACGCGCCATGTCCGCCCGGGGCATCGCCGTGATATTCATCACCCACCGCCTGCAGGAGATACTGAACGTGTGCGGCAAGGTGGTGGTCATGCGCGACGGCGAGCTGGTGCAGAACGTGCCCGCCTCCCAGACCAACGTCACCGAGATCACCCGCTGGATGGTGGGCCGCAGCGTCGGCAACGAGGCCCTGGGCCAGCGCCAGCCGCCCGAGACCGACATCGTGATGTCCATCCGCAAGCTGTGGGTGGACATGCCCGGCGAGACCGTGCGCAACGTCAACCTGGACGTGCGCCGGGGCGAGATCCTGGGCATCGGCGGCCTGGCCGGCCAGGGCAAGCTGGGCATCCCCAACGGCGTGATGGGCCTGTATCCCGCGGGCGGCAAGGTCACCTTCGACGGCAAGGACATCCCGCTGAACGCCCCCCGGCAGTGCCTGGACAGCCAGCTGGCCTTCGTTTCGGAGGATCGGCGCGGGGTGGGGCTGCTGCTGGACGAGACGCTGGAGTGGAACATCGCCTTCCCGGCCATGCAGATCCAGAACAAGTTCCTGAAGCCCGTGCTGGGCGGCCTGGTGAAGTGGCGCGACGAGAAGGCCATAAGCGAGGTCACCCGCAAGTACATCCAGGAGCTGCAAATCAAGTGTACCAGCAGCAAGCAGAAGGCCAAGCAGCTCTCCGGCGGCAACCAGCAGAAGGTGTGCCTGGCCAAGGCCTTCGCGCTGGAGCCGAAGTTCCTGTTCGTCTCCGAGCCGACCCGCGGCATCGACGTGGGCGCGAAGGCGCTGGTGCTGGAGGCGCTGAAGAAGTTCAACCGTGAAAACGGCATCACCATCGTGATGATCTCCTCGGAGCTGGAGGAGCTGCGGCAGGTGTGCGACAGGATCGCCATCGTGTCCGGCGGCGTCATCGCGGGCATACTGCCCGCCAGCCGCTCCAGCGAGGAATTCGGCGCGCTGATGGTCAGCTCAGTCGTTTAAGGAAGGTGCGCAGCATATGAGTGAATTGACAAACAACGCAAATCCCACGCCGCTGGAGCGGGTGCAGAGCGCGTTCAGGAGCTTCGGGCTGCCCCGCATGATCATCGCGGGCATGCTGCTGGTGCTGCTGATCGCCGCGCCCATCGTCGGCGCGAACTTCTGGATGCAGATCACCAACGTCATCAACCGCTTCACCTGGAACGGCGTGCTGGTGCTGGCGATGGTGCCCATGGTCCATTCCGGCTGCGGCCTGAACTTCGGCCTGCCGCTGGGCATCATATCCGGCCTGCTGGGCGCGACGCTGTCGCTGGAGCTGGGCTTCACCGGCCCGATGAGCTTCCTGATGGCGATCCTGCTGTCCACGCCCTTCGCCATCGTGCTGGGCGCGGGCTACGGCTGGCTGCTGAACAAGATCAAGGGCGGCGAGATGATGATCGCCACCTACGTGGGCTTCTCCTCCGTGTCCTTCATGTGCATCATGTGGCTGCTGCTGCCCTATCACAAGGCGGACATGGTCTGGGGCTACGCGGGCAAGGGCCTGCGCACCACGATCTCCCTGGAGGGCTATTACGACCAGGTGCTGGCGAAGTTCTTGCAGATCCGCATCGGCGACCTGGTGATCCCCACCGGCGCGATACTGTTCTTCGCGCTGCTGGCCTTCCTGATGTGGGCCTTCCTGCACACCAAGACCGGCACGGCCATGACCGCCGTGGGCTCCAACCCCACCTTCGCCCGGGCCGCCGGCATCAACGTGGACAAGATCCGCCTGCTCTCCGTGGTGATGAGCACCTGGCTGGGCGCCATCGGCATACTGGTGTACCAGCAGGGCTTCGGCTTCGTACAGCTGTACATGGCGCCCTTCAACATGGCGCTGCCCGCCGTATCGGCCATATTGATCGGCGGCGCCAGCGTGAACAAGGCCACGATCACCAACGTGGTCATCGGCACGATACTGTTCCAGGGCATCGTCACCATGACGCCCACCGTCATGAACAACATGATCCACATGGACATCAGCGAGGTGCTGCGCATGGTCGTGTCCAACGGCATGATCCTCTACGCCCTGACCCGCAAGACGGAGGTGAACCGGTGATGAAAAACAACAACGCCTCCGCGGGCAAGAAGGTGCTGGGCTTCCTCGGCTCGAACAGCGTGCCGATCATGTTCATCATCATCGTGGCCATCTGCATCCCGCTGTCCGGCTTCAGCCCGGTGTTCCTGCTGAACGAGATCGTGACCCGCATGGGCCGCAACATCTTCCTGATCCTCAGCCTGCTGATCCCGATCATGGCGGGCATGGGCCTGAACTTCGGCATGACCCTGGGGGCCATGGCGGGGGAGATCGCCCTGATCTTCGTCTCCGACTGGCAGATCTGGGGCATCCCCGGCGTGGTGCTGGCCTGCATCATGTCCATACCGATCTCCGTGATCCTGGGCTGGATGTGCGGCAAGATACTGAACGCCTCCAAGGGCCGCGAGATGATCACCAGCTACATCATCTCCTTCTTCACCAACGGCCTCTACCAGCTGCTGGTGCTGTACATCATGGGATCGATCATACCGATCATCCATACCTCCATCAAGCTGCCCCGCGGCTACGGCATCCGCCAGACCGTGGGCCTGCTGAACATGCGCCAGAGCCTGGACAACGCGCTGGCCCTGCGCATCGGCGGCGTGAAGATCCCGGTGCTGACCTTCCTGATCATCGCGGTGATGTGCCTGGTGATCGTGTGGTTCCGCCGCACCAAGCTGGGCCAGGACATGCGCGCCGTGGGCCAGGACCTGGAGGTCGCCCGCGACGCCGGCATCAACGTGGAGCGCACCCGCATACTCTCCATCATCATCTCCACGGTGCTGGCGGGCTTCGGCATGATCATCTACCTGCAAAACATGGGCGACATGGCCACCTATTCCGCCCACAGCCAGATCGGCATGTTCTGCATCGCGGCGCTGCTGGTGGGCGGCGCCAGCGTGGACCGCGCCTCCATCGGCAATGTGTTCCTGGGCGTGGTGCTGTTCCACCTGATGTTCATACTCGCCCCGAAGGCCGGCGCGGTGATCACCGGCGACGAGATGATCGGCGAATACTTCCGCGTGTTCGTGTCCTATGGCGTCATCACCGTGGCGCTGGTGATGTACGAGACCAAGAAGCGCAGGGCCAAGGCCGGCATGGGCCAGCTGCTGGAGGCGGCGCAGCGGGAGGAGGAGAAGGCCAATGCGTAAGATCCTGTTCCGCGTGGGCACCGTCGTCGTGCTGCTGGCCATCGCGGCCTGCATGATGGTCATCGGCCGCGGCCACACGCTGTATTTCGACAACAAGAAGCTGGAATACGAGGGCCAGACCTACGACGCCATCCGCCGCATCAACGTGTTCGTCGGCGATGAGCAGGTGGCGAAGCTCTCCCAGAAGGAGCGCGGCATGGCCACCTTCACCGGCCAGAGCTTCAAGTTCAACATCGAGGTCGTCCGGGAAAAGGGCGGCGATTCCGAGTTCTATGACTTTGCCGTCAAGGTCCCCTACGGCCAGGACGGCGTGGTCGTCAACCTGATCGGCATGATCGAGGGCCTGCCCCAGGACGCCTGGATGAGCGAATTCGTGCCCGTCGCCACCGAGGAGACGGAGGAGGAGCCCGCCGAGGGCGACGAGTTCGACACGGGCCTGGAGGACTTCGACGTCGGCGGGGATATTTAAACCCGACCCTGACGACGGAAAAGGGAGCGCGATGTGCGCTCCCTTTTCCGTTGCCGGTTTTATCACAGTGCCTTGATCAGACTGCCCCCGCCCAGCACGGCCACGGCGTGCAGCGCGCGGGAAGCGGCGGTGTAGAGCCTGCGGCGCTCGCCGTCGGTGAGCGCAACGTCGGGCCAGACGACGATCACGGCGTCGAACTCCATGCCCTTGGTCAGGTGGTAGCAGGCCACCACGTTGTCCCCGGCCTCGTAGTTCAGGTCGGCCTCGCCGCCGTCCAGCCGGTAGACCCGCTCCAGCTTCGTGGACAGGGAATCCGCCTGGGCCTGGCTGCGGGTGATCACCGCGATGGACTTGTGGCCCGCGGCGCGGAAGGCGTTCAGCGTGTCCTTCAGCAGCGCCTCGGAATACTGCGCCACCAGCGGGGCCTGGCCCTCCCGGCCGAAGGGCTCCAGGCGCTCGCCGCCGGGCAGTATGCGGTTGCACAGCTCGGCGATGGGCAGCGTGGAGCGATAGCACCGGCTCAGCGGGAACAGCGGCGCGTCGGCCATGCCGAAGCACACGCCCCAGCGGGCCGGGTCGCAGGCCTCCAGCCCCGGGGTGGTGCGCTGCTTGGGATCGCCCAGCAGCGTGACCCGGGCGTTGGGATAGTATTTGTCCAGCATCGCCAGCGCGATATCGGCGTAGTCCTGGGCCTCATCCACCAGCAGGTGGTAGATCTGCTTGTCCGGCGCGGCGAAGCCCAGCCGCACGGCCAGGTAGGCCTCGGCCACGGCGTCCTCCCACCAGGTGATCCCGGTGGCCAGGTTTTCGGCGCAGGCGTCCCGCAGCGCCCTGGGCGCGGTGCGCATGGCCCGGCTGAGCAGGTCGCCCGCCTTCGGCTCCAGCATGGCGCGCAGCTGCGCGCGCACGGGCTGCAGCCGCTGGGCCACGGCCATGTTGCTCATCTGGCGCAGCTCCCGCTGGCCGTAGCGGTCAGAGAAGCTCTTTTCGTACTGCTTGTACAGCTTCTCCTCCCAGCCCTCCAGCCGGGTCTGCAGCGTGGCGGCCATCCTTTGCAGCTTCTGGGCCGGGGTGAGCAGCGAAAGCTCGTTGCGGTACATCCGCGCCAGCTCCTCCCGGCGGATCAGCACCTGGCCGTCCAGCCGCACGTCCCGGAAATCCGGGCCGTAGGCGGCGTAATCGTCGGCAAAGCGGGACAGCAGCCCCAGAAACTCCGCGCCGCCCTTATAGCGCACCGATTCCCGGCGCAGCTCGCCCGCGTCGTCCAGCAGGGCCTCCAGCTGGCGATAGGGCTTTTCCACCTTCTTCTCCAGCACGCTCTCCACGACCTCCCGCAGCGTGCGAGCGCGGATGTTCTGCTCGCCCAGCTCCGGCAGCACGCCGGAGACGTACTCGGAAAAGGCGGTGCTGGGGGAGAGTATCATGATCTTGCTGGCGTCCAGCACGTCCCGGCGGCGGTACATCAGGTAGGCCGCCCGGTGCATGGCCACGCTGGTCTTGCCGGAGCCCGCGCCGCCCACCACGGAGACCACCCGGGCCTCCTCCTGGCGGATGGCGGCGTTCTGCTCGGCCTGTATGGTGGCCACGATCTGGCGCATGTGGCGGCTGGTGGCCCCGGAGAGTATGTCCAGCAGCAGCGCGTCGTCGATGGAAAGCTGGGTGTCCACATAGTAGATCAGCCGCCCGTTTTCCATGCGGTACTGGCGCTTCAGCGTCAGCGTGCCGGCGATGTCGCCGGAGGGGCTGGCGTACCGGGCCGGGCCGGGCTGGGCGTCGTAATACAGGCTGCAGACCGGGGCGCGCCAGTCGTGCACCAGCAGCTCGCCCTTCTCGTCCTTCAGGCTGTACAGCCCGATGACGATCTTCTCCGCGCCGTCCGCGCCCTCCTCGACGAAGTCCACCCGGGCGAAGAAGGGGTTCAGCAGCATCCGGCGGGAGCGCTCGGCCAGGCTGTCGGCGAACTGGCGGCGCGCCACGAAGCGGTCCACCTCGGTGGACAGCTGCTCCAGATCCTCCTCGGACAGCGCCGTGGGCTTGACCCGCAGGTCCTCCCAGGCGTCCGCCACGATGGCATGGATGGATTGCAGGTGGTCGGCGGATATGACCTGCGCCTGCTCGATCAGCGCCAGCAGCAGCTGCTGCACCCGGGCGGTGTAGGCCTGTTCCTCATGCAGTTGAGTCTTTTGATCCATGAAATCCTCCGCGGGCCCCGCCCGCCTGTGTTTCGGTCAATAGCCGGTCAGGCCGATGTCCTTCCAGCCCACGTGCGCCTGCTCCTTCAGCAGCACCTGGAAGCCGGACAGCACGGTGGCCATGCTCGCGTTGGCGAGCCTGGAGTGGGACACGGCCGAGCCCTGGGTGAACGTCCAGTCGTAGCCGCAGTTGGTGGACAGGTTTTCCACGGGCGCGGTGCCGGTGGCCGTGACCTCCAGGCTCGTGAAGCGGCCCTTGAAGTGGTATTCGGCGTAGGCGGTACCGGTGAAGCTGCCGTCGAAGGTCAGCCGCTCCTGGGAATCCGATTCCGCCTGGGTGAAGGTCCAGGTGTTCGCGCCGGGATCGTAGATGATCTGGCTGTCCGCGCCGCGGTAGTAGATCCGCAGGCCGTTCGCCTCCGCGCTGTTGGCCATGAACCAGTTGGTGAAGCGGTTCAGGCCCGTCTCCACGTTGACGGTGCGCGAGGCCTTCTTGGTCTTGCCCTTCTTGATCTTCAGCTTCGCGGTGATGGTGGCGCTGCCGGGGCCCACGGCGGTGACGTTGCCATCCTTGTCCACCACGGCCACGCCGGTGTTGCTGGAGGACCAGCTGACGGAATACTTCTCGGTGATCTTCGATTCCTTGGGGCTGATGGTATAGCCCAGCTTCTCGCCCTCGCCGATCAGGTACGTCCCGGAGGGCTTGTTCAGCTTGATGCTGCTGGCGTAGACCTTCTTCTTCACCGTCAGCTTGCAGGTGAAGCTGTTCTTGCCCACCTTGCCGGTGATGGTGGCCTTGCCGGCCTTCTTGGCCTTCACCTTGCCCTTGGAGGACACCGTGGCCACGGCCTTGTTGGAGCTGGACCACTTGACGGTCTTGGAGGTGCCGTTCACCTTCAGCGTGGCCGTGCGGCCCGCCACCAGCGTCAGCTTGTGATTGTTGATGAACATGCCCGCCGCGCCGCCGCCGGCGCCGCCCGAGCCGGAGCCGCCGCCGGGGGTGGAGCCCTGCGTGCCGCTGCCGCCGCAGAACCGGCAGATCTCGTAGCCGCTGCCGAGGCATTTGAAACAGCTGCCGCGCACGCTGCCCGGGGCCGAGCCGCTGCCCCCGCAGTTGGTGCATTTCACCTCGCCCTTGCCGTTGCACCACACGCATTTCATCGCCGCCAGCGCTTCCGTACAGCAGGCCATGAGCATCAACAGCGCAAGGACCAGCGCCAACTTCCTCTTCATCTGAGCATCCCCCTTCCGACTTGCAGCGCGCCCGGTATGGCCCGGCGCGCCATAAGATATTTTATTATAGCACAATGTAATGAAAAAGAAAAGACCTTGCGATTTATTACGCGGTGAGATAAAATAAGGGGACGGGCAATAGGCATCAGGCAATAGTCAGAATGCCGGGGAACAGGGGAGACGGGGAAACGGACGCTGTGCCCCATTTGCCATTTCCCATTGGAAATTTATATAACGAGGTGTTTCCATGCCCCCGAAGCAGACTCCCATATGGCAGCGGCTGCTGCTGATCGCTACAGGCTCGGTGATCATGGCGCTGGGCATCGTCAGCTTTGTGCGCACGGCGGGGCTTTTCCCTGGCGGGTTCACCGGGCTTTCGCTGCTGGTCCAGGAATCCTGCACGCGCTATCTGGGCTTTACGCCGCCCTATTCGCTGTTCAGCCTGTCGCTGAACTTTGTCGCGGCGGCGGTGTGCTTCCGCTACATCGGCAAGCGCTTCGCGCTGTTTTCGATGCTGGCGGTGGTTATCACCAGCGTGCTGACGGACCTGCTGCCGGCGATGCCGCTGGCGACGGACCCGCTGCTGAACAGCGTGTTCGGCGGGCTGGTGAACGGGCTGGCGATATCGATGTGCCTGCGGGCGGACGCCAGCACCGGCGGCACCGACTTCATCAGCATCTATCTGGCGGAAAAGAGCGGCAAGGACGCCTTCAACATCATACTCTGCGGCAACGTGGTGATGCTCAGCGTGGCGGGGCTGCTGTTCGGCTGGGATCGCGCGCTGTATTCGATGATCTTCCAGTTTTGCACCACCCAGGCGCTGCACACGCTGTTCCGGCGCTACCAGCACCGCACGCTGTGGATCGTCACCGACAAGCCCGAGGAGGTCTATGCCATCATACGCGACGTCACCCACCACGGCGCGACGCTGTTTCACCGTGCTGTCCGGCGACGACATCCGCCGCGTGGTCCACGATGTCCGCGCCGCCGACCCCCATGCCTTCATCAACGCCCAGCGCACCGATTCGCTGACGGGAAGGTTTTACCGGAAGAAGCAGGATTGAATTTAACAGGGGAATATGGTAAACTACAAAACAGCATCCACCTATGAAAGCGAGGACACACCATGAGCGAACTGAACATCGTCTGCCTGGACCTGGAGGGCGTGCTGGTGCCGGAGATCTGGATCGCGTTTTCCGAGGCCAGCGGCATCCCGGAGCTGAAGCGCACCACCCGCGACGAGCCGGACTACGACAAGCTGATGCGCTGGCGGCTGGGGATACTGCGCGAGCACGGCCTGGGCCTGGAGGACATCCAGCGCACCATCCGCACCATCGACCCGCTGCCCGGGGCGAAGCGCTTCCTGGACGAGCTGCGCGCGCGCACCCAGGCGGTCATACTCAGCGATACCTTCACCCAGTTCGCCCAGCCGCTGATGGAAAAGCTGGGCTGGCCCACGCTGCTGTGCAACGCGCTGGAGGTCGGCCCCGACGGCGCGATCGACGGTTATAAGATCCGCATCGCCCAGTCCAAGCTCAGCACCGTCAAGGCGCTGCAATCCGTGGGCTTCGATACCATCGCCTGCGGCGACAGCTACAACGACCTGGGCATGATCCGCGCCAGCAAGGCCGGCTTCCTGTTCCGCAGCACCGAAAAGATCATCGCTGATAACCCCGACCTGAAGCACTTCACTGAGTTCGACGACCTCAGGGACGCGATCTTCGGGGCGCTGTGAGGGATGAGGGATTAGGCATTAGGGGAACCAGGGATTAGGGATTAGGGATTAGGAGAACCGAGGGAATAGGGAATAGGGAGTAGGGAGTAGGAATAGCTGGTAACGGGCAACAGAGGGGCGAGGCATTAGGGGCACGAGGCACCAGGGGGAACCGTGATGTAGGGGCGGCGATGCGCCGCCCGCCAAAGCCTTCCCCTTTCGGGGGTCCGAACGCCCGGGAAAATGTCCAGTGGACATTTTCCAGTGAGGACGGGCCGGTCAGGCCCATGGGAGGTGGCCGAGCGCAGCGAGGTCGGATGAGGTCGAAAACGCACGACCTTCCGCAGTTGGTCGAGCGCCCGGGACCGGATTGCCACGTCGGCCTGACGGCCTCCTCGCAATGACATCGTTCGATTTCTATTCCTTGCATGTCATTGCGAGGAGCGAAGCGACGCGGCAATCCGTCACCCCGCGCTGACATGCAGAGATACCGCAGCGCACGATGTCATTGCGAGGAGCGAAGCGACGTGGCAATCCGTCACCCTGCGCTGACATGCAGAGATGCCGCAACGCACGATGTCATTGCGAGGAGCGAAGCGACGCGGCAATCCGTCACCCCGCGCTGACATGCAGAGATGCCGCAACACACGTTGTCATTGCGAGGAGCGAAGCGACGCGGCAATCCGTCACCCTGCGCTGATATGCAGAGATGCCGCAGCGCACGATGTCATTGCAAGGAGCGAAGCGACGCGGCAATCCGTCACCCTGCACTGACATGCAGAGATGCCGCAGTGCACGATGTCATTGCGAGGAGCGAAGCGACGTGGCAATCCGGTCTCCCAAAGGAAATACCTCCATGTGGAAAGGCCTTCGGGGACCGCAGCAGCCTCCGCTTCCATCATTTGCCATTTGTCATTCCCCATTCCCCAATTCCCCATTTGAAATTTCTCCACAGGAGGCTGCCATGTCCAACTACGACAAGATGCTGGCGGGGGCGCAGGAGCTGTTCCTGACCCACGACCAGGACGGTATGATCCGGCGCTGGGCGCTGGAGCACGACGACGATTTCCTGTACATGGAATACTTCGGCCAGCGGCTGAGGATCGACCGGCGCACCGGCGCGGTGAGCCATGCCGACGCGCCGGGGCCGGGCGAATACCGCGCCGCCTCCTTTGTGAACGAGGGGATGGCGCTTTTTGACCTGCTGACCCGGGGCGACGCGCGCCCCCGGCCGGCGGGCAGCTGGACCAGCATCAGCAGCCTGGGCGGCATCATCGGCGCGGGCCACGACCGCACCCTCAGCCACGAGGGCACCGCGGCCAAGTTCGCCGGGCGCTGCGATGCCCTCGCCCGGGCCTGCGAGCGCCTGGGCGGCGTGCCCGACGGCAAGGGGGACGTGAGCTACGACATCCCCGTGTTCCGAGATTTCCACATACTGTTCCAGTTCTGGGACGCCGACGACGAATTCCCCGCGAACATCAAGTACCTGTTCGACGCCAACGCCCTGCGGTTCATGCACTACGAGACGCTGTGGTACGTGATGGGCAGCCTGGCCGAGCGCCTGGAATTCTACGCGAACGGGACTTGAAACGCTGCACCCAGGAGGCATTCCATGAACCTGACCGACCTGAAGCGTAAATACAACAAGGCGCTGCGCAACGCGGCGGCGGCGCTGCTGCTGGCGCTGTTTGCCGCGGTCTATCTCGCCGACATGTTCATCTATCGGGAGCCGCTGCTGCTGGCCTTCGGGGCGGTGCTGGCGCTGGCCGTCTATCTGCTGATGCAGCGGGACGTTTGGCTCACCCAGCCCTACATCAATCGGGTGCCCAACCTGTCCGACGGCGGCCCGGACATCGCCTACGACGAGAGCACCGGCGTCTACACGCTGACGAACCGCCGGGGCGGCGACTTCCGGGTGCTCCAGCTGACGGACATCCACCTGGGCGGCAGCTACGCCTCCTACACCAACGACCTGAAGGCGCTGAAGGCCTGCTTCGCGCTGATCGACCACGCCCGGCCCGACCTGGTGGTGGTGACGGGGGACCTGAGCTTTCCCATCGGCCTGTCCTCCTTCTCGCTGAACAACTCCACCCCGACGGCGGCTTCGACATCGAACAGCTGCCGCTGGAGGCTGTCGCGAAGGGTTGAACATGAAGCGCGAGAGCCGCGGGTCTGGTCCCGCGGCTCTCGCCTTTGGCATATCGTTTACTTCTTCATCAGCCCCGCGCCGGCGCTCCAGGCCTTGCCGACCTGCGCGCCGGTGGCGTAATAGCCGTTCTGGAACTGGTCGAACATCAGCGCGTGCAGCTTGGCGGGGTCGACCTTGCCCTTCTCGGACAGCACGGCCTCCTCGGCCTTGACGTTGACGATCTTGCCCACGATGCCGTCCACGTGCTCGGTGTGCAGGAACTCCAGCAGCTCACACTCCATGACCACCGGGAACTCCTCGATGATCGGCGCGTGGACCACGTCGCTCTTCACGGCGTGATAGCCGGTGCGCTCGAACTTGTCGTCGATCTTGTTGCCCGAGGCGATGCCGAAGAAGTCGGCCACGTCCATGTGGGCCTCGTCGGCCAGCGCCACGGTGAAGGCCTTGCTGGCCTTGATGTTCAGCCAGGTGCGCTTGCCCGCGCCGATGAACAGTATGATCTTGTCCTCGTCGCAGATCTGGCCCCAGGCGACGTTCATCACGTTCACCTTTTCGTTTTCGTCGTAGGCCGCCACCATCAGCACCGGCATGGGATAGACCGCCGGCACCACACCCAGATTCTTCTTCATATTCGCTTTCATCCTTTCCTGTGATTGGCCACGCGGGCCCTGTCTCTATCATAGCAGTTATTTGCCAAAAATCAAGGGCTGGGTTCTTATTTACTTGCGATTCGGTCTATGCTATAATAGGCATGTGGAGGTATGCGCATGAACAGGGATTCAATGGCCTTTGTGGTGTACATGATTCACCGCTGTGCCAATCGGTGGGGCCTGTCCCCGGCAGAGGTGTACGGAAAGCTGCGGGAATCCGGCTGTATTGGGGAATACCTCGTTCCGTATTACGATGTATTGCACACGCAATCCAGCGCCTATGTGTTGGAGGATATCGAGCAATTTCTGAGGAACAGGGGGATTGCGGTATGATCGTCTACCACGGCTCATCCGAGGACGTGCGCCAGCCGGATATCCTCCACTCCTACCGCGCGCTGGATTTCGGCAAGGGCTTTTATGTGACCACGGTCAAAAGTCAGGCGGAGCGCTGGGCGCGGCGCAAGGCCGTGCTGACCGGTGGCAGGGCTATCGTCAATCGATACCGGATGGACGAAGACATGACGGGCCTTCGGGTCAAGCGTTTCGCCGACGATCTGTCGGAGCGGATCGAATTCGTCTGCGACTGCCGGGATGAAAAGCCGGGATATCAGGAATATGATCTGATCATGGG
Organism: uncultured Eubacteriales bacterium; assembly: GCA_900317565.1. Taxonomy (GTDB): domain Bacteria; phylum Bacillota; class Clostridia; order Christensenellales; family Aristaeellaceae; genus UBA2862. Next base: position 15,077 of record ONHI01000016.1, read on the forward strand.
AAAGGTCGCCAATGACAAGGTCTTCCGCGTGGTGGACATGTATCATTCCGGCATCTGGGACAAGGAAAGGGCCCTGCTGGAGATCCGCGCATATCCGAACTACGACCAGCTCGCCTTCATCACCCAGAGGGCGATCGACAAGCTGCTGCACTTCGATGGGCATTTGGAGGTGTGAGGCGTGGATGACCGGATCCTGGAGCAGACCTATCAGGAAAACCTGGAGGAGCGACTGATCGCCCACATCGCCGACATGGAGGGCATCGCGCTGGAAAAGGCGATGGATATCTACTACAGCAGCAGCCTGGCGGAGAGGATCCACCGGGGCGTGGAGGGCATACAGTATCTAGATTACAAGGTGCTGGCGCAGATCCTTCGGGAGACGGAGCCGGAGCGGTTCCGCTGAAGGCGAGGCGTCAGGCCCTGTCATTTCATAAAGGCTCGCGACAATCATTAACGCAAATATAGCGCGGCTCCCCGTGGCGCAGCGGGATGGGCCGTGCTATAATCATATCGGTTAGGAGATGATGGATTTGAATCAAATGCTGCTGGCGCTGATACTGTTTGCCGCCATGTATGTGCTGCTGTTGATATTCTCGGAAAAGCGCTGGATCATCGCGCTGGCCGCCGCGGCGGTGTTCGTCGCGCTGGGGATACTGCCGCTGGGCGGCGCGGCGAAGGCCATCAACTGGAACGTGCTGATGATGCTGGCGGGCACGATGGCCACGGTGGAGCTGTTCATACAGAGCCAGATGCCCTCGCGGATGGCCGAGGGGCTGCTGCGCATCGTGCCGGACGTGCGCTGGGCCGTGGTGGCGCTGAGCCTGTTCTCCGGCATCATATCGGCCTTCGTGGACAACGTGGCCACGGTGCTGATGGTCGCGCCGGTGGGCCTGGCCGTGGCGAAGCAGATCAAGACCAATCCGATACCGGTGATCATCGCCATCGCGGTGTCCAGCAATCTGCAGGGCGCGGCCACGCTGGTGGGGGACACCACGTCCATCCTGCTGGCGGGCTACGTGGGCATGAGCTTCAACGACTTCTTCTGGTTCCACGGGCGGTTCGGCATATGCCTCGCCGTGGAGGTGGGCGCGCTGTTGACCATACCGGTGCTGCTGTGGCTGTTCCGCAATGAGCGCGCGCGGATAAAGCCCGGCGCGATGACCGAGGTACACGACTATGTGCCCACAATCCTGCTGGCGGGCACGGTGGCGCTGCTGATCGTGGCCTCCCAGTTCCCGAACAAGCCGGAGCTGACCAACGGCATCATCTGCGTGGCGCTGGCGGTGGTGGGCGTGATCTATGAGTGCCTGAAATCGAAGGGCAGCGGCGTGGCTGCGACCGTGCTGAAGGCCATCGACTACAAGACGCTGCTGCTGCTGACGGGCCTGTTCATGGTGATACAGGGCCTGACCGAGGCGGGCGTGATCGACGCCATCGCCCAGCTGTTCGTGAAGCTGGGCGGCGGCTCGAAGGTCGCCATGTACGTGATGATCGTGGGCGTGTCGGTGCTGCTGAGCGCCTTCATCGACAACATCCCCTATGTGGCCACCATGCTGCCCGTGGTCAGCAGCATCGCCGCCATGATGGGCATCGAGCCCTACCTGTTCGCCTTTGGGCTGCTGATCGGCGCGACGCTGGGCGGCAACATCACCCCCATCGGGGCCAGCGCCAACATCGCCGGCATCGGCATATTGCAGAAGGAGGGCTACAAGGTCGCCACCAAGGATTTCCTGCGTATCGGCATACCCTTCACGCTGATCGCCGCCGTCTCCGGCGCGCTGGTGATCTGGCTGGTGTGGGCGTGAGATAATCAGGAATTTGGAATGAGGAATTATTGCGCGGCACAGACCTGATTGGCATGCTGTGCCGCGCAAGGTAAACCGGGCCTGAATCCAATGTAGAGGAAACCGGATTGCCACGTCGGTCCTGTCGGACCTCCTCGCAATGACATGGCGCTCAACGGCATGTACGATGTCATTGCGAGGAGCCCGTGCCGCAGGCATGGGCGACGTGGCAATCCGGTTTTTGTATTTGGCTCCTTGCGGAACGTTGGTGCGTTGCGTCGCGGCAGCGATCGGCTGCCGGTTCTACCGGCTTACGGCTGCTTGCCGATGTAGGCCAGGATGCCGCCGTCCACGTACAGCACGTGGCCGTTGACGAAGTTGGAGGCGTCGGAGGCCAGGAACACCGCCGGGCCCATCAGGTCGTCCGTGGTGCCCCAGCGGGCTGCGGGGGTCTTGGCCACGATGAACTGGTCGAAGGGATGGCGGCTGCCGTCCGGCTGGCGCTCGCGCAGCGGCGCGGTCTGGGGCGTGGCGATGTAGCCGGGCCCGATGCCGTTGCACTGGATATTGTATTCGCCGTACTCGGAGCAGATGTTGCGGGTCAGCATCTTCAGGCCGCCCTTGGCCGCCGCGTAGGCGGACACGGTCTCGCGGCCCAGCTCGGACATCATGGAGCAGATGTTGATGATCTTGCCGTGGCCCTTCTTGATCATGGAGGGGATGACGGCCTTGGCCACGATGAACGGGGCGATCAGGTCCACGTTGATGACCTTGGTGAACTCCTCGGCGGGCATGTCGCACATGGGGATGCGGCGGATGATGCCGGCGTTGTTCACCAGGATGTCCACGACGCCCACCTCGGCCTCGATGCGCTTCACCAGCGCCTGGACGGCTTCCTCGTTGGTCACGTCGCAGACATAGCCCACGGCGTCGATGCCGGCCTCCTTGTAGGCGGCCATGCCCTTGTCGACCAGCTCCTGGTTGATGTCGTTGAACACGATCTTCGCGCCGGACTGGGCGTAGGCGGTAGCGATGGCGAAGCCGATGCCGTAGCTCGCGCCGGTGATCCAGGCGATCTTGCCCTCGAGGCTGAAATTCTTCAGGAAATCATTCATGGGTATCTCCTCCTTGTATTAGCGCAGTTCGGTGGTGGGAATGCCGTCCATGTCATCGAAGGCTTGGTTCTCGCCGCCCATGGCCCAGATGAAGGTGTAATTGCTGGTGCCCGCGCCGGCGTGGATGGACCAGGAGGGGCTGATGACGGCCTGCTCGTTCTGCATCACGATGTGGCGGGTCTGCTGGCCCTCGCCCATGAAGTGGAAGACCACGTTGTCCTCGGGCACCTCGAAGTAGAAATAGACCTCCATGCGGCGCTCGTGGGTGTGGGCGGGCATGGTGTTCCACACGCTGCCGGGCTCCAGCACGGTCATGCCCATGGACAGCTGGCAGGTCTTCAGCACGTCGGGATGGATGAACTGGTTGATCACGCGCTTGTTGCTGGTCTCCGCCGCGCCGCAGGGCTTCTTGGCGGCGTCCGCGATGCGGATCAGCCGGGTCTCGTAGCTGGTGTGGGCCGGGGCGGACACGATGTAGAACTTGGCGGGCTGGGCGGGATGGTCGCTGGCGAAGGTGACCTCCCTGGCCCCCTTGGTGATGTACAGGCAATCCTTGTAGCCCAGCTCATAGGCCTTGCCGTCCACGGTGACGGTGCCCGCGCCGCCCACGTTGAACATGCCGCACTCGCGGCGCTCCAGGAAGTACTGGGTGCCGAAGTTCTTCCACACGTCGATGCCCTTGTCGATGGACACGGTGTCGTTTACCGGCATGATGCCCAGCGTGACCATGCGGTCCACGTGGCTGTACACGGCGGTGACCTCGTCGGCCACGAACAGCTTCTCGATCAGGAACTCCGCCCGGGTCTCCTCGGTGGTGTAGCGCTTGAAGTCGCGCTGGTTGCAGGAATAGCGAATGTCCATGGTTGTATCTCTCTCCTTTTATTGTTGTCCCTTCAGATATCCCTTCCGTAGACCTCCCATTGGCGCAGCGCCGGGAAGGCGGAGGGATCGTCGCTCTTGACCAGGTTCTGCAGCCGCAGCCAGCGCGCGCGCCGGTCGCCCAGCTCTATGAACTGGCGTTCGCCGGTCTTCTCCAGCGGGAAGCGCACCACGCCGCCGTCTGACAGCGCCACCTCGCCCCGCACCCAGTAGGCGTCGTGGGGGAAATCCGCCCGCAGCGTCAGCGCCATGCGGGATATCGCGACCTCCCGGCCCAGGTCCAGCAGGCACCAGGCGTCCTCCCGCGCGCCGATGCCCCAGCTCTCGAAGGGCCATTCCCCGTGGAAGGTGTTGTAACGCAGCCCGTCGATCACGTTCCGCGCCGCGAAGCAGCTCTCGTTCCGGGTCTCCACGTTGGCCGTGCAGTGGGGGAAGAAGTCCGTGTCGCCCCGCAGGTCCGCGGGATTGCGGCTCAGGCAGCGCTCCGCGGCAACCTCGGCCCCGTCCATGACCCGTGCGGAGACGATGTGCCGCCCCTCGGCGAACGCCCCGGGCCGGTAGGCCAGCCGGTGCTCCCCGGCGGGCACGGCCCAGGTCATGCGGCCCTCGGGCAGATAGACCTCCCCCGGCAGCACGCTGGCGTCCGGCTGCACCCACAGGTGCTTCGCGTCTGAGGCGATCTCGATCACCTCGCCGCCCGCGTAGGTCCCGTCGAAGCACAGCAGCGCCTCCGTCCCGTGGGACGCGCGCGCGATCACGCGCCCGTCGGCGGCATGTGCGGTGATGGTTATCATAGGGCAACCTCCGGTTGAATTTGAAATATGAAATTTCAAATGGGAAATGGCGGTTAAAATCCCTGCGGGATGTTTATGACCTCTATTATCATAATTGAAATCCGGCAGGATTTCAACCACAATTTGCCATTTCCCATTTGCAATTTGAAATTTTTATTCTGCGCTCCAGAGACCAATGTCCGTCCCGTTCATCCGGTTCAGCGCCTCGACGAGGAAGTAATCGCCGTAGACGATGTTGCAGTGCACGCCCGCCGCGTCGTCGTGATAGCTGGCGGTGCAGTGGGTCAGCGCGCCGCAGGTGTTGGGGGAGAGGTCGCAGCACTTGTCCAGCAGCCCGTCCACCAGCGCCCCGGCGGCCTCCAGATACCGGGCCTCGCCGGTCAGCCTGTGCAGCTCCAGCAGCCCGCAGGCCCCGCAGGCCCCGGCGATGTTGTCCAGCCGCGCGGGCTCCGGCGGCTGCAAAAAGTCGCAGTCGGTCAGACCGTCCGGGCGGATGTGGGCGATGAAGAAGTCCGCCACGCGCCGCGCCGCCTCCAGATAGCGGGCCTCGCCGGTGTTGGCGTGGGCCAGCGCGAAGCCGTACAGCCCCCAGGCCTGGCCCCGGGACCAGGCGGTGCCCAGCCCGTAGCCCTGGCCGGCGTGCTCCCGCAGCCGCGTTCCGGTGTTCGGGTCGAATTCCACGATGTGGCTGACGGAGCCGTCCGGGCGCAGGAACTCCCGCAGCGCCGTGTCGGCGTGGATGCGCGCCACGCCCGCGAACCGGGGGTCGCCCGTCTGCGCCGAGGCCCAGAACAGCAGCGACAGGTTCATCATGCAGTCGATGATGGCGTAGCCCACCCGCTCCGGCTCGTTCCAGGCGCGGATGAAGCCCGCGGGATTGAAGCGGCCCATCAGCAGGCTGGCGGCGTGCAGGCAGTCCACCCGGGACTGCTCCCGCCCGGTCAGCCGGTAGTCCGCGCCGCAGGAGAGCAGGTACATGAAGCCCACGTCGTGGTTGAGCTTCGTGAAGCGCCGGAGCTCGTCGGTCAGCAGCGCCTCGGCCCGCCGGGCCTCCTCCAGGAAGAATGCGTCCTTCGAGGCGGCGTACAGCTGCCACATGATGCCCGGCCAGAAGCCGCCGGTCCACCAGCTGTTGCCGTCGAAGGGGGAGGACAGCCAGCGCCTGCCCTCGCCCCGATAGGGCAGCAGGCCCTCCGCCGCCGCCAGCGGCGCGGTGGCCCGGTATTTTTTCAGCAGCCTGTCAAAGGCTTCACAGGCATTGTTTCGCAATTTCCAGCACCTCCTCGGGAAGGTCTGTGGGCATATCGTCATCGACGCCCGCGTACACCGCGCACACCAGCCGGGTCTCGCCGGGCTGCAGGGCGGCGTGGAGCGTGGGGATCAGCGTGCGGGGCGCCATCAGGTTGGTGTTCGGCTCGGGCCAGATCACCTCGCCCCGGGCGTAGCCCGCCAGGGCGAATATGGCGCTGCTGCCCGCGGGGCCGTGGGCAAAGGCCCGGTCCGCGCCCTCCGCATGGGCGGTGCGCACGGGCTCGCAGGGCCGGGGGCCGGGCAGCTCGCTGGGCACGGCGAAGGCGCCCTCCGCGGCCTCCAGCGGATAGTCGGAGAATATGTGGTGGCAGCGCACGTGCCAGCTGCCGACGGGGATCACGCGGCTGTCGATCTGCACGCCGTCCATGGGCCGCCAGGTGAAGCTGACCTCGCGCCCGGTGAGCTCGAAGGCGTCGAAGCCGCTGCGCCCGTGCCAGAGGCCGTTCTCCCGGCGCAGGGCCAGCATGCTGTCGTAGGCCCCCTTGCGCAGCGTGCCCGCCTCCTTCACCACGGAGAAGGCGAAGGCGGTGGAATAGGCGAACTTTTCGTACTTCTCGTCCTCGTGGGCGTGCTCGTAGGCGTGATTCCCGGCGGTATAGGCGATCACGTGGCGGTTCCCGGCGTCCCGGGTGACCAGCTGCCGCGCCTGTTCGTCCAGCAGCACGGCGGGCGGCGTCCAGGGCGCCTCCTCCGCCTGCCAGAAGGGATGCGCCTCCGGCAGCGCCAGCACCGCGAACACCTTCATGGCCCAGTAGGGCGAGCCGGGCGCGTTGTAGCCCTCGGCGAAGATCAGGTTCGGATAGCCGTAGCCGATGGTGAGTATGCCGTCCCGGTCGAATATGGGCCGGGCCATCCACTGGCGCAGGTTCCGCAGCAGCAGCCCCTTCAATTCGCCCCAGCCGATGGGGGCGAAGGTGTTGTCGCCGTCGAAGGTCAGGCCCGCGAGGGCGCAGGCGCTGAAGAACGCGCCCTGGGCGAAGCGGTAGGTCAGGCTGCGCCCGTAGGGCAGGCCGCGGCCCTCGCCGTCGAACCAGGCGGCGAAGCGAGGCAGTATCAGCCGCGCGCGCTCGATGAAGCGGGCGGAGCGCTCCGGGTCCCTGTCCGCCATGAAGCGGGCGTAGACCAGGCCGTAGTAGTGGAAGGCCCACAGCGTGTAGTAGTCCCGCTGGGCGGGCTTGTCGTAGTACCAGCCGTCGGCGCAGTAGTGGCTCTCCAGCTCGTCGAAGTCGGCGGCCATGCGGGCCTCGTCGGCGGGCAGCCCCACGTGCATGAAGCCGATGTTCACCAGCACCCGGAAGAACAGCCAGTTGTTCAGCGGCATGTCGTAGCGGTTGATCTGGTTCAACCAGTTGTACAGGTTCCTCTGCGCCGCCCCGGGCAGCTCGAAGTAGAAGCGGTCCGGGATCATGCACAGCGCCATGCCCATCACGGCCATCTCCACCATCCGCTGGTCAAAGGGGCCGATGTCGCCCCAATACTCGGGGTCGGCGGGGTCGGTGCCGTGGATCAGGCCCTCCCGCCACAGCCGCCAGGGGGCCTCCGCCTCCGGGCACTTGCCCGCCAGCATGGGCACCAGCGCCCACAGCACCCGGGACCAGCCCTCCATGCCGGCGATGGCGGGGTCGTATACCGCGCCGGTGTCGCCCAGCTGGAGCCGCGCCTTGCCCGGGGAAAGGCAGTCGATCAGCGGCGCGATCATATCCGCCGCCAGCCGCGCCACGTCCGCGCGGGAGGAAAGGGGGTTGCTTGCGTAATTATTCATGGTTTTTCCTTTCGGGGAAGAGAATTGATTGAGAGTGGAGAGTGGAGTTGAGGCTACCGGCTGCCGCGCGGGTTTTTCTCATGGAGACCGGATTGCCACGTCGCTTCGCTCCTCACAATGACACTGTTCGATGCGATTTCGTCGCATGTCATTGCGAGGAGGCCGCCAGGCCGACGTGGCAATCCGTTTCCCGGCCATCCGACTGATGCCTAATGCCTAATGCCTAATGCCTAATGCCTATTGCCTCCTCATCCCTTCAACCCCGTCGTAGCGATGCCCTGTATGAAGTACTTTTGCAGGCTGAGGAACACGATGGACACGGGCAGCAGGCTGCACACGGAGACGGCCATGATCAGGTGGTAGTCGCTGGAATTCTCCTGGATGAAGCGGCGCAGGCCCACCTGCACGGTCTTGTTGACGTCCCGGGTCAGGTAGATCATCGGGCCCATGTAGTCGTTCCAGGTGCCCACGAAGGTGAATATCACCAGCGTGGCGATGGCGGCCTTGCTCAGCGGCAGCATGATGCGCGCCCAGATGCCGTATTCGCTCAGGCCGTCGATGCGGGCGGCCTCGCACAGCTCGCTGGGGATGCCCATGTAGAACTGGCGCATCAGGAAAACGCCGAAGGCGCTGAAGGATTGCAGCACCACGATGGCCCACAGCGTGTCATACAGGCCCATGGAGCGCATCAGTATGAACTGGGGCAGCATGTAGGTCTGCCACGGCACGGCGATGGTGGCCACATAGCAGATGAACAGCGTGTTGCGGCCCCGGAATTGCAGCTTCGCGAAGGCGTAGGCCGCAAAGGAGGAGGTCAGCGTCTGTATGAAGGTGACCAGCAGCGCGATGGACGCGGTGTTCTTGAAATAGGTCAGCAGCGGCACCTTCTGCCAGATCAGGCTGTAGTTTTCCCAGTGGAACACCTCGGGGATCCAGTGGATCGGATAGCTGAACACCTCGCGGTCCAGCTTCAGCGACGCGGACAGCATCCACACGAAGGGGATCAGCGTGAACAGCGCCAGCGCGATCAGCACGATGTAGAGCAGCGCCTTGGCCGCGATCTGCAGGGGCGTGCGCTCGCTGCCCACGGCGGTGGTATTCTTTGAAACAAGCTGTGTCATGATTCGCGCCTCCTTGTCAGTTGTTGGCATAGCGGTCTTCCATGCTGAACTGGGCCAGCGTGAAGATCAGCACGATCACCAGCAGCACCATGGCGATGGCGCTGGCGATGCCGTAGTTGAAGTTGGAGAAGGCCTCGTCGTAGATGTAGGTGACCAGCATCTTCGTGCTCCGGCCCGGGCCGCCCTCGGTCATGATGGCGACCACGTCGTAGATCTTGAAGCAGGAGATGATCATCATCGTGGAGGCGAAGAAGGTGGTGGGGCGCAGCTGGGGCAGCGTCACGTGCAGGAACTGCTGCCACTTGTTCGCGCCGTCCATCGTCGCGGCCTCATACAGGTCCGTGGGCACGCCCTGCAGCGCGGCCAGGTAGATGACCATGTAATAGCCCATGTTGCGCCACACGCTGACCAGTATGATGGACCATATGGCCATGCCGCTGTCGGCGGTCCAGCTCTTGTTGAAGGGGATGCCCAGGGCCATGATGAACTGGTTGATCGGGCCGTCCTTCATCATCATGAAGCGCCAGCACACGCAGATGGCCACCATCGAGGCCACGTAGGGGAAGAAGAATATGGTGCGGAAGCCCACCGCGCCCTTGACGGCCCTGTTCAGCGCCAGGGCCAGCGCCACCGCGCAGACCAGCGTCATCGGCACCGTCACCAGCGTGTAGAACACCGTGTTCTTCAGCGCGATGCCCAGGTCCACCTTCGTGAACAGATAGCCCAGGCCCTTTTCGGCCACCTTGGCGGTCTTGAAGATCTCGGCGTAATTGCCCAGTCCGACCCATTCCATCGTGTCGAAGGAGCCACCCTTCCACTTCACGAAGGACAGGAAGATGGAGAACAGCACCGGCAGCAGCGTGAACACCGCAAAACCGATGAAGTTCGGCGCGATGAAGGACAGCGCGATCAGCTCGCGCTTGCGCTCGTACTTGGTGATCTTTTGCATCGGATGCCGCTTGGGCGCGTAGGGCTTTTGCTTTGCCATGGCGGGAAGCTCCTTTCGGGGAATGAGGAATTAGGAATGAGGAATTAGGAATTAGGAATGGGGGCGATCTCGGCAGCTTAGGTCATAAGAGGGGCTGAGGGTGCCCTATCGGCCCTTCGGGCCACTTCCCCACTGCGGTGGGGAAGCTTTGACTGTGACAGAGCGGTTCCAAAGCCTCCCCACCGCAGTGGGGAGGGGGACCGCTTGCGGTGGTGGGGCACTCCTCCCGGCAACTGACCTGACGACATCGGGAAATGGGGGCGTGGGGGATTGGGATCGGGGAATCGGGCGGGCGTTTCCCCGGTCCCAATCCTCCACCTGACAGGAGGGGCTGCCCCATTGCTGGGGCAGCCCAATGCCTTCACTGTGGATCGATCGCTCAGCCCAGGATCTCGGCCACGCGCTCGTTCATCTCCTCAATGCCCTCTTCGATGGTGTACTCGCGGGTCATGATGAGGGTGTGCTCCTCGTTCAGCACAGTGCTGATCTCGGAGGAATGCTCGGAAGCGGGGATCTCGATGCCCACGTACACGGGCACCAGAGCGGCCTTGCTGGCATCGTCGGTGGGGAAGCCGTCGGCGGAAGCCATGGCATTGGCGACGTTCTCGGAGACCCACGCGGGGCGGGTGCCGGTGGAGGCGGTGGCCAGGGAGCCTTCCTCGCCGGCCAGCCAGGAGATGTACTCCCAGGCCAGATCCTTGTTCTCGGACTTGGCGTTGATCATCGCGCCGGTCAGGTTGCCGAAGGAGGAACCTGCGGCGACGTCTTCCTTGTGGGGAACGGCCACGATGCCCCAGTTGAAGCTGCAGGTGCCGTCGTTGATGGCCTGGATCATGGTGGACACGAACCAGTAGCCCATGGGCAGCATGGCGACGTTGCCGTTCTCGAAGGCGGCGGAGTAGTGCAGGCCGGCGGCCTTCACTTCGTCGTAGGGCATGCAGGCGCCGGCGTCCTCCAGGCGCTGATACAGCTCATAGAAGTAGGCCAGGTCGTCGTAGTTGCCGTCGATCAGCGTGTTCACGCCGTCGCAGACATCCCAGTTCACGACCGCGGACAGCCAGGTGTGATAGTGGGTGCCGTAGACGCCGTCGCCGGACATCTTCTCGGCCAGGTCGGCGTACTGCTCCCAGGTCATGTCGTTGGTGGGATACTCAACGCCCGCGGCGTCGAACAGGTCCTTGTTGTAGAACAGCACCCAGAAGTCGCTGCGGAAGGGCAGGGCGTACTGCTCGCCGTCCACGGCGTAATTGCTCTCGATGCCGGCAAAGCCGCTCAGGTCGTAGCCGGAGGCCTCGATGTAGCTGTTCAGGGGCTCTTCGTAGCCCGCCTCCTGCCAGTTCAGCAGGTCGGTGATCTCCTTGACCATGAAGATATCGCTGGAATCGCCGCCGGCCAGCATGGTGGTGGTCTTCACGGCGTAGTCCTGGGAGGCGACGTCGACGTACTCGATGGTGACGCCGGGATGGGAAGCCTCAAAGGCCTCCTTCTGGGCGGCCAGGTAGGGGGTGGTGCCGGCGTCCCAGGCCACGACGGTCAGGGTCTTGGCGTCCTCGGCGACGGCGAAGCTGGCCGTGCAGAGCACCATCATCATTGCCAGAATCAGAGCAAGCGCTTTTTTCATGGGTAGTTCCTCCTTTTTCTTCGACGGGCATCCGCCCGCAAGGTTCATGGATGTGAAAGCGTTTTCACTTTCGAGGTTCATTATATAGGCAGATGTGCCGGTTTGTCAATGGTTTTTCGGAAATTATATTAATTTCTTTCAGAAAATAATGCAAATAAGTGAAAATAGAGTGGAAACAGTGTTGAGAATTACAATGGAATGTGCTATACTGTACGTGTAGGAAGTCCACACTCAAGGGGGTCGTTCCATGGAACCAAAGAGCGCAACGATCATCGACGTCGCCCGGCTGGCCCAGGTATCCGTCGCCACGGTATCCCGGGTGATGTCCGGGGGCAGCGCCAGCGCGGCCTCGCGGGAGAAGGTGGAGGCGGCGGCGCGGCAGCTGGGCTACCGCAAGCCGTCCGCGGAGAAGCATCGGGGGGAGCGCCGCGCGCTGGCGCTGGTGATCTCCGATCTGACCAATCCCTACTATGGATTGCTGTGCGCCGGGGCGGAGCAGGCCGCGCGGCTGGCGGGCTGGCCGCTGGTGGTGTACCAGCCGGAGGTGGGCCGCTGGAGCGAGGACGCCATCGCCCGGAACGTGCTGGACCTGCCGGTGTCCGGCGCGGTGCTGGTGGGCGCGCCCATGGAGCAGGGCAGCACCGACGAGATCCGCGAGCGGCTGTGCCGCATCGCCCGGGAGATGCCCATCGTCACCATCGGGCCCCGGGTGGAGGGCGTCAGCTGCGTGAACATCACCTCCGATCTGTCCCTGAGCGTGCGCAAGTCCCTGGCCCATCTGATGAACCTGGGCCACCGGCGCATCGCCTTCATCGGCGGCTCCGGCGGCATGCGCTCCTCCAGCGCCCGGCGGCGGGCCTATTTCGAGGAGATGGAGCGCCTGGGCCTGCCCGTGGACCGGTCCGTCAGCACCGACGCGGGCTTCACGCCCCAGGCGGGCGAGCTCTGCGTGAACCGGCTGTTCAGCGAGGCCGCCGGGGACGCGCGCCCCACCGCCATCATCGCCATCAACGACCTGGTGGCCCTGGGGGCCATGCGCCAGCTGCAGCGGCTGGGGCTGCGGGTGCCCGAGGACGTGGCGCTGATCGGCTGCGACAACCAGTTCTTCACGCCCTTCCTGAACCCCTCGCTGACCACCGTCGACCTGCATCCCTTCGACCACGGCGTCTCCGCGGTGGAGGAGCTGGTGGGCAGCATCAAGGGCGGCGGCGGCTCCTATTCCCAGATCCGGGAGTGCAGCCTGATCGTCCGCGAGAGCTGCGGCGCGTTGCTGGGAGTGAGGAAGTAGGCAATAGGCAACAGGCAATAGGCAATAGGCAATAGGCAATAGTCATGCCGGGGGCGGCATCGCCCCCGGCATTAATATTTCATATTATTACGCTCCAAATGTCAGCTCCCGCGCGGCGTCCTGCATCAGGCGCTCGAAGGCGGGGACCTCCACGTTGTTGGACAGCATGACCAGCACGAAGGGCTTCTCGGCGAAGATCACGCCCGCGTCGTGGGTGATGCCGTCGTCCTCGCCGGTCTTGTGGGCGCACTTCACGCCCTCGGAATGCAGGTAGAAGGGCAGCTTGCCGTTCAGCCGCTGGTCCAGCAGTATGCCCAGCATGGCGTTGTCGTCCGGCCCGCCCAGCAGCTCGCCCCGGGCCATGCGCTCCAGCAGCGTGCCCACGCCCCGGGCGGTGATTGTGTTCTGGATGCCCCGGGCGGACAGCGCCGGCTCGAACAGCCTGCGCCGCAGGCATATGCCCGGGATGCCCAGCGCGGCCATGGTGTCGTTCACGTGGGCGGGGGTCAGCCTGTCGATCAGTATGTTGGTGGCGGTGTTGTCGCTGAGTATGATCATCAGCGTCACCAGGTCCATCACCGTCACCCTCAGCCCGTCGTGCATGTAGCTCAGCGCCCCGCAGGAGGGCATCTTCATCTCCGGCAGGATCTCCACGGTCTCCTCCGGGTCCAGCGTCCCCGCGGCGAAGTCCCGGAAGGCCGTGACCATGATGGGGATCTTGATGACGCTGGCCGCGATCAGCGGCAGGTCTGCGCCCCGCAGCACGGGCGCTTCGGCGTCCCCGATCACATGGTAGTACAGCCCCACGTCCCCGGGAAAGGCCATGATTTTGTCGATGCAGCTCATGATAGGCTCCTTTTTAATGAAATTGAATTGGATCGATACCATTATAGCCGGGGAGGGAGGGAGTGTCAATTGAATTGGGAATTGAGAATGGTGGCGCAGATACCCAGGGGGATGTGGTTGAATATATGGAAAACGGATTGCGAGGGGATTGATCCATTATGAGGAGAGCGGATTGCCACGGGGATTGATCGGTTGTGAGGAAACGGATTGCCACGGGAATCGCGCTTCCAGCCCGATTCCCTCGCAATGACATCGTCCGTAACACATCGTTGTATGTCATTGCGGGGCGTCCGGTCTGCAAATGCACGGGACGCACTTCCCTGAACACATAGGACGCCTCCGTGTGCTCCCGGATAAGCGAGCCCGCAGGAGTATCGGATGAGGTCGCCGCACGCCCAAAAGCCTTCCCCTCTGGGGAAGGTGGATTGCGCGAAGCGCAAGACGGAAGAGGTCTCCCGTCGTTCCCGTTCTTCCGTAGGGGCATAGCTTTCTCTTTAGGTAAGGCAGCAACCGGTAGAGCTGACGGAAGAGGTAGCCACACGCCAGAAAGCCTTCCCCTCTGGGGAAGGTGGATCACCGCGAAGCGCTGAGACGGATGAGGTCGAAAAAGCGAAACCCTTGCGCCTCGCTCGGGCGGACGCCGCATCGGCGTCCCTACAACCATGCGGTATGGCATTTCCATAATAACGTGGAGGACAGCGATAATAGTGAAACCCTTGCGCCTCGCTCGGGCGGGCGCCGCATCGGCGCCCCTACAATCGTGTCGGAAGGACGTTTCGCAAAAACGAGAAAGGACATCGACAATAACGATGTCATTGCGAGGCGTCCGGGGCGGCAGCTCGGACGCCGTGGCAATCCGGTCCCCGAATCATCAATCAAATTCCTCCGGGATTTGCACCGCAATTCCTAATTCCTAATTCCCAATTCCCCTCAGTTGCAAACCCCCTCATCCCGTGCTATAATATCCCTATAATGGGAATTTGTCTGCATTGGAGGGATGGACATGTATCTGAAGCTGAACGGCGTTGAGATAAAGTGCGGCGGCGAGGAGCGCTGGGCGGACCTGCTGGCGAAGCTGCCGGACGGCGGCGCGGGGGCGCTGGGCGTGTCTGTGCGCGGGCGCACGCAATCGCTGAATGACAAGGTGGAGGAATATGCCTTCGCCCGGACGCTGACCTATGCCGACGAGGAGGGCAAGCGCATCTACGAGCGCTCGCTGCAATTCATATTCCTCACGGCGGCCCACCGGCTGTACCCCGGCGAGCGGGTGCGCATCCGCCATTCCTTCGTGCAGGGGCTTTACATCGACCTGCCGAACGTGAACGTGAAGCCCCAGATCGTGGCGCGGCTGAAGGAGGAGATGCGGCGCATCGTGGCGGCAGATCTGCCCATACAGCGCTTCACCGTCTCCACCGGCGACGCCCAGGATTACTTTGCACGCACCGGCCAGACCGACCGGCTGCGGATACTGGGCTACCGCAAGTTCGGCCACTTCACGCTGTACCGCATCGACGGGCTGGAGGATTACTTCTACGGCGAGATGGCCCCGCGCACGGGCCTGATCGACGTGTTCGACCTGCGGGCCTACGGCGAGGGCATCATATTGCAGATGCCCGACGCGAACGACCCGACAAAGCCCGCCCGCTTCGTGGACCTGCCCCACCTGATCCACACCTATTCCGAGGCGGCGAATTGGCACGCGATACTGAACTGCGAAAACGCGGCGGACCTGAACGACATGATCGTGAACCGCCGCCTGCGGGAGTTCATCCGCGTGAACGAGGCGCTGCAGGAGCGCCGCATCGAGCAGATCGCGGACCAGTTCATCGCAAGCGGGGCGCGGCTGCTGTTGATCGCGGGGCCCTCCTCCTCGGGCAAGACCACCTTCTCCCACCGGCTGAGCATCGCGCTGCGGGTGCACGGGCTGCGCCCGGTGAAGGTGTCGCTGGACGACTATTACCTCGACCGGGACAGCATCCCCAGGGAGCCCGACGGCTCCGTGGACCTGGAGCGCATCGAGACGCTGGACGTGGAGCTGCTGTGCGACCACCTGCTGCGGCTGCTGCGGGGCGAGGCGGTGGAGGTGCCGGAATTCGACTTCAAGTCCGGCAAGCGCCTGCCCCACACCCACACCTTCCGGGTGGAGCCCGCCCAGCCCATCATCATCGAGGGCATACACGGCCTGAACGACCGGCTGACCGCCTCGATCCCCGATTCGCTGAAGTTCAAGGTGTACATCAGCCCGCTGACCATGCTGAACCTGGACGACCACAACCGCATCCGCACCACCGACGCGCGGCTGTTGCGGCGCATCGTGCGGGACAACCTGTTCCGCGGCACCGCGCCGGAGGAGACTATGGCCATGTGGGCCTCCGTGCGCCGGGGCGAGGAGAAGTACATATTCCCCTTCCAGGAGAAGGCCGACGTGATGTTCAATTCGGCGCTGACCTACGAATTGCCCATCATGAAGAAGTACGCCTATCCCCAGCTGCTGTCCATCACCGAGGACAGCCCGCATTACACCATGGCCCGCCGGCTGGTGAAGTTTCTGAACTACATACAGACCGCCGACGTGGAGGACGAGATCCCCGTGAACTCCATATTGCGGGAATTCATCGGCGGGTGCTGCTTCTACAAGGCGGAGGATTGAATAATCCCGGTATGATTTTTCCCCGTTGCGGCAAGAATACTGTCGCAAGGAGGTTAGAAACATGAATCGCAAAATCATACCGGTCCTGCTGATACTGGCCGCGGCGTGCCTGGCGCTGGCGGCGTGCATGAACAACGGCGCGAACAACGCCCAGCCCACCCCCGACGCCACGGCGAACTACGCCCCGAACAACACCGACGGCAACGCCTACGGCACGCCCAATGAATCCCGGGACGGCAATGCCGCCGGCAACGGCGGCGTGACGAACAACACCGGTGCGACCGGGGCGAGCGGTGCGACCGGTGCGACCGGTGCGACCGGCGCTGCCGGCAACACCGCCGCCAGCACCGACGGCGCGCTGAATCCCTTCGACTGGGCCAACGGCGCGGCGGACATCGAAAAGGCCATCGCCCGGATCTCCGAGATTTCCGAGGCCCGGGTGGTCGTGACCAACACCACCGCGCTGGTGGGCGTGAAGTTCGACAACGCCTATAAGGGCGAGATCACCGAGCGCATCCGCGAGATGGTGGCCGCCGAGGTGCTCAAGGCCGACCCGTCCATACAGACCGTGGCCGTCACCGCCACCGCCGAGGACGTGAAGAAGGTCTACGACCTGTCCGAGCAGATCCGCTCCGGCCGCACCGCCGACGAGCTCGCCGCGGACATCAACGCGATCGTGAGGAACGCGACGACGCTGAGATGAGGGATTAGGGACTAGGGACCAGGGACTAGGAAATGCTGCTGCCGCGCGGCAGCTACAATTTCTAATCCCTAATCCCTAGTCCCTCGCAAAAAGGAGCATTTCAGATTGCGAGGTATGCCATGTTTGCCCACCTGCACTTACATACAGAATACAGCCTCCTGGACGGTGCATGCCGGATCAAGCCGCTGATGGAGCGGCTGAAGGCCATGGGCATGACCTCCTGCGCGGTGACGGACCACGGCGTGATGTACGGCGTGGTGGACTTCTATCGCGCGGCGAAGGAGGCGGGCATCCACCCGGTGATCGGCTGCGAGGTGTACGTGTGCCCCGACATGGACAACAAGACCAGCACCACCCGGGACTACAGCCACCTGATACTGCTGTGCGAGAACGAGACCGGCTACCGGAACCTGTCCCGGCTGGTCAGCGAGGGCTTCATACGGGGCTACTACTATAAGCCCCGCATCGACTACAGGCTGCTGGAGCAGCACAGCGAGGGCCTGATCGCGCTGTCCGCCTGCCTGTCCGGCGATCTGCCCAAGCGGCTGCTGGACGGCCGGGAGAACGAGGCCAAGGCCATGGCCCAGCGCTATCTGGACATCTTCGGCCGGGGCAATTTCTTCATCGAGCTCCAGGACCACGGCCTCGCGGACCAGCGGACGGTCAACCCCCGGCTGGTGCGGCTGGCCCGGGAGATGGACATACCGCTTGTGATCACCAACGACTGCCACTACCTGACCCGGGAGGACGCCGAGGCCCAGGAGGTGCTGATGTGCATCCAGACGGGCAAGACGCTGTCCGACGAGCACCGCATGCGCATGGACACCGACCAGATGTACGTCAAGTCCGAGGAGGAGATGCGCGCGCTGTTCCCGAACTTCGCCGAGGCCATCGAGCGCACCGAGGAGATCGCCCGGCGCTGCAACGTGGAATTCGACTTCTCCACCACCCACCTGCCCGCCTTCCCGCTGCCCGAGGGCAAGACCGACAAGGGCTATCTGCGGGAGCTGTGCGAGGCGGGCCTGACGCGCAAGTACGGCCCGGACCGCCAGGACGCCCGGGACCGCATGGAGTACGAGCTGGGCGTCATCGAGAGCATGGGCTATGTGGATTATTTCCTGATCGTGTGGGATTTTATCCACTACGCCAAGACCCACGGCGTGGGCGTCGGTCCCGGGCGCGGCAGCGGCGCGGGCAGCATCGTGGCCTACGCGCTGGACATCACCGAGATCGACCCGCTGAAGTACGCGCTGGTGTTCGAGCGCTTTTTGAACCCGGAGCGCGTGTCCATGCCCGATATCGACTGCGACTTCGACTACGAACGCCGGGGCCAGGTGATCGACTACGTCCGCCAGCGCTACGGCGCGGACCACGTGGCCCAGATCATCACCTTCGGCACCATGGCCGCCCGGGCCGTGATCCGGGACGTGGGCCGGGTCATGGACATGAGCTATCAGGAGGTGGACGCCATCGCCAAGATGGTGCCCTTCGAGCTGAACATGACCCTGGACAAGGCGCTGAAGATGAACCCGGAGCTGCGCAACGCCTACGAGGGCGACGAGAACATCCACCGCCTGATCGAGATGGCCCGCAAGCTGGAGGGCATGCCCCGCAACGCATCCACCCACGCGGCGGGTGTGCTGATCACCGCCAAGCCGGTGGTGGACTATTGCCCGCTGCAGACCAACGACGACGTGATCACCACCCAGTTTCCCATGGGCACGGTGGAGGCGCTGGGCCTGTTGAAGATGGACTTCCTGGGCTTGCGGACGCTGAACGTCATCATGGACACCATCGAGATGGCCCGGGACCGGCTGGGCGCGGATTTCACCAGCGAACAGATCCCGCTGGACGAGCCGGGGGTCTACGACATGATCTCCTCCGGCGACACCACCGGCATATTCCAGCTGGAATCCAGCGGCATGACCCAGTTTTTGATGTCCATGAAGCCCTCGAACTTCGAGGACATCATCGCCGCCATATCGCTGTACCGGCCCGGCCCGATGGAGTCCATTCCCCGCTACGTGGCGGGCAAGCAGGACCCGGACAGCGTGTCCTACCTGACGCCCCAGCTCAAGCCCATACTGGACGTGACCTACGGCTGCATGGTCTACCAGGAGCAGGTGATGCAGATCGTGCGGGACCTGGCGGGCTATTCCATGGGCCGCAGCGACCTGGTGCGCCGCGCCATGGCCAAGAAGAAGCACGACGTGATGGCCCGGGAAAAGGAGGTCTTCATCCACGGTCAGCTGGACGACGACGGCAACGTGGTGGTGCCGGGCTGCGTGCGGCGGGGCGTCAGCGAGGCGGCGGCCACCCGGCTGTTCGACGAGATGACCGCCTTTGCCAGCTACGCCTTCAACAAATCCCACGCCGCGGCCTACGCGCTGGTCGCCGTGCAGACCGCGTGGCTGAAGCTGAAATTCCCCGCCGAGTTCATGGCGGCCATGATGAATTCCATGCTGGGCCACACCGAGAAGATCGCCTTCTACATACAGTACTGCCGCAAGCAGGGCATCGCCGTGCTGCCCCCGGACGTGAACCGTTCCCGGACGCGCTTCACGGTGGACGACGCCGAGGGGAAAAAGGGCATACGCTTCGGCCTGGGCGCGGTGAAGAACCTGGGCCTGAAGGCCGTGGAGGCGCTGGTGAGCGAGCGCGAGGCCGGTGGGGCCTACAAGGACCTCTACGACTTCGTGGGCCGGGTCACCGGCGGCGAGATGAACAAGAAGGGCGTGGAGAGCCTGATTCGCTGCGGCGCGCTGGACGGCCTGCCCGGCAGCCGGAGCCAGAAGCTGCACGTGTTTGAAAAGGCCATGGACGGCGTCAGCCGCCGCCAGAAGAGCATGGTCGCGGGCCAGATATCGCTGTTCGGCATGGCGGAGGCCGCCGTGGACGCCCCGCCGCCGCCGATGCCCGCCACGCCGCCCTTCGACAAGAACCAGCTGCTGCAAATGGAGAAGGAGACCACGGGCGTCTACATCTCCGGCCATCCGCTGGACGCCTACGCGGACCAGCTGGCCAAGCTGCAGGTGAACGCCCGCTTCCTGGAGTCGCTGGTGGAGGAATCCCCGGACGGCGGCATGAGCTGGGACCAGAAGCCGGTGCGCATGGGCGGCATCGTCGCCGAGAAGAAGGTGAAGGCCGCCCGCAGCGGCAACATGATGGCCTTCGTACAGCTGGAGGACATGTACGGCGTCACCGAGGTGCTGGTGTTCCCGAAGGTGTACGAGCGGGTGTCGGCGCTGCTGGTGCAGGACGCGCCAGTGGTGATGGCCGGAAAGCTGTCCGTGCGGGAGGAGGAGGCCCCGAAGCTGCTGCTGGACCGGGTCGCCCCGCTTTCCGAGATGGATTCCCTGGACGATAGGCCCGCCCGGGGCTATTCCCGGCAGGCCTACGACGCGCCGCCCCGGGCGGCGGCGCGGCCCGCGCGGAAGCTGTATCTGAAGCTGACCGCCGGCCAGCGGGAGGAGGCGCTGAGGATACTCGCCGAGACCCCGGGCAACATCTGCGTGATGCTGTACATGGCCGACGAGAAGAAGACCTACCAGGCCCCCAGGGAGTATTGGGTGGACGAGGGCTATGACTTCGGGGCCCTGGCGAATCTGATCGGGGCGGACAACATCGTATTGAAGGGGTGAATGCCATGAAATCGCCGGTGCTGTTTATCGTCATTCCCTGCTACAACGAGCAGGAGGCGCTGCCCATCACGGCGAAGCGGCTGGTGGAGCTGACGGACGACATGATCGCGAAGGCGCTGATCGACCCGGCCAGCCGGATCGTGCTGGTGGACGACGGCAGCAAGGATGAAACCTGGCGGGTGATATCCGAGCTGCACGCCGGAGACGGGCGCTTCGAGGGCGTGAAGCTGGCCCACAACGCGGGGCACATGAACGCGCTCTGGGCGGGCATGACGCTGTCGGCGGAGCGCTGCGACTGCGTGATCACCATCGACGCCGACCTGCAGGACGACGTGAACGCCATGTACGGCTTCCTGGAGGAATACGGCAAGGGCGCTGACGTGGTGTACGGCGTGCGCTCCAGCCGCAAGACGGACACCGCCTTCAAGCGCACCACGGCCCAGGGCTTCTACAAGCTGATGAAGAAGCTGGGCGTGGAGATGGTGTACAATTCCGCGGACTACCGGCTGCTGTCCAGGCGGGCGCTGGAGGCGTTGCTGTCCTTCGGCGAGGTGAACATGTTCCTGCGGGGCATGGTGCCGCTGCTGGGCTTCAGGACCGCCGAGGTCTACTACGAGCGGGGCGAGCGCGTGGCGGGGGAGTCGAAGTACCCGCTGAAGAAGATGATCGCCTTCGCCATGGAGGGCATCACCTCGCTGAGCAACAAGCCGATACGCTATGTGCTGCTGCTGGGGGCGCTGTGCGCGCTGCTGGGCGTGGGCATGGCTGTGTACGTGATCGTGTCGCTGGTCCACCACCACACCGTGGCGGGCTGGGCTTCGATGATGATGTCCATCTGGCTGCTGGGCGGGCTCCAGCTGATGGCGCTGGGCATGATCGGCGAATACGTGGGCAAGATCTACATGGAGACCAAGCGCAGGCCGAAGTTCATACTGGAGGAGCACTTGAAGTAGGCCGTTCGGGAAATCAAGGGGCGCGTCCGATGGGGATGCGCCCCTTTCTGTGTCGTTTCTGTGGCACTATGCGATATATTTGTTCAAACAATTGCAATATTTGAAATTATATGATAAAATACAGGCGTTGACATGCGCAATGCTGCGCGACGCCCGGCCCGGCCGGGAGAGAGGAGCGCGATATGAAACGCCGTTGGACCCTGCGGGGGCTGGCGCTGGGGATGGTCCTGGCGCTGGGACTGCCCGCCGCGGGTATCGCAGAGGAATTGGGAGAGGTGGACCTGTACGACCCCACCGTGTACGCGGGCGAGGTCCCTGTGGACGATACATACGCGGAGCCGGAGCCGCCCATCGAGCCGGAATGGGTGCCCGTGGAGCCGGAGGCGGAGGAAGCCGCCGGTGAAAGCGGCGCGCCCGCCGGGGAGGACGTTGCGGCGGAGACTGAGGCGCAGTCCGAGGATGTCATCGAGGAGCCGGCCTCTGCGGCAGACGCATCGCCGGACGACGCGCAGCCCGTCGGGGAGAGCGTCGAGGCGCTTCCCGGCGATCTGCCCGACCTTTCGGAAGCGCCCGACGGGGACGCCGAACCGGACATTGCCGCGCCGGAGAGCGGGGCCGCGGAATCCGCCGCGACGACGCCGGACGTGCGCATGGGCCTGGGCGAGCGCATCGAGCTGGGCGACGCGGCCATTGGCTGCGCGTCCGACAATCCCCAGGTCGTCGCCCTGGAGGGAACCGCCCTGGTGGCGGCGGGCCTGGGCACGGCGCGGGTCAGCGTTGGAACGGACACCCGCATGGTGGAGGTGCTGAACGCCCCGGAGGCGCTGGCCTTCGAGGTCTCGGGCCTGTCCATGGGCAAGGGGGAGCGCCGCCCGCTGGCCGTCAAGCTGCCGGAGAACAGCGCCGCCTACAGGCTGAGCTATGCCAGCAGCAAGCCCGGCGTGGTGGCCGTGGACAAATCCGGCAACCTGTACGCGAAGAAGATCGGCACGGCGAAGATCACCGCCACGGCCTTCAACGGCGCGAAGGCGAGCTGCACCGTCAAGGTGGCCAAGGCCCCGTCGAAGCTGACGCTCTCGCCGACGAAGCTGGTGCTGAACGTGGGCGGCACGAGGACCGTCAGCGCGAAGCTGCCCAAGGGCACGGCCTCGCTGATCACCTGGGCGAGCAGCGGCGACGCGGTCAGCGTGGACGCCGAGGGCAACCTGACCGGCGTCATGGCGGGCAACGCCACCATTACGGCGCGGACCTTCAATAAAAAGAAGGCCACCTGCAAGGTGGTCGTGATCGACGGCAGCGCACCGACGAGCCTGTCGCTGGGCGCAAAGACGCTGTCCCTGGGCAAGGGGGAGAAGTATGCTCTGACACCCGCGCTGGGCGAGGGCGAAGCCGCCGTGTTCGCCTACAGCAGCGGCAAGAAGTCCGTGGCGAAGGTCTCCTCGAAGGGCGTGATCACCGCGAAGAAGACGGGCACGGCCAAGATCACCGTGAAGACCCACAACGGCCTGAAGGCGACGCTGAGCGTGAAGGTGGTCAAGGCGCCGTCGAAGGTGACGCTCTCCTCCGGCAAGATGACGATGAACGCCGGCGAGACCGAGACGCTGAAGGCGAAGCTGCCCAAGGGCACGGCCTCCCAGATCACCTGGGAGAGCAGCGACGCCGCCGTGGTCGCGGTGGACGCGAGCGGCCTGGTGACCGCCGTCGGCCCGGGCGAGGCGACCGTCCGCGCGAAAACCTTCAACGGCAAGACCGCGAAGTGCAAGATCACCGTGAACCAGTCGGAGGGCTCGCCCACGGCGGCGAAGATGGTGGCGAACCTGCGGGCCAGCAGCCTGGGCGCGAAGAAGGACGCCATCGCCAGCGTGGTGGGGCTGCTGATCAGCGCCGGCTTCGAGCCCGCCTTCGCCGCGGGCGTGGGGGCCAACGTGTACTCCGAGGGCACCTATGGCATGTTCGAGAGCAGCAAGTACATCAAGAACTACCTGAAGCGGCCCCGCTATTTCTGCTATCTGGACGGCGGCGACTACTACACCCAGAAGGACGGCGAATACGTGCTGACCGCGGTGTACATGGCCAAGGAGGACATGGCGAGCTATACCGGCGAGGCCGAGGCCCGGGAGCGCTTCGGCGCGGAGAACTACTACCGGGACAACTTCTCCGGGAAGTACGTGCAGAACATCGACCTGAACGAGCTGGAGACCTTCATGAACGCCCTCGCCAAGGGCAAATGGGAGGGCAAGTTCGGCGTGGGCATCGTCCAGTGGACCGGCGGGCGCACCATGAAGCTGCTGTCCTTCTACCGGCAGCACGCCGGCGCGGGCAGCGCCACCATCACCGCCGAACAGGTCATGGCCGCCGAGAACGAGATGATACTCTATGACTTCAAGGGCGATTACGCCAAGGTCTACACCGCCTGGCTGAATGAAAACGCCGGCGCGCTGGACACCGTCGACGCCGCCTACAGCGGGGGCGCCCTGGTGTGCACAAAATACGAGATCCCCGTGGACAAGAACGCCAAGGCGATCATCCGCGGCAACAAGGCCAAGGAGATCTACCAGATCATGGTCGGGGGAGACTGAAAAGAATGAAAGCGCCTCCGGGCAGTCGCGACTGCCCGGAGGCGCTTTTGTAGCATAAAATCGGCTTACACCCTCAGGATCATCCTGGCGAACTGGAAATAGATCAGCAGGCTCAGCACGTCGACGATGGTGGTGATGAAGGGACTTGCCATCACGGCGGGGTCGAGGTGGGCCTTCTTGGCCAGCATGGGCAGCGTGCAGCCCACGAACTTGGCGATCATGACGGTGCACAGCATCGTCACGCAGATGGTCAGCGCCTCCATGGCGGTGACCTTTTCCAGCACCAGCAGCCGCCCGTAATTCGCCACGGTCAGCGTCAGGCCGCACAGGAAGGACACGCGGAATTCCTTCCAGATCACGCGGAAGATGTCCCGGAATTCCAGCTCGCCCAGGGACAGCGCGCGGATGACGGAGACCGAGGCCTGGCTGCCGGAGTTACCGCCGGTGTCCATCAGCATGGGCACCGAGGCCATCAGCACCGGGAACAGCTTCAGCGCGTCCTCGAAGCCGGTGATGACGATGCCGGTGAAGGTGCCGGAGATCATCAGCAGCAGCAGCCACGGTATGCGGTTCTTCCAGGTCTCGAATACGCCGGTGCGCAGATAGGGCTTGTCAGAGGGGGTGATAGCGGCCATCTTCGCGATGTCCTCGGTGGCCTCTTCTTCCATGATGTCCAGGGCGTCGTCGACCGTTATGATACCGACCATGCGGTTTTCGGCGTCCACGACCGGCAGCGACGTGAAGTTGTACTTCGACATCATCTGTACGGCGGTCTCCTGGTCATCCTGGGTGCCCACGCTGACGGCGTTGGCGGTCATCAGGCTCTCGCAGGTCTCGTCCGGGCGGGCGAGTATCAGCGTGCGGATGGTCACCGTGCCCATCAGGTGGTATTTATCATCCAGCACGTAGCAGGTGTTGATGGTCTCCTTGTCCACGCCGGTGGCGCGGATCTCCTGGATGGCCTCTCCGGCGGTCATCTGCGGCGTCAGCGCCACGAACTCGGTGGTCATCACCGATCCGGCGGAATCGTCCTTGTACTTCAGGATCTCGTTGATCTGCTTGCGGGTGTCGGCGTCGGCCTGGGTCAGTATGCGCCGCACCATGTTGGCGGGCATCTCCTCGATCAGGTCGACGGCGTCGTCCATGTACATCTCGTCGATGACGGCCTTCAGCTCGGTATCGGAAAAGCTCTTGATCAGCGCTTCCTTCACTTCGCTGTCCATCTCGACGAAGGTCTCGGCGGCCAGATCCTTCGGCAGCAGCCGGAAGATCGCGGGCATCAGCTTCTCGGGCATGTCGCTGAGTATGGCCGATATGTCGGCGGGATACAGCGTCTGCATCAGATCCCGCAGCGATGAATATTTCTTCTCCTCCGCCAGCTTGCGGAAGGTCTCTTCGAGGATTTCGGTCCTCTCCTTCATGGGTCACTCCTCCAATCATCATTTTTTGATGAGAGGCGCGACGCGCGCCCCTCCTGACAGGAGCAGGACACAGCAGAGAACATGGGAGGACAGCGCCGGGCGGCGCCGTTTTAAAAGGTTAAAACAGACGCCGGGTCAAGGTGCCGTCGTATGTGATCTGCGCATGTGCCATAGCTACTACCGCCAGCGTCCATTTGCCTACCTCCATTCTGAAATGTAATCAAAAATCCGCACCCAAACGGATGCGGACCAATCGCGTAGATCAACCTGCACCGTTCGAGCTTCAGCTTCGCAGGGCAGGGTAACTTTGCCTCAGGCAAATTATCCCCGGCCAGTCCGGGAATGGTCCGGCGCAAATCTGCGATTTGACGCGAACCACCGTGAAATTGCGTTAGACGATACCTTGTGCTTCGATACCGCCTGTTCAAACCATCTGATGGTGTCTCCACCACTTCGCGGCAGCAATCCATATCCCTGCGGTAGCCTTACTTACCGGATTCAACATTATTATTGTAGGCCACGCGGCGGCGTTTGTCAACCGTTTTGAGCAAAAAAAGTGGTCGGACATCGCGGCGCGGGATGCAGCCGGAAACGGGGGATCCCGGCGCGGATTTGTGCCCGTTTTTCGGATGTTACGGATGGGTAAAAATCCCGGCGAACAATGAAAAGGCATGGTTTGGAAATCGTCCGCCTTTTCCGAAGGTTCAGCCCCTTCAAACCCCGATCATTCGCCTTTTTTTGGCCTTTTCGACGCGAATCGACGGGTTAGGTTATCTCTTTGATTTTGGCCCAAAAAGCATTGACACATCGGCATTTTGTTTGCTATAATGTCCAAGCTGTCAGGGACGAGGGAACAAAATCCCGGAAATGTCCAAGACAACAGCGAACCTTGAAAACGATACAGAGAAGAGAGAGAAAAGCCACCGAATGGAGCTGCGAAGAGAGCCTAAGAGGCAGGAGCGGCGAAGTGAGGTGGGGAACAGTCAGAATTCATTGAGTGAAACGCCGTTTCAACAGTGAACCGCGAGGCTTTGGCGAGCCGAGTGGGGAGTTGGAGAGATGGTAAGGATTAAACATCAGAGTTTGATCCTGGCTCAGGACGAACGCTGGCGGCGTGCTTAACACATGCAAGTCGAACGGGGAT
>ONHI01000135.1 GCA_900317565.1 uncultured Eubacteriales bacterium
AAGGCCTCGGCCCATGTTGTGCAAAGCTCGCGCACAATCGTAAGATTTAAGAAGATAACACATATAATCCGCATCGACACTTGAAGATGGCTGCATAGCGATATAAGCAGATGTAATAATACCATCTTCCTCAACGATCGCTACTCGCTGTGTTACAAAATCAAATTCCAGATTCAATCCGTTGACCATTATAACACCAGGATGAACCAATGTATAAGCAGAATAAGTTTCATTCACTTCATCCCCATCCCATTTGACAGGCTTGCGAATGATACGCCCCATTTTAAACTGAAGCGCATTATCTGAAGTGTTCGCCGCATTCTTTTCCTTGACTTCCGTGAAACAAGAAGAAATGCGGCGCGTTTCCCATTCCTCCGGTATCTCTCCAATCCACGCGATCCCGGAATCCTTCATCTTGCGCATTTAGTTACTCCCTTTCCCGCTAACGGCAATTAAGTAATTCACAAAGGCGCTACAGCTAACAAGCATATACTTGGCTTCTTCGAAGGTGACGTTGCTTTCAAATAACCCTTCCGCATGACGTATACCGCCCTCGTCGGACGTATAGCCATATAATTTTAAGAAACCTTGTCTGAGTGAAGGGTGAAGCGAAACCATGTTATCTTCCAGTTTCCTTAGTGCTTCTCCAAGCGGGGCTTTTTCGTTGCCTATAATCTGCTCACAAATTGATTCCACCGCACTAATGCTTTCTTTGATACAGTTTTTGTAGTCCTTTTTAGTTCTATCGGCCAAGAATCCTACTGCCTTTTGAATATGTGTTCGGCATCCTTCATAGGGTTCTTTGGAAGCTTCCTCAATAGCAGCAATTTCATTTTTATCTGTGATAGGTACAATTCTGCTCTCAATAAATCTGTATCCTAAACACTCTTCTTCGAACAAGCTGTTGATAGCGTTGACAATTAAGCCCTTATGATTATCAATAATTGTTTCAAACCAATCAACACAGTATTGCACTATATCCAGCACTTCATTATATTTCGCATGAGTGATTACAGCATTTATTTTGGCAAGAATATCTGTTGTGTTGAATGCATGTCTCCCCACTGACACATTGCTTTCTTGGAACACTTCATCTAAGATTGCTTTTGTAAAAAGCTTTTCTATATCTGATGAAGACATAAGCTTTTGAGGATCTAGGTATCGAGTGGTGTTTGCACAAATATCGCAGATATAATTAATTAGGTTGTTGCTAATCCTCGTTCTTGTTGAATCTTCAAATTCATTAATCTGTATAGCCCTGCTTATTGGATTAATGCCATAAGTATCACTAAATCCTCCACGAACTCTTACCATTCCAGACTTCCGAGCATTGCTTTCAAATAGATTGTGTGACATGCAATTATCCCTCCTTATGGAACAGCGCCCGCAGGCTGTCGGAAATTTCCTGCTCCAGCGCCGTGATGCGCGCCATGATGGCCTCCACCGGCTCCGGGGCCCGATACTCGTAGAAGTAGCGCGTCATGGGAATTTCGTAGCCCACGGTGTCCTTCTTGTGGTCGATCCAGGCGTCGGGCGCGTAGGGCAGCACCTCCCGGGCGAAGTAGGCCTCCACGTCCTCCGAGAGGGGCACGTTCTCGGTGTCCCGCAGCTTGCTGTCCGCCACGGGCTTGCCCTTCTTCAGAACGGGCTTTCCGTCCTCGCCCAGCAGCGGGCGCTCCACCGTGATCTTCGTATAGCCGAAGGCCCGGGTGTCAAAGATTTTGCTCTGGCAGTATACTTTGTCCTTTTCGCCGTATATCGCGCCGTCCTCGAACGCGCCGTAGGCCTGGACGATCAGGCGGCGGCACAGGTCGGTGATGTCGTTGCGCTTGGTGCCGATGCTCTTGCGCCGGGGCTCATAGCAGTGGCTGGCGTCGATCAGCTGCACCTTGCCGACGCGGTGGGCGGGCTTGTCCTTGCACAGCACCCAGATATAGGTGGATATGCCGGTGTTCATAAACTGGTCGGTGGACAGCTGCACGATGGCGTCCAGCCAGTCGTTTTCCAGGATGTAGCGGCGGATCTCGCTGGGGCCGCTGCCCGCGTCGCCGGAGAACAGCGGCGAGCCATTCTGGATGATCGCCATCTTGCCATTCGGCGCCAGCTTCGCAAGGCCGTTCAGCACGAACAGCTGCTGGCCGTCGGAAATCTTCGGCAGGCCCGGCGAAAACCGGCCCAGCTCGCCCTTCGCGGCCTCCGCCTCCACCGCCTTCTGCTCCCGCTTCCAGTCGATGCCAAAGGGCGGGTTGCTGATGCAGTATTGAAAGGTGTAGCCGGGGAACTGGTCGTCGGACAGGGTGTCGCCGAATCGCATGTTGTTCGGGTCGCCGCCGCGGATCATCATGTCCGCCTTGGCGATGGCGAAGGTGGAGGGGTTGAACTCCTGGCCGAAGCAGCTGACGGTCATGTCGGCGTTCAGCTCGTGGATGCGCTCCTCCATGCAGGAGAGCATCTGGCTGGTGCCCATCGTCATGTCGTAGACGGTGACGTTGCCCGCGTGGGTCAGGTCCGCGTCGGAGAGCAGCAGGTCGGTCATCAGGTAGATGATGTCCCGGCTGGTGAAGTGGGCCCCGGCTTCCTCGCCGAAGGACTCGGAGAAGCGCCGCACCAGATCCTCGAAGATGTAGCCGCAGTCCACCGCGCTGATGCGGTCCGGGCCCAGATAGCCCTTGGGGCCGTTGAACTCCTTGATTACCAAATAGAGCGTGTTGCTCTCCACCATGCGGCGGATCACCGTGTCGAAGTCAAATTTGGAGAGCACGTCCTGCACGTTGGACGAAAAGCCCGCCAGGTAGTCGCGGAAGTTGGCCTCGATGTTCTCCGGGTCCGACAGCAGGCGGTCAAAGGTGTATCTGCTGGTGTTGTAGAACTGGTAGCCGGAGGCGCGGGTCAGGAAGCCGTCGATCACCGCCAGGTGCTTCACCTTGGCGTAGGTGTCCTGCACCGCCTGCCACGTGGGCAGCAGGCAGTCGTGAAAGCGCTTCACCACCGTCATCGGCAGGATGACAAGGCCGTATTCGTGGGGCTTGAACGGGCCGCGCAGCATGTCCGCCACGTTCCAGATCATCGTCGCCTTCTCCGCGATGTTCGTGCCAACCGCGCTGAATTTGTCGTTCGCCATGGTGAATCGCTCCTTGTGGGTGATGTGTATAAATATCTATGTTAATTATAACAGAGATGTCCCGTCGTTGCAATTCAAATTGGCGCGTCGGGCTATTTTTCTCCCGCCCTGCATGCGCCTTGACCCCGCGCCATAGGATTATAGGGCGATTGGAGGCGCTGGCATGGCGTTGGCGGACAGGCTGGCGGCGCTGCTGCCAAGGGATGCGGCGGCGCTCATGGAGGCGCACGGGGCGCGCGTGACGGAGCTGCGGCTGCGGGTGGGACGGCCCGCGCAGGTCGTCTGGCCCGGGGGCGAGGCGATGTCGGGGGAGAGCATCGACGCCGCGGCGCTGCGGCATCTGCTGGCGGCGCTGATGGATTACAGCGTCTACGCCCGGCAGGACGAGCTGGACCGGGGCTTCTTCACGCTGGCGGACGGCAGCCGCGTGGGCGTGTGCGGCAGGATGTTCGCGGGCGCTGGCGGGCCGCGCATGGGGGAGATCGGCTCCGTGTGCATCCGCGTCGCCCGGGCGCTCCCCGGCTGCGCGGACGGCATCATGGGTTGGATCATGGGCGGCGGGTTGCCGGAATCCGCGCTGCTGGCGTCGCCGCCGGGGCTGGGCAAGACCACGCTGCTGCGGGACGCGGCCCGGCAGCTGTCGGAGGCGGGCTTCAACGTGGGAATCGCGGACGAGCGCCACGAGCTGGCAGCGTGCCACATGGGCGCGCCGACGCTGGACGTGGGGCCGCGCACGGACGTGGCGGACGGCTGTCCCCGGGACGAGGCGGTGCGCAGGCTGCTGCGCTCCATGGCCCCCGACGTGATCGTAGCGGACGAGGTCGGCGGGCCGGGGGACGCCGAGGCGCTGGCGGACGCGGCGCGCTGTGGCGTGGCCGTGCTCGCGTCAGCCCATGGGGGCTCCTTCGACGCGCTGGCGGCGCGCCCGTGCCTGCGATCGATGCTGGACGGCGCGACCTTCGGCCGGGTGATGCTGCTGGGACCCCGACCGGGGGCCGTTCGGGAGGTATGGCGGCGGGAGTGGAAGGAGGGCATGCCGGTATGGACACGCGAATAGCGCTGTCCGCCTGCGCGGTGCTGTGCGGCGCGCTGTGCGGCAGGGCGCTGGCCGACGCGGCGCGGCGAAGGGCCAACGCGCTGCGGGCCATCGCCGAGGGACTGCGGGTGCTGCGCATCCACATGACGGGCATGCTGGAGCCCGTGCAGAACGCCCTGGAGCGGGCGAACTGCCCGCTGTTCACGTCCGTCGCCGAGCAGATGCGCACCGGCATGAGCGCGGACGTCGCCTGGCGCAGTCTGCGGCAAAGGGCGCTGCGAAGGGGCGGCGTCTGCGACGCGCTGACCCAGCGGGACGCCCAGGCGCTGGATGTGCTGTTCGAACGGCTGGGGCAGAGCGGCCGGGAGGAGCAGGAGGCGCTGCTGGACGGCGCGATGGCGGATATTGAAAGGCTCCGGGAGGCCGCGGCGAAGCGGGCGGGGGAGGCGGACAGACTGTACGTCTCCCTCGGGCTGCTGATCGGGCTGATGCTGGCGCTGATCGCGATATAGGGGTGGGGCATGGACATCGATTTTGTATTTAAGATCGCCGGGATCGGCGTGGTGGTGACGGTGATCTCCCAGCTGCTCACCCGGGCGGGCCGGGACGACATCGCCATGCTGGCCACGCTGTCCGGGCTCGTGGTGGTGCTGGTGATGGTGGCCAACATGATCTCCGATTTCTTCACGAGCCTGAAGGGCCTGTTCGCGCTTTGACGGGGGGAACGCATGCTGATCGTGAAGGTGGCGGCGCTGTGCGTGGCGACGGCGATGATCTGCGCCGCCCTGCGGGTGCAGCGCCCGGAGATGGCCACGGCGCTGTCGCTGGCCGCGGGCGTGGCGGTGCTGGCGATGCTGCTGGGGGAGCTGAACCGGGCGGCGGAGGGACTGTCCGTCCTGCGGGACCGGCTCGGCGCGGACGCGGACATCGCCGCAGTGCTGTTGAAGGGCGCGGGCGTGGCGGTGCTCTCGGAATTGGGCGCGCAGCTCTGCGCCGACGCCGGGGAGACGGCGCTGGCGGGGCGCGTGACGCTGGCGGCCCGGGTGGCCATGCTGGCGCTGTGCGCGCCGCTGCTGACGGAGCTGGTGGACGCTGTCGGCGGTGCGCTGGCGTGATGCGGCTGATCGTGCTGGTCATCCTGCTGGCGGTGTTGATGCCGGGGGTACGGGCCGAGGCCGGGATTTCGGATGCGCTGCTGGACGGCATCGGCTTCGATGGGCTGGAATCCCTCGCCGGGGAGCTGGACGGCCCGGACCTGAGGCGGCTCGCACGAGAGGTGTTCTCGGGGGAGCTGGATTGGCGTGAACTCGCACCGGAGAAGATGCTCAAGCGCCTTGGAAGCGCCGTCCGGGAGGGGCTGCTGGAGACGCTGGCGGCGCTGGCGCTGCCGGTGCTGGCGTCGCTCTTGCTACGGCTGCTGCTTTCCGGGCGGGAGGGACCGCTGACGCTGCTGTGCCGGCTGGCCTGCGCCTGCGCGCTCGTCCGGGGCTACGGGCGGGTTGTTGGAGTTGTGAAAAGCGCCCTGGAGCTGGAAGGCCGCGTGGCGGACGCGCTCTCGCCGGTGCTGGCTGCCGCGCTGGCGTTGACGGGCTCCAGCGCGGCTTCGGCGACAGTCGCGCCGCTCTCGGCGCTGTGCGCGGATCTGATCGAGCAGGCGTTGCTGGGCGTGGGCCTGCCGCTGTGCGGGCTCGCCGCGGCGGTGGCCGTGGCGGGAAACCTGTCGGATGGCTTCCGGCTGGAAAGGCTGTTCAGGCTCATCCGGCGAGGCGTGGCCTGGGCGCTGGGTCTGATACTGGGCGGCTTCGGCGCGCTGCTGGCGCTGGAGGGCCGCGTCGCCGCCGCGCAGGACACGCTCCCGGCCAGGACGCTGCAGAGGCTCGCCCGAAGCCTCGTGCCCGTCATCGGCGGGGAGCTCTCCGGTGCGACCGGCGCGCTGGCGGGCAGCGTCATGGCGGCGCGAAGCGCGGTGGGCATAAGCGGCATCGCGCTGGCCGTCGCCGCCTGCACGGAGCCGCTGTTCCGGCTGGCGGTGTGGACGCTCTCGGTGAAGCTGGCCGCCGCGGTGATCGAGCCTGCGGCGGAGGCGGGCGTGGCACGGATCGCCTCGGACTTCGGAGACGTGGCGGAGCTGCTGCTGGCGATCTGCGCGGCGGGAGCGGTGCTGGTGGCGCTGCTGGCGTGCGGCTGCCTCTCCGCGGCTGGCGGGATCGTCGCGCAGTGAGGGAAGACAGGAGGACGGTCAGGAGGAGCCCTATCGGCCCTGCGGGCCACTTCTCCACTGCGGTGGGGAAGCAAATATTGCTCTATGCCAAAAGCTTCCCCACCTCAGTGGGGAAGTACCCGCGAAGCGGGGGATGGGGCTCCCCAGAACGTTTGATCTGCCGACGATGTACCAAAAACAGGAGGTCTGCCCATGCTGCCGAACGCGCTCAGCGGTCCCGTCCTCGCGCTGCTGTCCGTCTGCGCCGCCTCCGCGCTGCTGGAGACGCTGACCCGGGACGAGCGCGCGGCGCTTTCCTACAGGGCGCTCTGCGCGCTGGCCGTGGCGGTGTGCGCGCTCAGGGCGGTCCTGCGCTATCTGAATTGACGCTGACGCCACAGGGGTTTGACGATGGGAAACGGATGGTTGGAGAGGCTGCGCGGGGCGCGGCGCATCGAAATCTTCATTGCGCTGCTGCTGGTCGCGCTGCTGGCGCTGGCGCTGACCCGCGGCGGCGGCGCGCCTTCCGGCGACAGGACCGACCTGGAGCGGCGGGTGGAGCGCATACTCTCCCGGGTGGACGGCGCGGGCAGCGTCAGCGCGATGATCGCCCAGGACGGGGAGGGCGTCGCCACCGGCGCGGTGATCGTCGCGGACGGCCTTAATGACGTGGCCACCTACCTGCGCCTGCAGCGGGCGGCCTGCGCGCTGCTGGAGCTGGAGCCATCCCAAATCGAGATCATCGGCCCGGCCGCCGGCTTTGGAGGGGACATATGAATAGGAAGATGAAGATCGTGCTGATATCGCTCGCAGTGCTGGGCACGTTGGCCGGGGACGCCGCGCTGACCTGGCGGCTGGCCGCAATGCGCGCGAACCGCGCGGGGAGCGCCCCGGCGTACAGCCCGGCGGCTGCTGACCCGATGGCCCGCTTCCGGCTGGAGCGTGAGCAGCTCCGCGCACGGGAGGAGGCCCAGCTCAACGACATCATCCACGCTCCCGGCG
>ONHI01000046.1 GCA_900317565.1 uncultured Eubacteriales bacterium
CCTTTTGTCAAAAAACGGCGCAGCCGCTTTTTGACAGTCCCAGCGGGAGCCGACAGGCTCCCGTTTTTTCATGCCCTCAATCCAACATCCCCATCCTGTCCAGCACCAGCGCGCACTGCATGGCCGCGCCGATGGGGAAGCAGCGCTCGTCGATCACCAATTCGCGGTTGTGCAGCGCGGCGGCGGGCAGGCGCTCGGAGCAGCCCAGGTGCCAGAACGCGCCGGGGACCTTCTCGACAAAATAGGAAAAGTCCTCGCCACCCATGCTGATGTCCGGCCTCAGCAGTGCGTTTTCGCTGCCCAGCAGCCGTCCGCCCAGCCGCAGCACGCGCTCGGCCTCGGAGGCGGTGTTGATCAGCGCGCAGTAGCCGGTGATGATGTCCAGCTCCACCCTCGCGCCGCAGGCCGCGGCGATGCCGTCGCAGATCTCGCGGATGCGCTGCTTCAAATGCGCCCGCTGCTCCGGGTCGCAGGTGCGCAGCGTGCCCTCGATGTCCACCCGGTCGCAGATCACATTTGGGGCCTCGCCGCCCCTGATCGTGCCCAGGGAAAGCACCGCGGGCTGCAGCGGCGAGGCGCTGCGGGACACCACGGTCTGGAGGGCGGAGATCAGCTGCGCGGCGCAGACGATGGCGTCCACGCCCAGGTGGGGCCGCGCCGCGTGGCCGGGAACGCCCCGCACGGTGATGCGGATGTCGTCGGTGGAGCCATTCAGGCAGCCCGGGCGGGTGTCGATCTGGCCCACAGTCATGTAGGGCTGCACGTGCAGGCCGTACACGGCGTCCACGCCGTCGATGGCCCCGGCGGCCACCATCGGCTCCGCGCCGCCCACGGTCTCCTCCGCGGGCTGGAACAGCAGCCGCACATTGCCCTTCAATGTCGGGCGCATTTCGGAGAGCATCCGCGCGGCGGTCAGCAGTATGGCCACGTGGGCGTCGTGGCCGCAGGCGTGCATCCAGCCCTCATGCTCCGAACGGAAGGGGCAGCCCTCCGGCTCGGTGATGGGCAGCGCGTCCATGTCCGCCCGCAGGGCTACCGTCGGCCCGGGCTCGCCGCCCGCGATCTCGCCGATCACCCAGGTGCGCTGGGTAGTGTAGGGGATGCCCAGTGCGTCCAGCGCTTCGGTGATGTGCCTCTGGGTCTTGAACTCCGAAAAGCCCTGCTCCGGTATGCGGTGCAGCGCCCGCCGGTGCTCCACCGTCCAGGGAGCGAGCTCAAGGGCCTTGGTATAGAGATCGTCGATCGTCATGTTGGTTCACCTTTTTGAATTGAGAATTGAGAATTGGAGAGTGCAGCGGTATAGCCGGCATCTTCAACTCCACTCTCCACTCTTCACTCTTTGAAAAATCCCGCCGTTTCAGTCCTGCAGATGGCACGCCACGAAGTGGCCCTCTGCGATCTCGCGCATCTGGGGGTTGACCTCGGTGCAGACCTTCCTGCAATAGCGGCAGCGGCTGGCGAAGGGGCAGCCCGGCGGCGGGTCGATGGGCTGGGGCACGTCGCCCTGCAGCACGATGCGGTTGGATTGCTCCGCCAGGTCCGGGTCGGCGATGGGCACGGCGGACATCAGCGCCTGGGTGTAGGGATGCTGCATATTGGAATACAGCTCCTCGGCGCTGGCCAGCTCCACCATGTGGCCCAGATACATCACGCCCACGCGGTGGGAGATGTGCCGCACCATGGAAAGGTCGTGGCTGACGAACAGATAGGTGATGCCCAGGCTGTCCTGCAGCTCCTCCAGCATGTTGATCACCTGGGCCTGTATGGACACGTCCAGCGCGGAGATGGGCTCGTCGCACACGATGAACTCGGGCCGCATGGACAGCGCCCGGGCGATGCCGATGCGCTGGCGCTGGCCGCCGGAGAACTCGTGGGGATACCGGTTCAGATGGTCCTTCTTCAGGCCCACCTGCTCCACCAGCTCCGCCACCCGCGCGGTGATCTCGTCCTGGGGCACCCCCTGCAGCTTCATGGGCTCCGCGATGATGCTGGATACGGTCATGCGGGGATTCAGCGAGGCGTAGGGATCCTGGAAGATCATCTGCATCTTGCGGCGATAGGGCATCACCGCGCCCTCGTCCAGCGGGGCGATGTCCGTGCCCTGATACAGTATCTGCCCGGCGGTGGGCTTGTACAGCCGCACCAGCGTGCGGCCCACGGTGGTCTTGCCGCAGCCGGATTCGCCCACCAGGCCGAAGGTCTCGCCGGCGTACAGGTCGAAGCTCACGTCGTCCACGGCCTTGAGCAGCTTGCGCTTGGCAAACAGCGACGCGCCGACGGGGAAATACATCTTCAGGGAGCGAACCTCGATAAGCGGTGTACTCATGCTCAAACCTCCCTCGTGATCTTCGGCGCCTTCGGGTGCATCAGGTGGCAGGCCACGGCGTGGGTGTCCGACAGCACCGTGCGGGGCGGCATGTATTCCCGGCAAACCGGCATGCAATAGCGGCAGCGAGGCGCGAAGGGGCAGCCCTTGGGCGGCATCAGCATGTCCGGCGGCGTGCCGTTGATGGGGATCAGCTTCTCGTTGGGATCGCCGGTCAGCTTCGGTATGGAATTCAGCAGGCCCCAGGTGTAGGGGTGCCGGGGCTCATAGAAGATCTCCCGGGCGGTGCCCTCCTCGGCGATGGTGCCGCCGTACATCACCAGTATCCGCGAACACATGCTGGCGATGACGCCCAGGTCGTGGGTGATCATGATGATGGAGGTCTTCGTGCTGTGCTTCAGATGGTTCAGAAGGTCCAGGATCTGGGCCTGTATCGTCACGTCCAGCGCCGTGGTGGGCTCGTCGGCGATGACCATCTTCGGCCCGCAGGCGATGGCGATGGCGATCATTACACGCTGGCGCATGCCGCCGGACAGCTCGTGGGGGTATTGCTTCAGCCGCGCCTCCGGATTCGGGATCTCCACCTGCCGCAACAGCTCCAGCGCCCGGGCCCGGGCCTGGGTCTTGTTCATGCCCTGGTGGATCCGCAGGGGCTCGGTCAGCTGGCTCTCCACGTTGAACAGCGGGTTCAGCGAGGTCATGGGGTCCTGGAAGATCATGCCGATCTCGCTGCCGTGCATGGCGCGCAGCTCCTTGGGCCCCAGCTTCGTCATCTCCCTGCCGTCGAACAGTATCGAATCGGCGCTGATGTCCGCGTAATTGGGCAAAAGGCCCATCACCGACAGCATCGTCACGCTCTTGCCGGAGCCGGATTCGCCCACGATGCCCACCGATTCGCCCTGGCCCACGTGGAAGGAGATGCCGCGCACGGCCTGCACCGTGCCCACGCCGATGCGGAACGAGGTATTCAGGTTTTTGACTTGAAGAAGGTTTTCCATATAATCCACCTTTATATAAATGCAGATGCTTCGCTTCGCTCAGCATGACAGGGCGCTTTCCGCGCTCAGGATAGACCGCGTGTCATCCTGAGCGCGGAAAAGGATCCATGGCGCGCCTACATTACTTTTTCAGCCTCGGGTCCAGCGCGTCGCGCAGGCCGTCGCCGATGAAGTTGAAGGAGAACATGGTCAGGCAGATCGCCAGCACCGGGAAGAAGATCTGGTACGGCTGGGACAGCATCATCGGTATGGCGTCGTTGGCCAGCGAGCCCCAGGAGGCCATCGGGGCCTGTATGCCGATGCCCAGGAAGGACAGGAAGGCCTCGGAGAATATGGCGTTGGGGATCAGGAACGCCGTGGAGACGATGATCGGGCCCATGGCGTTGGGGATCAGGTGGGTGGTCAGCAGGTGCCGCGTGCGCCCGCCGGCCAGCCGGCTGGCCAGCACGTATTCGGAAAATTTCAGCCGCATGACCTCGCTGCGCACCACGCGGGCGGTGCCGATCCAGCTGGTGAAGCACAGCGCCAGGATCACCGAGGGCATGTTGGAGCCGAACAGCAGCATGATCAGCACGATGTACAAAAGGCTCGGCAGGCTCGAGAGTATGTCCACGATGCGCATCATGATCATGTCGGTCCTGCCGCCGATGTAGCCGGACAGCCCGCCGTAGATCACGCCGATGACGAAATTGATGGCCGCCGCCACGATGCCGATGGTCAGCGATATCCGCGCGCCGTACATGATGCGTATGAATATGTCGCGGCCCATCTGGTCCGTGCCGCAGGGGTGAGCCAGGCTCGGCCCCTGGTTCATGCTCACCAGGTCCATGCCGGAATAGGTGTAGGGGGAGAACATCGGTATGAATATGGCGCACAGCGCCATCGCCAGTATCACGCACGCGCCGATCAGCGCCAGCGGATCGCGGCGGAAGCGCTGCCACACGTCGTGCCAGTAGGTGGTGCTGGGGCGGGAGATCTCCTCCGCGCCGGAATCATCCTGGCCGATGACGAACAGCTCGTCCGGCAGCGCGGCGTATTTTTCCATATCGGGGTAGTTCACGGACATGCGCTCGCCTCCTCAGCTGTTCAGCTTGACCCGCGGGTCCACGATGGCCAGCAGGATGTCGGAAATCAGGTTGCAGATGACCACGAATATGCCGAAGAAGATCACGATGCCCATGATCATGGTGTAGTCGCGGTCGGACACGGATTGCACGAAGTAGCGGCCCACGCCGGGCACGGAGAACAGCCGCTCCACCACGAAGGAGCCGGTCAGCAGCCCGGCCACCAGCGGGCCGAGGTAGGTGATGACCGGAGTGAGCGCGTTCTTCAGCGCGTGCTTGCCCACGACCCAAAGCTCCTTGACGCCCTTGGCCCGGGCGGTGCGCACGTAATCCTGCTCCAGCGCCTCCAGCATCGAAGAGCGGGTCTGGCGGGTGATGTAGGCGATGGGGTTGAAGGCCAGGCAGGCCACCGGCAGTATGTAGTGCCGCCAGGAGGTCAGCCCGTAGCTGGGCAGCCATTGCAGCACGCCCGCGAACAGGTACAGCAGCAGCACCGAGATCACGAACACGGGCACCGATATGCCGATGGTGCAGAACACCATCGCGCCCATGTCCATCGCCTTGCCCCTGTACAGCGCCGCCAGCACCCCCATTGGGATGCCGATCACCAGCGCCACCACCACCGCCACCGCGCCGACCCGGGCGGAGACGGGGAAGTGCTGGGAGATGATGGAATTGACCGTGGTATCCTGCTTTTTATAGGAAATGCCCAGGTCGCCGTGGAGCAGGTTCTTCCAATAATTCACGTACTGCTCCATCACCGGCCTGTCCAGGCCGTAGCTGGCGGCGATGCGGGCCAGCACCTCCGGCGGCACGTTCTTTTGCTCGTTGGGGCTGAAGGGGCTGCCGGGCATGGCGTGCATCATGAAAAAGGAGATCGTGATCAGCACGAATATCGTCAGCACGCCGGCCAGCAGGCGCTTGAGGATGTATTTCAGCAACTAAATCCCTCCCCAGGGTCGTTTTTACACTGTCACTGTATAATTATACATGCGATTTCGCGGATTTATACAGATACTATTCTACTACGAATGTCATTAAGTTGCAAGGGGAAAACCGCATAAATTCATTTTTAACAACCCTTTGCCCATTAAGAACCGGGAGATTGAATGTTAATGTCTCTTTATCCTTAATAATAAACTTGACAAAGACCGCATAAGCTGATATAAATATACTAACAACATGCAGGCTCCGGGATCGCGGTCCCCAGGCCCGCATGGGAATATTATCAGGAGGCATGAGATAATGAAGAAACTGCTTTCATTGCTGCTCGTTCTGATGCTGGCCGCGACCGTGCTGGTCGCCCCGACCTTCGCCGAGGACGCGAAGCAGGTCATCGTCACTTCCATCCAGGATGATCCCGAGGAGATGGATCCGACCCGCAACTCCTACGCC
Organism: uncultured Eubacteriales bacterium; assembly: GCA_900317565.1. GTDB lineage: Bacteria > Bacillota > Clostridia > Christensenellales > Aristaeellaceae > UBA2862. Next base: position 5,784 of record ONHI01000046.1, read on the forward strand.
CGTTCCAGCCGCGTGCTGCAGAACCTGTTCGTGGGCCTGTACAAGCTGGATGCCGACGGCACCACCTATGTGCCCGCCCTGGCCGACAGCGTGGAGATCTCCGAGGACAACCTGACCTATACCTTCACCCTGAAGGACGGCCTGAAGTGGTCCGACGGCTCCGACCTGACCGCCTATGACTACGAGTATTCCTGGATCCGCACGCTGGATCCCGAATCCCGCACCAACAGCGATCTGTGGGTCATCAAGAACGGCGAGAAGTATTCCAACGGCGAGGCCACCGCGGACGAGGTCGGCGTGAAGGCCCTGGACGAGAAGACCTTCCAGGTCGAGCTGGAGACCCTGACCCCCTGGTTCCTGTCCCTGACCGCCACCACCGCCTATTTCCCGGTGAGCAAGGCCAACTGCGAGGCCAATGAAAAGTGGACCAGCGACGTGGCGACCTACGTCTGCGACGGCCCCTTCATGCTCCAGGAGTATTCTTCCCTGAACCGCCTGGTCCTGGTGAAGAACCCCAACTACTATGACGCCGACAAGGTGCAGATCGACGAGGTGCAGTTCGTGGTCATCGCCGATTCCACCGCCGCGCTGACCGCCTACAACAACGACGAGATCAACGTCAACTCCGATCTGAGCGCCGACGCGCTGAACCAGTACATGGGCACCGACGAGTTCTTCACCAAGGGCCGCATCGGCATCCAGTACTGCGACTTCCAGTGCCTGCTGCCGGAGTTCTCCGACAAGCGCGTGCGCCAGGCCTTCGCCATGGCCATCGATCGCCAGGCCATGCTGACCGCCCTGGGCATCATCGAGCCCCCGGTGTTCGGCTTCGTGCCCTATTCCCAGATGTCCCTGACCGATCCCAGCAAGACCTACCGCGAGGTCGCCGGCGACATGTTCACCGAGGACGTGGCCGCCGCGCAGCAGCTGCTGGCCGACGCCGGCTATCCCAACGGCGAGGGCTTCCCGACCGTGGAGCTGGTCTGCAAGAACGACACCCAGCAGAAGCTGATGATGCAGATCCTGGGCGAGTTCTGGAAGACCAACCTGGGCATCAACTATGAGATCAAGACGCTGGAGTCCAGCGTGTACTGGGATGAGCTGGCCGAGGGCCACTTCTCCGTGGACCGCAACGGCTTCACCTGCGACTACATGGATCCCTCCGCGCACCTGAAGATCTTCATCGACGGCTCCAACGCCAGCGAGAACCAGTGGGACGACGCCGTGTACTCCCAGATGTACCGCGACTCCCTGCAGCTGACCGATCCCGCCGAGCGCGAGGCCGCCATCATCGAGCTGGAGAAGTACCTGACCGACGAGATGCCCGGCATGCCGGTCTACAGCTACGAGCTGCAGTACCTGGTGAAGCCCAACGTGAAGGGCGTCATCGCCAACGCCATCGGCCACTTCTTCTTCGAGTACGCGACCGTGGAATAAGCTGAACAGACAACCCAATAAAACCGGCAGCCGGGGCAATCGCTCGGCTGCCGGTTTTTCATGTGGAGGAAAGGCTTATCTAATTATATCCATGTTGCCGTCATCCAAGGGAAGGCCGAGGTACTTCGCGAACCGCTCCATGGCGATCCCGATGGCGTCCAGCATGGCGCGGCTGGGATGGACGCCGTCCTCCCACCACCAATTGTTGATCCTAAAGCAGCCCGCCTTCTGGGCCGGCGCGGGATCGAAGCGGGCCACGATGCGGCTGCCGTACAGCACCGGCAGCACGTAATAGCCGTACTGGCGCTTCTCCCGGGGCGTGTAGACCTCCCAGCGGTACTTGAAGCCGAACAGCGCCTCGACCATGTCCCGGTCCCACATCAGGTTGTCCAGCGGCGCGATGAACCGGGCGTGCCTACCGCCGCCCGCGCCTTCCAGCAGCCGCAGGGCCTCGGGCACGGCGTAGAAGTCCTCCCGGCGCCCCTCCACCCGGCAGGGCACGAGCGCGCCGCGCTCCGCCAGCCGCTCCAGCGCCACCCTGCGGACCTTGTCCTGACCGAACACATAGCCCTGCCACGCACCGCCGCGCCGGGACCACAGCAGCCCCACGCAGCGCACGCGGCGCAGCGTGTACCAGTCCACGAAGGCCTCATCGTCCGGCTCCCAGAGCTGCATGCATTCCGGGGGCAGCACCCGCTCGGTGAGGTCGAAGCGCCGCTGGGTGCCCGCCTTGTCGGCCACGCACAGCCTGCCCGCGCGGAACAGGTATTCCATCGCCGCGCCGGAGGGCCTGCGGGGCCCCCAGCCGAAGTCCTTCGATTCGCCCAGGGGGATGTCCGTCAGCGTGCAGGGGCCCTTCTCCCGGATCACATCCAGTATGTGCTCCAGCATGTCGAAGGCCTCGCCCTGGCCGCGGCCCTCCAGCCAGCGCCGGGCGTCCGCGGCGTGCAGCGCCCGCTGAGGCGCGTAGCGGCCGAAGTCCCGGGCGGTGTAGATGCACATCTCCTTGTCGTAGCCGTCCACCAGGAATCTGTCCCGGTACAGCAGCGCCTGCAGCATATCGGGCCGGTAGCCCTGCACGCGGGCCTGGAGCACCAGGTCGGCGTTGCGGCCCACCACGTTCAGCGGGTCGAACTGTATCGTGCCCAGCCGGTCCATCACGGCGCGCGCGCCGTCGATCCCGCGGAAGCGGTCCGCGCCGTCCAGGTTGTGATAGCGCACCAGCATCGCGCGGGCTTCCCGGTTGGTGAGCATCAGCATGGCGGACAGCCCCTTTCAGATCATCCTTCGTATTGATGATTTGTGTGCTTATGCCATTTCCTCCGGATGGAAGACCTCGTCGAAGCGCTCGGGCGTCAAAAAGCCCAGCCTGACGCAGGCCTCCTTCAGGGAGATGTTCTCCTTGAAGGCCAGCTTGGCAGTCTTCGCGGCGTTGTCGTAGCCGATGTAGGGATTGAGCGCCGTGACCAGCATCAGGCTGTTGTGCAGGTTGTGGCGCATCCTCTCCCGGTCGGCGGTGAGGCCGGACAGGCAATTGGCGTTGAAGGAGCGCATGCCGTCCGCCAGCAGCCGCACCGATTGCAGGAAGTTGTAGATCAGCACCGGCATGAAAACGTTCAGCTCGAAGTTGCCTTGGCTGGCGGCCATGCCCACGGCCACGTCGTTGGCAATCACCTGCACGGCCACCATCGTCAGCGCCTCGCACTGGGTGGGGTTGACCTTGCCGGGCATGATGCTGCTGCCGGGCTCGTTCTCGGGGATGTGGATCTCGCCCAGGCCGCAGCGGGGCCCGGAGGCCAGCCAGCGCACGTCGTTGGCGATCTTCATCAGGTTCGCCGCCAGCGCCTTCAGCGCGCCGTGGGCGAACACCAGCTCGTCCTTGCTTGTCAGCGCGTGGAACTTGTTCGGCGCGGTGACGAATTCACGCCCGGTCAGCTCCGACAGCGCCCGGGCGACCTCGACGTCGAAGCCCTTTGGCGCGTTCAGCCCGGTGCCCACGGCGGTGCCGCCCAGCGCCAGCCGCTTCAGCGGAACGAGCGCCGCCTCCAGCATCTCCATGGGCGTCTCGATCATGCCGCGCCAGCCGCTGATCTCCTGGCTGAAGCGTATGGGCGTGGCGTCCTGGAGGTGGGTGCGCCCGGACTTCACTACGTCCGCGTTCTCAGCCTCCAGCCGGCGCAGCGTGTCGATGAAGGCGCGCATCTCGGGCAGCAGCGCGTCCTCGATGCCCAGCACCGCGGCGATGTGCATGGCGGTGGGGAAGGTGTCGTTGCTGCTCTGGGACATGTTCACGTCGTCGTTGGGATGCAGCAGCCTTTCCCCGGCGATGGCGTTGCCCCGGTTGGCGATGACCTCGTTGGCGTTCATGTTGGACTGGGTGCCGCTGCCCGTCTGCCATACCACCAGCGGGAAGTGGTCGTTCAATGCTCCGGCGATCACCTCGTCGCAGGCGGCGCTGATGGCCTCCAGCTTCCGCGCGTCCATGCGCCCGGGCTGCACGCGGTGGTTGGCGATGGCCGCCACCTTCTTCAAAAGCCCGAAGGCGTGTATGATCTCCGGGGGCATGCGCTCGCCGCCGATCCTGAAATTCTGGTAGCTGCGCTGGGTCTGCGCGCCCCAATAGCGGTCCGCGGGCACCTGCATTTCGCCCATGGAGTCCCTATCGATGCGATATTCCATGCTGATTCCTCCGGTCGTTTGCTGGGCATACTGCGCCCAGAATTATCCGACGCCGGTCTGCAAAAGACCGACGTCGGTTTGTTCATGTGGGGTATTAGCGATATTTCCCGATCAGCTCCCGCACGATGGCGTCCATTTCGGCCCGGTGCGCCTCCATGTCCTCCAGCAGCCGGAACTGGCAGCGGGCGCGGACGAGGTTGTGCTCGGGGCACTCGATGCGGAAGTAGACGTCCCCATCCAGGTAGTCCGTCAGGAAGCGCAGCCCGACCTCGAAGGTCATCACCAGCGCCCCCAGCGGCAGGTTTTCCAGCTCCACCTGGGTCAGCCCCCGGGCGGTCTTTTCGATGAAGCCCTCGGTGAAGCCCCGGAACAGCTCAAGATCCAGCGCCACCCTGCCCAGGTCGCGCTCGTCCTCGGCGGCGGTGGACGCGCCAAAGCGTATCGCGTCGCCGAAGTCGTACAGCGCCGAACCGGCCATCACGGTGTCCAGGTCGATCACGCACAGCCCCTCGCCGGTGTCCACGTCCAGCATCACGTTGTTGATCTTGGTGTCGTTGTGGGTCACCCGCAGCGGCATTTCGCCGGATTCGATCATCTCCACGATGCGGCACATCTCCCCGCGGCGCGCCCGGGCGAAGGCGATCTCGCCCGCCACCGACGCCGCCCGCCCGGCCACGTCCTTCGCGACGGAGGCCTCGAAGTTCTCCAGCCGCTGCCGGGTGTCGTGGAAGTAGGGGATGGTGTCGTGCAGCTTCTCGATGGGGAAGTCGGCCAGCATGTTCTGGAAATCGCCGAAGGCCCTGCCGATCTCCCGGAACTGCGCCGGCGTGTCCACGGCGTTGACCGTCCTGGCGTGCTGTATGAAATCATAGGCCCGCCAGCAGTCGCCCTGCGCGTCCAGCAGCATCGGCTGGCCGTCCCTGGTGGGGATCAGCCGCAGCACCCGGTTCTGCGGGTCGCGGCCCTGGGCCAGCATGGCCTCGCGCAGGTGCTCGGTCACCAGGCGCACGTTTTCCATGACCTCCAGCGGCTTTTTGAAGGCGAAGCCGTTGATGCGCTGCAGCACGAATTCCCGGCTCGCGCCGCCCTCGTCGAAGCGCAGGCGGTAGGTGCGGTTGATGTGGCCGGTCACGATCTCCTCGCAGTCCGCGAGCGTGCCGGGAAAGTCGAAGCGGTCGATGATGGCCCTCAGTGCGTTGTCGATGGTCATGATGATCACTCCCCGAATATGGCGCTGACAAATTCGCCGGCGTCGAAGGGCTGCATGTCGTCCAGCTGCTCGCCCAGGCCGATGTAGCGCACCGGCAGGCCCAGCTCGTTGCGGATGGCGATGGCGATGCCGCCCTTGGCGGTGCCGTCCAGCTTGGTCAGTATGATGCCGTCCAGGTTGGCCACCTCGCTGAACACCTTCGCCTGGGCCAGGCCGTTCTGGCCGGTGGTGGCGTCGATCACCAGCAGCGCGCCCAGCGCCGCCTGGGGATACTCCCGCTCCACCACGCGGCTGATCTTCTTCAGCTCCTCCATCAGGTGGGCCTTGTTGTGCAGGCGGCCCGCGGTGTCCACCAGCAGTATGTCGGCGTGGCGGCCCTTGGCGGCCTGTATGCCGTCGTACACTACGGCGGCGGGGTCCGCGCCCTCCTGGTGCTTGATGATGGGCACGCCCGCGCGGTCCGCCCAGACCGTCAGCTGGTCGGCGGCGGCGGCGCGGAAGGTGTCGCCCGCGCAGATGATCACCCGGCGGCCCAGCACCTTCATGCGGGAGGCCAGCTTGCCGATGGAGGTGGTCTTGCCCACGCCGTTGACGCCGATGATGAGCATCACCATCGGGCTGGTCAGCTGCATCGGCTCCGCCCACAGGATGTCCACCAGGATCTTCTTCAGCTCCTCGCGGGCCTTCTCCGGGTTGCCGATCTTCTCGCCCTTGCACTTCTCCTTCAGGCGGTTCACGGCAAGCTCCGCCGTGGGCACGCCCACGTCCGCCATGATCAGTATGTCGGTCAGGTCCTCGTAGAAGTCGTCGTCCAGCTCCTTGTAGGCCTCCACCAGCTCGTCCATGCGGCCGGAGAAGGCGTTGCGGGTCTTGCTCAGACCGGCTTTGATTTTATCAAATAAACCCATTTATACATCCTCCCAGTTAAACAGCTTCGTTCAGCTTGACCGACACGGTCTTCGACACGCCCTTTTCCTCCATCACCACGCCGTACAGCGCGTCGCAGCGCTCCATGGTGCCCTTGCGGTGGGTGATGACGATGAACTGGGTGTTCTCGGAGTAGGCCTTCAGGTAATCGGCGTAGGTGTCGATGTTGGCGTCGTCCAGCGCGGCCTCGATCTCGTCCAGTATGCAGAAGGGTGTGGGCTTCAGATCGAGTATGGCGAACAGTATGGCGATGGCCGTCAGCGCGCGCTCGCCGCCCGAGAGCAGGGAGAGCATTTGCAGCTTCTTGCCCGGGGGCTGCGCCACGATGTCGATGCCGCAGTTCAGCGCGTCCTTCGGGTCGGCCAGCCGCAGCTCGGCCTTGCCGCCGCCGAACAGCCGCACGAAGGTGCGCTGGAAGTTCTCGTTCATGAGCGTGAACTGCTCCTTGAACTGCTTCTCCATCTTGTCCTCCAGCTCGGCGACGATGCCCTCCAGGTCCGCCTGGGCCTTCAGCAGATCGTCCCGCTGGGCGGTCATCTCCTCCACGCGCTCCACGGTGCGCCGGTATTCGTCCAGCGCGGCCACGTTCACCGTGCCCATGGCGCGTATGCGCTGGCGGATGACGGCGATGCGCTTTTCGGACTCCGTCAGCTTGAAATCCGGCTGCCGGAAGGGCTCCGCGCCGGCGTAGGTCAGCTCGTAGTCCTCCCAGATGCGATCCTGGATCTGCTTGAATTCGGCCTCCACCCGGGCCAGCTGCAATTCGCTGCGGTGGTGCCTGTCACTGAAATCGTCCAGATTGGCGCGCAGCGCGTCGATCTGCTCTGCCAGCACCTGCAGCTGCTTCTGAACGCCGGTGCGGCGCTCGTCCGCGGCGTTGAAGGCCTCGCGGGCGGTGTCCAGCGCGGCCTTGTTGCTGGACAGCGTTTCGATGTCCTTCTCCAGCAGCGCCGCATTCTTCTCCAGCTCCGCCACGCAGTCCCGCAGGGCGATCTCCGATTCGGCCATCAGCTTTTCAACGTTCTCGGCCTGGTTGGAGAGGCGGTCCCTGTCGCTGACGGCGGCCTCCAGGCCGCGGCGACGGCTGGCCAGCTGTACGCGGCTGCCGGAGACCTCGTCCCGCAGGGCCTCGGTCTCGCCGCGCAATTGATAGATCTCGCCGGAGAGCCGCTTCACCTGGGCCTGCCGGTCGTCGGTGGAGCTCTCGGCGCTCTGCTGCTGCTCGTCCAGCGCGGACAGGCTGCCGGTGACGTCCTCCAGCTGGGCGCGCAGGCGCTCGCGCTCCGCGGCGGAGCGGGCCACGCGCTGGTTGTTGCTGTTCTGCTCGTCCAGCGCGGCGTTCAGCTGGGCCTCGGCCCGGGCACAGATGACCTCCTGCTTGTGCAGCTCGTCGTAGAGCTCCCCGCGCTCCCGCTTGAGCCCGGAGCGCTCCTCCTCGATGGCCGCGTACTGCTCCCGCGCCTCGGCAAACTGGGTCTCCAGCTTCTTCAGCGCCATCTCGCTCTCCTCGATCTCGCGGGTCCGGGAGAGCAGGCTGGTCACGCGGCTCTGCACGCTACCGCCGGTCATCGATCCGCCGGAGTGCATCACGTCGCCCTCCAGCGTCACCAGGCGGAACTGATAGCGCCCCGCCCGCTGTATGGCGATGCCCGCGGTCAGGTCCTCTGCCACCACCGTGCGGCCCAGCAGGTTGTCGATGACGCCCTGGTACTTCGGGTCGAATTCCACCAGCTCCGAGGCCAGGCCCACGCAGCCCGGCATGGACAGCACGTTGCGCTCCTGGGGGGAGAGGGTGCGCCCGCGCACGGAGGAGATGGGCAGGAATGTGGCGCGGCCGAAGCGGTTCGCCCGCAGGTATTCGATCATCCGCTTGGCGTCCTCGTCCCGATCCACCACGATGTTTTGAAGCGCGCCGCCCAGCACCATGTCCATGGCGCGCTCGAGCCGCGCGGGCACGTGGATCAGATCGGCCACGACGCCGTGCACGCCCGCGGCGCCGCCCAGCCTGCGCGCCTGCATCAGCACCTGCTTGACGGAATTGTTGTAGCCCTCGTAGTCCCGCTGCATCTCCCGCAGCAGCTTCAGCCGGGAATCCCGCTGCTGGCGCTCGTTCTGCATGCGGGTGACCCGGTCCGACAGCGCGGACGACTGTTCGCCCAGCGCCTGCACCCGGGTCTGCATCTGCTCGGCCTGGCGGTTCAGCTCTGCCTTGCGGGCGTTTTCCGTGTCCAGCAGCTCCCGGGCGGACTGCACGTGGGCGTTCAGGGCCTCCGACCCGGTCTCCTCCCGGGCGCGGTCGGCCTCCATGCTCTTCAATTGGTTTTCCAGCGCCGTCTGCATGGCGCTCAGGCGGGCGCGCTGGGAGCGCACGTCTCCCAGGCGGTTCATGGCCTGAATGATCTGCTGCTTGGCGTTCTCGGAGGCCTCCTCCAATTCGGCCAGCCGCTTTTCCGATTCGGCCAGGGCCTGCTCGCGCTGGGCGAGGTTCGCCTCGGCCTCCCGCAGCGCAGCTGTCTCCGCCTCGATCTGGGCGGACATCTGCTCGATCTGGCGGCGGATGCCCTCCTTGCCCTCGCCGGCGGAGGCGCGTTCGCTCTGTATGCGATCCCGCTCCCGCTGGCCCGCGGCGATGCGCTCGCGCATGACCTGCACCGCGCCCTCGCTGGCCTCCACTTCGCGGATCAGCTGCTGCACGGTCTCGCGCCTTTCGCTGCTCTCGACCTCGAATACGTTCAGCTGCTCCTGGGCCTGATCCCGCTGGGCGCTCTGCTTTTCCAGCTCCTGGTTGGCCTGGAGGATGGATTCGCCCAGCGTCTGCACGGACTCCTTGAGCTCCCTGATGCGCACCTCATAGCGCTCCGTGCGCACGAGGAATACGTTCAGGTCCAGCCCCTTCAGTTCGTCCCGCAGGGTCAGGTATTCCCGGGCCTTCTCGCTCTGCTCCTTCAGCGGCTCCACCCGGTCCTCCAGCTCGGAGAGTATGTCCTCCACGCGGTTCAGGTTCTCCTGGGTGTGCTGTATGCGCTTCTGGGCGTCCAGCTTGCGGGACTTGTACTTGACGATGCCCGCGGCCTCTTCGAACACCTGGCGGCGGTCCTCCGACTTGGCGGAGAGTATCTCGTCGATGCGGCCCTGTCCGATCAGGGAATAGCCGTCCTTGCCGATGCCGGTGTCCCGGAACAGGTCCACGATGTCGCGCAGGCGGCAGGCCGCGCCGTTGATCTTGTATTCGCCCTCGCCGCTGCGATAGACCCGCCGGGTGACAGACACCTCGGCAAAGTCGATGGACAGCGCGTGGTCCTCGTTGTCAAAGACCAGCGTCACCTCGCAGTAGGCCAGGCGGCGGCGCTGCTCCGTGCCGTTGAAGATGACGTCCTCCATCTTCGCGCCGCGCAGCGATTTCGCGCTCTGCTCGCCCAGAACCCAGCGCACGGCGTCGGAGATGTTGCTCTTGCCGCAGCCGTTCGGCCCGACGACGCCGGTGATGCCGTCCTCGAAGGTGATCTCCACGTGGTCCGCGAAGGACTTGAAGCCGTGGATGATGAGTTTCTTAAGTCGCAAGTTACTGCTCCGTTCCTTAATCAATTGAAAATGGGAAATGAGCCCGGTCAAAACTGCAATGTCATTAAGCTGGTAGATCCTTGACGCTTCGCTAGGCCTTCGGCAACTGCTTCGCTCAGGATGACGAACGAATCTATTTCGTCATTCTGAGCGGAGGCGAAGCCGGAGTCGTGGCCGTAGGCCTAGCGACGCGTCAAGAATCCACTTTTTTGACACGGTTCAATCCGGGGGCGTCGTTCCCGCCCGTCAGCCCTGGTTTCCCATCCTGCGCAGCGCGTCCCGCGCGGCCTCCTGCTGCGCGTGCTGCTTGCTGGTGCCGCAGCCCTCGCCGATGCTCGTTCCGTTCAGCGTGACGCTGTAGCAGAATTCCGGGGCGTGGGGCGGCCCCGACATGGAGATGAATTCATACACGGGCATGTCGCCGTCCCGCTGCAATATCTCCTGCAAACGGGACTTCGCGTCCAGGTGATCCTCCATCATCCGGGGATGCAGGTCCCCGTCCAGCGCCCGGCGTATCACGTCCACGGCGCAGTCGAAGCCCCCGTCGAGGTACACGGCGGCAAGCACAGCCTCCATCACATCGCAGAGTATGCTGGGCTTCTCCCGCCCGCCGGAGCGATCCTCGCCCACGGACAAACGGATGTATTTGCCCAGCTCCAGCCTGCGGGCGGCGCGGCAGAGGGTCTCCTCCCGCACCAGGCCCGCGCGGATGCGCGTCAGCTTGCCCTCGTCTACCTCCGGGAACTCGAAGTACAGATAGCGGCTGATGGCCAGCTCCAGCACCGCGTCGCCCAGAAATTCAAGCCGCTGATAGTGCGGCACATGATGATCCCCCCCGAAGGAGGGATGCGTCAGTGCCGTCTCCAGCAGCTTCATGTCCTTGAAGGTATAGCCCAGCTTTTTGCAGAGTGCCTTCACGATCAGCCCTTCTTCTGGATGTAGTCCACGATGTCGCCCACGGTCTTGATGGTGCCCAGCACCTCGTCCTCGACGGTCAGGTTGAACTCGGTCTCCAGGTCCATGATGAGCATCATCAGGTTGGCGCTGTCCGCGCCCAGGTCCTCCACCATGCGGGCGGAGTCCACGACCTTGTCGCCGTCCACGGGCAGCTGCATCAGTATGTATTCCTTCACCTTGTCGAAAATAGCGTTGCGATCCATGAACATATCCTCCTTTTAATTCTAAATCCTCAATTCCTGGTTCACTCCGTCAGTCCCTCGAGCCCCTCCCGGATCTTCCCGGCCACGTCGCCCGCCAGCATCTCCCGCGCCTGGCGCAGGGCGTTCATGATGGCGGTTTCGCCGGAGGAGCCGTGGGCCTTGATCACCGCGCCGTCCACGCCCAGCAGCGGCGCGCCGCCATAGGCGTTGTAATCCATGCTGCGCTTGAACTTGCGGAAGGCGGGGCGGGAGAGGGCCGCGCCGATCTTGGACACCTTCGAGGCCATCAGATTGGTCTTGAGCATGCCCATCATCGCGCTGGCCAGGCCCTCGGTATACTTCAGTATGATGTTGCCGTCGAAGCCGTCGGCCACCACCACGTCGAAATCGCCGGTGGGGATATCCCGGGCCTCGGCGTTGCCCGCGAAGTAATAGCTGCTCTGGGCGCTCATCAGCTGATAGGTCTCCTTGGTCAGCTTGTTGCCCTTCTCGGCTTCCGCACCGATGTTCACCAGGCCCACCGCCGGGCGCTCGATGCCCATCACGGAGCGCATGTAAACCGAGCCCATCAGGCCGAACTGCTCCAGGTACTTGGGCTGGCAGTCCACGTTCGCGCCTGCGTCGATGAGCATGAAGGGCTTCTTCGCGCCGGGGATGATCGGGGCCAGCGCCGGGCGCTCGATGCCCGGTATGCGGCCGATGCGCAGCATGCCGCCCGCCAGCACCGCGCCGGTGTTGCCCGCGGACACCACCGCGCCCGCGCGCTTGTCGCGCACCGCCAGCATGGCCTGCACCATGGAGGAATTGACCTTCTTGCGCACGGCCAGCATCGGCGATTCGTCCATCTGGATCACGTCGTCCGCCGGGAGCAGCTCGATCCTGTCCCGGACGTCCTCTGCGTCAGCGATCAGCGCGCTCAGCCGCGCCTCGGGGCCGGCCAGCAGCACGCGGATGTCGGGAAAGCGGCGCAGCGCCGCGATGGCCCCCGCCACGATGGCGTCCGGGGCCTGGTCGCCTCCCATGGCGTCCAGGGCAATGATATATTCGCTCATCATAGAACCCCCATTCTGATATACCTATATTATTGTATCAAAAGGAATGTAAATTCGCAAGCATTTGCGCCGCCGTGCCCGCCCGCGAAGCCTCAATTATAAAGATTTTTTGAAAAATCGGTGCTTTTTGACTTTTCCGCTTGCCATTTTGGCCGGAATGGGCTATAATATCTATTGTTGCGCATGTACCCGTAGCGAAGCTGGATATCGCGTCAGACTCCGACTCTGAAGACCGTGGGTTCGAATCCCGCCGGGTACGCCACAGCGGAAGCCGCCTGTAAGGGCGGCTTTCTTGCTGTGGCGTACCCGGCGGGATATACGGACCCAACCGCGGCAGGCGGAGGGTTCGGCCGAAGGCCGCGGCGCGAAGCGACGCCATCCCGCCGGATATATCCCGGATAGCACCCACATGGGCGGCTTTCTTGCTGTGGCGTACCCGGCGGGATGTCTAGAGAAAGAATTAATAGCAGGTAAAAAGTGCCTCGGAATATCCCCCGGGGGAGCTTGTGGAACCGTTTTCAGGCTTTTATAATGATATTGCGTTCAATCATATGTCAAACAAATCATTGATGCATACCCGCGAAAAGGGCAGTGTCGGTTGTTGAACGGCACTGCCTTTTATATACGTTTTTTATGGTGCGCGCCATGGAAATAGCATTTATATTAGGGAGGGTTCCGTATGTCAAGAGGGATCAAATTCATAACGCTGATGCTGGCTGTGCTCCTGCTGTTGGGCGCATCCGCCGTCCTTGCCGAGAACGGCGCTGGGATCACGGTCGTGGACGTCCTGGACCGCGAGGTCAATATCCCCGCCGAGGTCGATAAGGTCGTCATCACCTTCAATTTCGAGGAATACTTCGCCGTGACCGGCGCGGCCGGTGTGGATAAGCTGGTCTTGGGAGGGCCGCCGCGAGGATGCGTGGGCGACCTACACGACGGCCTATCCGCAGCTGCTGGACATCGCGGACGTCGGTTACAACGACAACATCAATGTGGAGACCATCATCGCGCTGGAGCCCGACGTGGTGCTGATGAGCGCGCCGGTGAACTATACCTTCATGGAGACCCAGCTCGACAAGTTCGACGCTGCTGGGATCCCGGTCGTGTTCTTCAACTTCCATGCCCAGACCCTGGAGATGCACCGCGCCAGCATGGAATTGATCGGCAAGGTCATGGGCGATGAGGCCCGGGGCAAGGAGATCGCCGATTACTATGAGGAACAGATGAACCTGGTCTACGACCGGATCGCCGGCCTGTCGGAGGATGCCGAAAGGCCCTCCGTGTACATGGAGTTCAGCATGGGCCCGGGCCAGTACGGCAACACCTGGTCCACCCGCATGTGGGGCGCGCTGATCGCCCAGTGCGGCGGCAGGAACATCGCCGCGGACCTGGGCGACGCCAACAGCGTGGAGATCGCCCCGGAGCAGATCATCGCGGAGAACCCCGATATCATCATCTTCACGGCCAGCCCGAGGAACGATGTGAGCGACAATGTGGTGCTGGGCTACGGCGCGGACGCGGAGGCGGCCCGGGCGGCGCTGCGGTCCTATGAGACCCGCACCGGATGGGACAGCCTGAACGCCATTCAGAATGGCAGGCTCAGCGGCATCTACCACGATCTTTCCCGCCACATCTTCGATTTCGCGGGCACGCAGTTCCTGGCGAAGCAGATCCATCCGGAGCTCTTCGCGGACGTCGATCCGGAGGCGAATCTGGCTGACTTCTTTGCCTGGTACATGCCGGTGGAGCTCGATGGCGTGTGGACCGTCGCGCTGGAAGACAAGTAGGCGATGAAAAGGAGCAGCATGACCGGCGGGGCCGCAGTTTACGCCCGCCAGAACCGAAGGAAATACATCATACTCACGCTCATAGCGCTCGTGGGACTGCTGGCACTGGTTGTGGATGTAATGACCGGAGCCGCCATGCTCCCTGTCGGCGAAGTGCTGGAGGCCCTGTTCAGCCGCGCCTCGGTCGAGCCGACCACGCGCGTCATCGTGTGGAACATGCGGCTCCCCGTTGCGCTGATGGCCTTGGTGGTGGGCTTTGCGCTGGGCAGCTCCGGCGCGGTCATGCAAACGATACTGCACAACCCCCTCTCCAGTCCCTACACATTGGGTGTAGGGGCTGGCGCGTCCTTTGGCGCGTCCCTGGCGATCGTCATGGGATTGGGCGAAGCGGGGATATGCCTGAGCGCCTTCTTCTTTGCGATGCTCATATGCATGCTGATATACCTCATGGGCAGGATGCGCGGCATGAGCACAAATACGATGGTGCTGGCGGGAATCGCGCTGCTGTTCCTGTTCCAGTCCCTGCTGGCGCTGATACAATACGGCGCGAGCGAGAGCCAGAACCAGAGCATCGTGTTCTGGTCCTTCGGCAGCCTGCAGCGCACCACGTGGCCCCGCCTGGCGATCACGGCAGCCGTGACGGCGCTGGTGTTCCCGCTGCTGATGAAGGATTCCTGGAGGTATACGGCGCTGCTGATGGGCGACGAGAAGGCGGAGAGCCTCGGCATTCGCGTGAACCGCCTGAAGCTGCGGGCGTTCTCCCTGATCTCGCTGCTGGCGGCGGTCTCGGTGTGCTTTACGGGAACCATCGGCTTCATCGGCCTGGCGGGACCGCACATCGCCCGGATGCTGGTCGGAGAGGATCAGCGGTTTTACATCCCCCTGTCCGCGGTCTGCGGCATGACGATACTCTCCATTGCGAGCATCCTCAGCAAGATCATCATCCCTGGCACGATATTCCCCATCGGGATCATCACGTCGATCATCGGCGTTCCTTTCTTCTTTGTCCTTGTCATGCGCAGCAGAGGGGGGAAATAAAATGAATGTTCGCGTCGAGAACCTCGCCTTTGCCTTCGGGCGGGGCAAAAAGATACTGGACGGCCTGTCGTTTGAGGCGAAGGATGGCGAGATCACGGCGATCGTCGGCGCGAACGGCGTCGGCAAGACGACCCTGGTGCGGGCCATCATGGGATTCCTGGAGCCCGGGGGCGAGGTATGGCTGGGCGGGCGAAACCGCAGGGATATCCCCTTTTCGGAGATCGCGCGAAAGGTCGGCTATCTGACGCAGGAGAGCGCCGTACAGGCGGCGCTGACGGTGTTCGAGGTCATATTGCTGGGACGCCTGGGCCACCTGGGGTTGAAGGTCGATCCGGCCGAGCTCGACAGGGTCTGGGACATCATGCGGACGCTGAAAATTGACAAGCTCGCGGATAAGTATTACAATGAATTGTCCGGCGGCCAGAGGCGGGTCGTCAACATCGCCCAAACCGTCGTGAAGGGGCCGGAGGTGCTGATCCTGGACGAACCCACCGCGAACCTGGACATGCAGAATGAGATAGAGATGCTCGAGCTCATACGCAGCTATACCCGGGCGAAGGGGACAGCGACGCTCGTCATACTGCACGACCTGACCATGGCCTGCCGGTACGCGGACCGGATCGTCATATTGAAGGACGGCAAGGTGTTCAAAAGCGGCTCGCCGCTGGAGGTCGTCTCGGTAGAGAATGTGCGGGATGCCTATGGCGTCAATGTGAAGCTCCTCATGGCGGATGCGGAGAAACCGCTGCTGCACATCGTCAGTTCCGTGAGGGATACGAATTATCGATTTGACAGGAAATGATTGACATGACAGGCGACAGATTGCGCATCGCCATCCCCGCCGACGCGGGCTATGGCTATTACTTCGAGACCCTGACCGCCCTGGGCGCGGAGCCCGTGCCGGTGGGTGGGGACGTGGACCCGGCGGCGTTCGACGGCCTGCTGACCCCCGGCGGCACGGACATCGATCCGGCCCGGTACCACCGCCCGAACACCGCCAGCGAGGACATCGACCCGGCGCTGGACGCGCGGCAGCTGTCCGCCCTGGACGCCTTCGCCCGGGCGGGCAAGCCGGTGTTCGGCATCTGCCGGGGCCATCAGCTGATCAACGTCTACTTCGGCGGCACGCTGATCCAGCACCTGCCCACCGCCGCGGTCCACAGCCGCTGCGGCGATCCCTGGGACAAGGCCCACGGCAGCACGGCGGTGCCGGGCGGGCTGATGGAGGCGCTGTACGGCCCGGCCTTCCCGGTGAACAGCGCCCACCACCAGGCGGTGGAGACGGTGGGGCGGGGCTTGATCGTGGACCAGTATTCCGATGACGGCGTGATCGAGGCGCTGCGGCACGGGACGCTGCCGATCTTCAGCGTGCAGTGGCACCCGGAGCGCATGTGCCTGGAGCGCGCCCGGGAGGACGCCGTGGACGGCAGCGTCGTGCTCCGGCACTTCCTTTCGATGTGCGCGGAACACGGCAAACGATGCCGCTGAGGGGGGATGCGCCTTCCTTCGTCCCGACACTTTTTTACAAGGTTTGCGTTGACAACGCGGACTTCGGTATAATATAATCACACGTGCGCGGATGGGTATGCCGCGCATAAACTCTAAGACACGGATGGAAGCCTCCATTGGAGTCTTGCAGGGTTTTACGGGACCACTCTCCACGAGAGTCAAGGCCATACGGACAGCCGGGTCCACTGCCGATTGGCGGGTTGCCGCCTTATTGATTGAGTTAAAAGCTCAGTTTCATAGTTGGTTACTTTATAACCAAAATGCGTTGATGCGCAACTTGTGAAATGGTCAATAAGAGTAGCGAAAGTAAGCTTTGCTATAGGGACTCTGATGCGCCGAACCGTCTCCGCGACGCGGGGACAGCCATGGCCGGATATTTCACACGGACTGCGCTTGCGCGGTCCGTTTTTTCTTTTGTACGAGGCTATGGAGGAACACGATGAGCGAACATTTGGACCAGACCCGGGCGCCGATCCACGAGGCCCTGGAGCGATTCCGGGATATGCGGGTGGTGCCCTTCGACGTGCCCGGCCACAAGCACGGCAAGGGCAATCCGGAGCTGGCGGCCTTTCTGGGCGAGCGGTGCGTTGGCATCGACGTGAACAGCATGAAGCCGCTGGACAACCTGTGCCATCCCGTCTCCGTCATCCGCGAGGCGGAGGAGCTGGCCGCCGAGGCCTTCGGCGCGGCCCACGCCTTTCTGATGGTGGGCGGCACCACCAGCGCCGTGCAGAGCATGGTGCTGTCCAGCTGCAAGCGGGGCGACAAGATCATATTGCCCCGGAACGTCCACCGCAGCGTCATCAACGCCCTGGTGCTCTGCGGCGCGGTGCCCGTGTACGTCAATCCCGAGGTGGACCAGCGGCTGGGCATATCGCTGGGCATGCGGCGCGAGCAGGTCATGAAGGCCATTCGCAGCCACCCGGACGCCGTGGCGGTGCTGGTGAACAACCCCACCTATTACGGCGTTTGCAGCGACCTGCGCGCCATCGTGTGGATGGCCCACGAGGCGGGCATGCTGTGCCTGGCGGACGAGGCCCACGGCACCCACTTCTATTTCGGCGACAGCATGCCCGTATCCGCCATGGCGGCGGGGGCGGACATGGCGGCGGTGTCCATGCACAAGAGCGGCGGCAGCCTGACCCAGTCGAGCCTCTTGCTGATCGGCCCGGCCATGAACCCCGGCCACGTGCGCCAGATCATCAACCTGACCCAGACCACCTCCGGCAGCTATCTGTTGATGTCCAGCCTGGACATCAGCCGCCGGAACCTGGCCATGCGGGGCAGACGGGTGTTCAGCAAGGTCATCGACATGGCGGCCTATGCCCGGGAGGAGATCAACGCCGTGGGCGGCTACTATGCCTTCGGCCAGGAGCTGATCAACGGCGATTCCATATTCGACTTCGATCCCACCAAGCTCAGCGTCCACACACGGGACATCGGGCTCGCGGGCATCGAGGTGTATGATATATTGCGGGACGAGTACGACATACAGATCGAGTTCGGCGACATCGGCAACATACTGGCCTATCTCTCCATCGGCGACCGCCCCCAGGAGCTGGAGCGCCTGGTGAGCGCGCTGGCGGAGATCAAGCGGCGCTATCACCGGGATTCCAGCGGCCTTTTGAGCCAGGAGTACATCGACCCCGAGGTGGTGCTCAGCCCCCAGGCGGCGTTCTACGCCTCCAAGCGCAGCATGCCGCTGATGGACAGCGCCGGGTACGTTTGCAGCGAATTCGTGATGTGTTATCCGCCGGGGATCCCCATACTGGCCCCCGGCGAGCGCATCACCAAGGAAATTTTGGACTATATCGCTTACGCCAAGGCCAAGGGCTGCTCCATGACCGGCCCGGAGGACCCGAGGATCGAGAACATCAACATACTGGACGAGGGAGGGATGCCCTTTGGAGCTGTGGTTCAGTGAATGCCATGCCCCGGACGTCAAGCACAGCCTCCGGGTGACGCAGCACCTCTATTCCAAGAAGAGCGAATACCAGCAGATCGACATCTTCGAGACGCCGGAGTTCGGCCGGGTGCTGGCCCTGGACGGCAACGTGATGCTCACCGAGCGGGACGAATTCATCTACGACGAGATGATCACCCACGTGCCCATGTCCGTGCACAAAAACGTGCGGGACGTGCTGGTCATCGGCGCGGGGGACGGCGGCGTGGTGAAGGAGCTGACCCGCTACGACACCGTGGAGCACATCGACCTGGTGGAGATGGACGGCGAGGTCATCGACGCCTGCCGCACGTGGCTGCCCGAGAACGCCAGCAAGCTGGACGACGATAGGGTGCACATCACCTTCGACAACGCGCTGCGCTACATCCGCCGGTGCACCGACCGCTACGACCTCATCATCGTCGATTCCAACGATCCCTTCGGCCCCTCCGAGGGCTATTTCACCCGGGAGTTCTACGGCATCTGCTACAACGCCCTGCGGGAGGACGGCATCATGGTCAACCAGCAGGGCAGCCCCTTCTACAAGCACGACGCCGAGGCAATGCAGCGCAGCCACAAGCGCATCGTCAACACCTTTCCCATCAGCCGGGTCTATCAGGCCCACATACCGACCTACGCCGCGGGCTACTGGCTGTTCGGCTTTGCCAGCAAGAAGTATCATCCCATCGAGGACTTCGACCCCCAGACCTGGAAGGCGCGGCACCTGAGCACGAAATACTATACCACCAAGCTGCACATCGGCGCGTTCTACCTGCCCGCGTACCTGGAGCGCATGCTGGAGGAGGTGGAGCAATGAGGCCCAATATCGAGACCTTCATCGGCTGCGACGCCGATTACGCGGACGCGACCATCGCCCTGTTCGGCGCGCCTTTCGATTCCACCACCAGCTTCCGTCCCGGCGCGCGCTTCGGCCCCGCCGCCATGCGGCACGAGAGCTTCGGGCTGGAGACCTACAGCCCCTATCAGGACAGGGACCTGACGGACCTGAGCATCTTCGACTGCGGCGACCTGGAGCTGTGCTTCGGCAGCGCCGAGGCAGCGCTCTCGGACATCGAGCGGCGCGCCGACGAATTGCTGGATGACGGCAAGCTGCCGGTGCTGCTGGGCGGCGAGCACCTGGTGACGCTGGGCGCGGTGCGGGCCGTGGCGAAGCGCTATTCGGGCCTTCACATCCTCCACTTCGATGCCCACGCCGACCTGCGGGACGACTACCTGGGCGCGAGGCTCAGCCACGCCTGCGTGATCCGCCGCTGCCACGACATACTGGGCGACGGGCGCATCCACCAGTTCTGCATCCGCAGCGGGGAGCGCGGGGAGTTCGCCTTCGCCAGGGCACACACGGACATGCACCCCTTCGGCTTCGACGGCCTGGAGGCGTTGACCCAATATCTGGCGGGGGAGGGCACGCCGGTCTATCTCACCATCGATCTGGATTGCCTGGACCCCTCCGCCTTCCCGGGCACCGGCACCCCCGAGGCCGGGGGCGTGGATTTCAGGAGCCTGCTGGACGCCGTGCTGCTGGCCGCCCGCACCCGCATCGTGGGCGCGGACGTCAACGAGCTGGCCCCGATGCTGGACGCCAGCGGCGCCTCCACCGCCACCGCCTGCAAGGTGCTGCGGGAGCTGCTGCTGGCAATTGGAAGCAAAACATAATACAATAGAACAGGAGATAAAAAAACATGAGCAGAGTATTGGTTATCGGCTGCGGCGGCGTCGCCAGCGTGGCCATCAGGAAGTGCTGCCAGGTCAGCGAGGTCTTCACGGAGCTGTGCATCGCCAGCCGCACGAAGGAAAAGTGCGACGCGCTGGCAGAGGCGCTGAAGGGCAGGACCGCCACGAAGATCACCACCGCCCGGGTGGACGCGGACAACGTGCAGGAGGTCATCGACCTCATCAATGCCTATAAGCCCGACCTGGTGATGAACATCGCGCTGCCGTACCAGGATCTGACCATCATGGACGCCTGCCTGGCCTGCGGCGTCAATTACATGGACACCGCCAACTACGAGCCGGAGGACACCGACGACCCCGAATGGCGCGCCATCTACGAAAAGCGCTGCAAGGAGAAGGGCTTCTCCGCCTATTTCGATTACAGCTGGCAGTGGGCCTATCGGGAAAAGTTTGAGAAGGCGGGCCTCGTGGCGCTGCTGGGCTGCGGCTTCGATCCCGGCGTGACCCAGGCCTACTGCGCCTACGCCAAGAAGCACGAATTCGACGAGATCGACACCATCGACATACTGGACTGCAACGGCGGCGACCACGGCTATCCCTTCGCCACCAACTTCAATCCCGAGGTGAACCTGCGGGAGGTCTCCGCCCCCGGCAGCTACATCGAGAACGGCAAGTGGGTGGAGATCCCCGCCATGAGCATCAAGCGGGAGTATGACTTCGACCAGGTGGGCATGAAGGACATGTACCTGCTGCACCACGAGGAGCTGGAGTCGCTGGCCGTCAACATCCCCGAGGTGAAGCGCTTGCGCTTCTTCATGACCTTCGGCCAGAGCTATCTGACCCACATGAAGTGCCTGGAGAACGTGGGTATGCTGTCCACAACGCCGGTGATGTTCGAGGGACATGAGATCGTGCCCATCAAGTTCCTCAAGGCCCTTCTGCCCGACCCCGCCAGCCTCGGCCCCCGCACCCATGGCAAGACCAACATCGGCTGCATATTCACCGGCAGGAAGGACGGCGCGGACAAGACCTATTACATCTACAACGTCTGCGACCACCAGGAATGCTACCGCGAGGTGGAGAGCCAGGCCATCAGCTACACCACCGGCGTTCCGGCCATGTGCGGCGCGCTGATGCTGCTGACCGGCAAGTGGACCAGGACCGGCGTGCACACGGTGGAGGAGTTCGATCCCGATCCGTTCCTGGACGCGCTGGACCGCTACGGCCTGCCCCGCAGCGAGAGCCACGCCCCGGCGCTGGTGGACTGATGGCGCGGTGGATGGACGACCGCCCCGCCTTCGCCGCGCTGGGCGGCAGGGCCCCGGAGGCGGTGTTCGGCGCGTTGAAGACCCCATGCTATGTGATCGACGAGGGCCGGCTTCGCCGCAACGGCGAGCTGCTGGCCTCCGTCGCCGGTCACACCGGGTGCAGGATCCTGCTGGCGCAGAAGGCGTTTTCCAACTACGACCTCTATCCGCTGCTGTCAGAATACCTCGCGGGCACCGAGGCCAGCGGTCTCTTCGAGGCGCGGCTGGGAGCCGAGGAGATGCCGGGCCGGGAGGTGCATGTGTTCTGCGCCGCCTACCGGGACGACGAATTCGATGAATTGCTGCAATACGCCGACCACATCGTGTTCAATTCGGCGGCTCAATTGAAGCGCTTTGGACGAAGGGCGAAGGACGCGGGCAGGAGCGTGGGCCTTCGGATCAACCCGGAGTGCTCCACCCAGCAGGGCCACGCCATCTACGACCCCTGCGCACCGGGCAGCCGCCTGGGCGTCACCCGGGCCGCGTGGGACCGGGAGCTGACGGCGGAGTGGATCGGCCTGCTGGACGGGCTGCACTTCCACACGCTGTGCGAACAGGACGCCGACGCGCTGGAGAAGACGCTTCACGCGGTGGAAGCAGGATTCGGCGACGCGCTGCCCCGGATGAAATGGCTGAACATGGGCGGCGGGCACCACATCACCCGGCCGGGCTACGACGTGGCGCTGCTGGAGAGGCTCCTGACCGGGGCCCGGGACCGATGGGGCGTGCAGGTCTACCTGGAGCCCGGCGAGGCGGTGGCGCTGAACGCCGGGTATCTGGTCAGCCGGGTGCTGGACGTCGTGGAGAACGGCGGCACGCGCGTCGCCATACTGGACGCCAGCGCCGCCTGTCACATGCCGGACGTGCTGGAGATGCCCTACACGCCGCCACTGTACGGGGCGGGGGAGGCAAGCGCGCTGCCCCATGCCTACCGGCTGGCGGGCCCGACCTGCCTGTCCGGCGACGTGATCGGGAACTACGGCTTCCCCGGGCCGCTCGCCGTGGGCGATATGCTGGTATTCGGGGACATGGCCATCTACACGACCTGCAAGAACAACACCTTCAACGGCATGCCGCTGCCGGACATCCATCGGATGTCCCCCTCCGGGGCGCTTGTGCGGCTCACCGATTTCGGCTATCGCAACTTCAAGGCGCGGCTTGGGCGCTGAAACACGGGCTTCGGACCGGAGACGGAATGCTCGCCGTCTCCCGAATAACGCAAACGAGGTAATGACTTATGGCGGGATCACTGTTGCCCTTTGAGACCGGACAATATTGAGTATCACGACATCAGCTCCTTCATCTACGAGCCGGTCTACGATTCCGACGGCACGCTGAAGGACTTCCGCATACTCTATGCCAGCGACATATTCGCCAGGGATTGGGTGGCCATCTATCACAACGAAGATTACCTGGGGGCGCTCCTGAAGGAGAGCACCCTCATGGACGACTATTCCCTGGAGATGATGGAGCGGTTCATCACGCAGACGCCCCATGCGTTCATGACCTATATGCCCATGGTGAACCTGCACCTGTACTTCGAGCCGATCCCGGACCTGCCCGCGCCCTACGCGGGGTTCTACCTGACCAACATCACCAGCCACGCCTATCGGGACACCCGGGACCACTTCCTGCGGAACATCCGCCAGATGGGCAACAACGCGGTGCTGATCCAGCGCCAGGACGACGGGCACCTGGACGCGATCTTCGTGTCCCCCGAGTACGCCCGGATGATGGAGTGCAGCGAGGCCGAGGCGATGGCGCGGCTCTCGGGCATCGGCATCTTCAAGACCACCGTGGCCGACGACCGCCCGCCGGTGCGCAGCATGCAGGAGCGCCGGGTGGCCTTCGACGGCTCCAGTCGGCTGACGATCCAGAAGGTCACCGCGAAGCACAACAAGGTCTGGGTCAACGCCCACTACGCCTTCATCGACGACTTTGACGAGCACTACATCTATTGCACCTATACGGACGTGACCACGCTGAAGGCCCACGAGGAGCGCCTGCGCAGCACCTATTCCAGCCTGGGCAACAACTTCTACCAGGCGGGGGACCTGACGCTGACCAACCTGCGGGTCAATCTGACGCGCAACATATTCGAGGAGATCAACGGCGCGGAGGCCATCATCTACTGGCAGGACGAGCGCTACGGCAAGGTGGGGCCGGAGACCTTCATGCCCGTGCTGGAGCGGGATTTCATCTACGAGGAGCTGGGCGATTTCATACTGGAGCGGGGCATGTCCGACGGCATGCGGTTCCTGGAGCACGATCCCAGCTTCCTGCTGTGCCTGAACGTGAGCCGCATACAGCTGGAATCCGGCTATTTCATCGATACCCTCGTGCACTATCTGCGCGCCACGGGCTTCCCGCCGCGGCAGCTGAGCCTCAAGTTCGACGACGGCTGCCGGTTCATCGGCATGGAGCGCCTGAAGAGCATCATAGAGGCGCTGCACGAGCGCGGCATACTGACCATCATCGAGGACTTCGGCAGCGGCAGCGATTCCATCGGCTTTTTGCGCAGCGAGCCCGTCGACGCGGTGAGCATCAACAGCCAGCTCTCCCGGGACATCGAGACGGACCCCAAGGCGCGCAACACGCTGGATCACCTGACCCGCATGGCCGCCGAATATGTGGCGCACATCAACGTCAAGGGCGTAAGCAACCTGCGCATGCGGGAGATCCTGCGCGATTTCCGCGTCACCACGCTCCAGGGCAGCTGCTTCTCCGACCCGCTTCCGCGCGATGCGCTGATCCAGCGGTATTACGCCTAGAGTGTGTTTCTAAAATCCCCGAGGCGCATTTTCGGCGTCTCAAGCTGCATTTCTGCGTTAGAAAACCTTGATTATCCTCCAGGTAACCTGCGGTTTTCTGCCTTGAACTGCAGCTCGATCCGCTCGAAACTGCATCCTCTTGGATTTTGAAACACACTCTAGGCCTGTTGTTCCTGGAGCCTGCGCTGCGCTGAGGCAAAAAACGCGATGGACAGCGCCGCGCCGACGATCCAGCCTACGGGCCACGCCGACCATATGCCCCGATACCCCATTCCGGGGGAGAGTATGAACGCGAAGACGATGC
>ONHI01000097.1 GCA_900317565.1 uncultured Eubacteriales bacterium
GTCGGTTTGGAACGGATGCTCAGCCGACACGCCTCCACCCGGGAGAGGCTACCGCTTGCCGACATGGACGCGCTCTACAGGCGCATATTCTCCGTTACAGGCAGACCCCGGTCTGTTTTGGACCTGGCCTGCGGCATCAACCCGCTGTACCTGGCCGCCCGTGGGCTGTCCGTGGTGGGCGTGGACATCGCCGGCAGCGCCGTGGACGCCGTCAACCGCTTCGGCGGCATCTACGGCATGCCCGCGCGGGCGGTCTGCGCCGACCTGCTCTGCCCCGGCTCGATCCCATCGGAGCGCTTCGACGTGGCGCTGTTGTTCAAGCTGCTGCCGCTGCTGGAGCGGCAGCGGACCGGCGCGGCCCGGGCGGTCATGAGCGCCGTGAACGCCGAATACCTCGTCGCCTCGTTCCCCACGCGCACGCTGGGCGGCAGGAACGTGGGCATGGCGGTCCAGTACACCGAGTGGATGGACGGCCACCTGCCCCCGGGGCGCGCCGTCGCGGAGCGCTTTGAGACCGTAAACGAGCTGTACTATATACTGAAATGACCGTGCGAGGAGACATCCCATGCCCAAGCTGTACGTCGTGGCCACCCCCATCGGAAACCTGAACGACCTGACGCCCCGCATGCGGGAGGCGTTGGAGCGCGCCGACCTGATCGCGGCGGAGGACACCCGGGTGACCATGAAACTGCTCAACCAGTTTGACATCAAAAAGCCCATGACCTCCTGCCATCGCCACAACGAGGACCAGAAGGCCCCGCAGATCGTGGAAAGGATGCTGGCGGAGGACATGACCGTGGCGCTGACCTGCGACGCGGGCACGCCGGGCATCTCCGACCCCGGGCACCTGCTGGTGCGGGCCTGCTGGGAGGCGGGCATCCCCGTCGAGCCCGTGTGCGGCCCCTCCGCGGTGGTCACGGCGCTGTCGGCCTCCGGCTTCGACGCGAGGGAATTCGCGTTCTACGGCTTCCTGCCCCGGGAGAAGAAGGCGCTGTCCGACAAGCTGGACGCCATACGCCGCGCAGGGATGCCGGTGTTCGTGCTGTACGAATCCCCCCACCGGATCGTGGAGCTCGTGGACGCCATCGCCGGGAAGTGGCCCGAGTGCATGCTCTGCGTGTGCAGCGACCTGACCAAGCGCTATGAGCGCATCTATCGGGGCGCGGCCGGCGCGGTGCTGGATCAGCTTCGCGCCAACGCCAGCGTGGAGAAGGGCGAATACTGTCTGGCCGTGGACATATCGATGCTCCCGCCCGTGGAGGCCCCCGTCCAGCGCCCGGGCGTCACGGCCTGGATACTGGAGCGAGTGCTGGAGGGCGAGGAACTCCGGGAGGCCGCCGCGGCGGCGCTGGAGGCGGGCTATCCCCGCAACGAGGTGTACCGCGCGAAGCTGAAGATCGGGGAAATGTTCGAGGAATGAGGTTTCCGCAAGAATTAACCGACAGAAATCCACTTTTCATGCAAAAATATGGTTGCGTTTTGATTTGAACCGTGCTATAATAAGCGAGCGTGTTTCGGACAGCGGGTATTTTTGCGCGCTCATAGCGACGGCAAAAGCGCCCCAGGGTCCGACAAAAGGATATGTGTTTCATACTTAAGGAGGATGTTTCATGACCGCTTTGTCCATTATCATCGATATCGTGCTGATTCTGATTTCCATCGCCCTCATCGTAGCCGTGCTGATGCAGGAGGGCCAGCGCCAGGGACTCGGCGCGATCGGCGGCGGCGCAGAAACCTTCTTTGGCAAGAACAAGGCCAAGAGCATGGAGGGCCGCCTTCAGAAGTACACCAAGATCGCGGCTGCCGTGTTCATCGTGCTGGCGATCGTCGCCACCATCATCACCTCCCACAACACCGGCTCCAATGTGACCGTGAATGATCTGACCTCCGACGCTGCCGAGGTCGTCGTCGACGAGGCCGAGGACGCCGCTGAGGAAGCTGCCGAGGCCGTTGAGGAGACCGCCGGGGAAGCCGCTGAGGCCGTCGAGGAAACCGCCGAAGAGGCTGCCGAGGCTGTCGAGGAGACCTCTGAGGACGCCGCCGAGGCCGTCGAGGGCGCTGCCGAAGAGGCCGAGGCTGCCGTTGAAGAGGCCGCCGAGAGCGCCGAAGCTGCCGTCGAGGAAGCCGCTGAAGAGGCCGCCGGCAACTAATACCAAGTGTGATCATTCCGGGCAGGCATCGCGCCTGCCCGATTTGTTGAATTCAGTCGATCCTATATTCATTATTTGAGGTGCGTATCATGAAGAATATTCCCGTCTATTCTCCCTCTGACATCGAAACCAAGTGGCAGAAGCACTGGGACGACACCCACGCCTTCGAGGCACAGGCCTCCCATGACAAGCCGAAGTTCTACGGCCTGGTAGAGTTCCCATACCCTTCCGGCGCGGGCATGCACGTAGGCCACATCAAGGCTTATTCCGGCCTGGAGGTCATCGCCCGCAAGCGCCGCATGGAGGGCTACAACGTGCTGTTCCCGATGGGCTTCGATTCCTTCGGCCTGCCAGCGGAAAACTACGCCATCAAGACCAACACCCATCCCCACGTCATCACCACCAAGAACGTGGACCACTTCAGGGACCAGATGAAGAAGATCGGCTTCTCCTTCGACTGGAGCCGTGAAATCTCCACCTCCCTGCCGGACTACTACAAGTGGACCCAGTGGATCTTCCTGAAGCTGTTCGAGCACGGCCTGGTGTTCCGCGCCAAGACGCTGGTGAACTACTGCCCCCACTGCAAGGTGGTGCTGTCCAACGAGGACAGCCAGGGCGGCAAGTGCGACGTGTGCCACAGCGACGTGGTGCAGCTGCCCAAGGACGTGTGGTACCTGCGCATCACCCAGTATGCCGACAAGCTGCTGGAGGGCCTGGAGACCGTGGACTATCCCGAGAGCATCAAGCAGCAGCAGGTCACCTGGATCGGCCGCTCCACCGGCGCTTTCGTGGATTTCACGCTGGACGGCATCCCGGAGCAGCTGGAGATCTACACCACCCGCCCCGACACGCTGTACGGCGTGACCTTCATGGTCATGGCCCCGGAGCATCCGCTGCTGGACAAGTACAGGGATCGCATCGCCAACTGGAGCGCCGTGGAGGCCTACCGCGAGGAGTGCGCCCGCAAGACCGAGTTCGAGCGCACCCAGCTGGTGAAGGACAAGACCGGCGTCAAGCTGGAGGGCCTGGAGGCCGTCAATCCCGTCAGCGGCAAGAAGATCCCGATCTTCATCGCCGACTACGTCATGATGGGCTACGGCACCGGCGCGATCATGGCCGTGCCCGCTCACGACCAGCGCGACTATGAGTTCGCCAAGAAGTTCGGCGTGGACATCATCCAGGTCATCGAGGGCGGCGACATCGAGAAGGAAGCCTACACCGGCGACGGCAGGATGATCAATTCCGACTTCCTGAACCAGTATGACAACAAGAAGGACTCCATCGCCGCGATGCTTGAGTACCTGGCCGAAAAGGGCGTGGGCCGCAAGGGCATACAGTACAAGATGAAGGACTGGGCCTTCAACCGCCAGCGCTACTGGGGCGAGCCCATCCCGCTGATCCACTGCCCCGCCTGCGGCACTGTGGGCGTGCCCTATGACCAGCTGCCGCTGACGCTGCCGGACGTGGAGAACTTCGAGCCCGGCACCGACGGACAGAGCCCGCTGGCCCGCATCGAATCCTTCGTGAACTGCACCTGCCCGAAGTGCGGCGGCCCCGCCAAGCGCGAAACGGACACCATGCCCCAGTGGGCGGGCTCCTCCTGGTACTTCCTGCGCTTCGTGGACCCGCACAACGACAAGGCCTTTGCGTCCATGGACGAGATGAAGTACTGGATGCCCGTGGACTGGTACAACGGCGGCATGGAGCACGTCACCCGCCACCTGCTGTACAGCCGCTTCTGGCACCGCTTCCTGTATGACATCGGCGAGGTCAATACCCCCGAGCCCTACGCCAAGCGCAGCTATCAGGGCCTGATCCTGGGCTCCGACGGCGAAAAGATGTCCAAGTCCAAGGGCAACGTGGTGGACCCGCTGGACATCGTGGCGCAGTTCGGCGCGGACACGCTGCGGCTGTACGTGCTGTTCATGGGCGATTACACCGCCGCCGCGCCGTGGAACGACGATTCCGTGAAGGGCTGCAAGCGCTTCCTGGACCGCGTGTGGCGCATGATGGAGTTCATGACCGACGACGAGGGCATCTCCGCCGACATGGCCTATGACGTGCACACCTGCATCAAGAAGGTCGGCGAGGATTACGAGAAGATGAAGTACAACACCGCCATCGCCGCCATGATGACGCTGGTGAACGCCTTCTACGCCAAGGGCAGCGTCACCCGGGGCGAGATGCTGGCGCTGGTGAAGCTGCTCAATCCCGTCGCGCCCCACATCACCGAGGAGATCAACGCGCTGTGCAAGCTGTCTGACGGCGAGCTGATGTACGCCGAGTGGCCGAAGTACGACGAGGCCGCGCTGGTCAAGAGCACCGTCGAGGTGGCGCTGCAGATCAACGGCAAGGTGCGCGGCCGCATGGACGTGCCCTCCGACCTGACCCGCGAGGCCGCGAACGATTACTTCATGGCCCTGGACGAGGTCAAGCGCCTGATCGGCGACAAGAGCGTGAAGAAGCTGGTGTTCGTGCCCGGACGCCTGGTGAACATCGTGGTCGGCTGAGCCCGTCCATGATAAAGCCCCGCAGATGCGGGGCTTTATCATGCTTATTATTTCATTTCGTCAGCCAGCTTCCCCTCCGGGGCGACGCCGGACTGTTCGCGGATCAGCCGGAAGATCTCCCGGCGCTGCTTTTCATTGTAGATGGCCGCATTCATGTGGTAGCGCTTGTTGTCCCTCGTGATCAGCGCCACCTCGTGCACCGGGAACAGCTTGCTCTTCTCATTGGACTGGCCCTTGTCGATACGGTCGTACCCCAGATCCTCCACGTAGCCGTAGCGGACCAGGCCCTTCAGGTCGAAGGTCTTGTCGATGGACTTCATGTCCGTATCGCCCTGGCGATAGATGAACATTGCCCGGGGCTGGCCCTCCTTCGGCCGCACGTTCGCCGGGAAGGCGATGCGGATCCGGCTGCCGTCGAAGGTCACCTGCGCGCGCACATACTGCCAGGTGTAGCACAGCGCCAGCGCGAATATGATGTAGGAAAAGAACGAAAATGAGCCCATGTAGTCGTTGGCCGTGCCGCGCACCTGGCGCACCACGGTGAAGACCACGTCGCTGAAGCACAGCAGCGTCAGCACGTACAGCACGATGAAGCCCGCGCAGTAGGGACGAAATCGCTTCATAAATCCATCCTCCGAACCAGAGTGAATATACAGATTATAGCGCAACGCGGCGAAAAAAACAAGGTGCGCCGGCATCCCAGCCGGCGCAAATTCCGCGTGATGGACGCAAAAAATTTCATTATGGAAAATGGACTTTTCCGGCATTATTCAACTATTGACAAATCTGAACAAGAAAACTATAATGGATACAGCAATTATGACCTGAGTATGTCGTTTTTGCGTGGCCGTGATTACTGGCGGGGCATCGTCCCGCTGGAAATAAAAGGAGGTTAACCCCATGAAGAAAGTTCTCGTACTGGTCCTGGCTCTGGCCATGGTGCTCGGCTGCACCGCCGCGATGGCGGATAAGATCGGCTACACCTGCATGGACGGCACCAATCCCTTCTTCGTCGCGCTGGAAGGCTCCATCCGCGAGGTCGTCGAGGCCAACGGCGACGAGCTGATTTCGCTGGATCCCCAGAACAGCAACGAAAAGCAGCTCGCGCTGGTTGAAGACCTGATCTCCCAGGGCATCGTCGCCATCTTCATCAACCCCGTTGACCGCGATGGCATCACCCCCGCCCTGGACGCCCTGCAGGCTGCCAATATTCCCATGTTCGGCTTCGACACCGAGGTCACCGACATGGACAAGCTGGTGACCTACGCCGGTTCCGATAACTACAACGCGGGCTATGTCTGCGGCGTTGACCTGGTCGAGAAGTGCCCCGACGGCGGCCCGATCATCGTTCTGGACTCCCCGACCATGCAGTCCGTCGTGGACCGCACCGACGGCTTCCTGGCCGCCATCGAAGGCCATGGCTTTGAAGTGGTCGCCCAGATCGACTGCATGGGCAACCAGGAGCAGGGCAACCTGAACGGCACCGACGCCCTGACCGCCCATCCCGACGCCGTCGCCATCTTCGGCGGCAACGATCCCACCGCCCTGGGCGCCCAGGCCGCTGCCGAGGCTGCTCAGTCCAGCGCTCTGATCTACGGCGTTGACGGCTCTCCCGACATCAAGGCCCTGATCGCCGAGGGCAAGGTGACCGGCACCGGCGCTCAGTCCCCCATGACCATCGGCAAGACCATCGCCGAGCTGTACTACAAGTGGAAGGCCGGCGAGACCGTTGAGGCCCGCTATCCCATCGAGACCTTCATGATCAACAGCGACAACATCGACGAGTACAACAACGGCGGCTGGCAATAAGCCTTAAGCCTGAGGGTACAAAGGCGCGCGACCGGCTTCGGCATTGAAACAGTCGGTTGATCGCGCCTGACCGCAAAGGGCTTTGTTCTCCACCGAGGGCAAAGCCCTTTCTGGATGGTAAGGTATCCTTCTGACCGCAACGCCCGTAGGGGCGGCGATTCGCCGCCCGCAACTGAAGCGCTGTGCGGGCGGCGAATCGGCGCCCCTACAAATTCCAAGTATTCCCATAGCAAGAAACGGTGGTGAAGCTCAGTGAGCAATTATCTGCTCGAAATGAAAAACATCTGCAAATCCTTCCCCGGCGTCAAGGCGCTGCAGGGCGTGAACTTCCAGCTGCTGCCAGGAGAGATCCACGCGCTGCTGGGCGAGAACGGCGCGGGTAAATCCACGCTGATCAAGGTGCTAGGCGGCATCTACAGCGCCGAGGAGGGCGAAATCTTCATCGACGGCAAGCAGGTCGCCATCAACACGGTCAACGACGCCCGTGAGAACGGCATTTCCATCATCCACCAGGAGCTGGTGCAGGTCCCGCGAATGACCGTGGCGGAGAACATCTTCCTGGGCCGCGAATACATGGGTAAGTTCGGCGTGGACACCCGCAAGATGATCGCCGAATCCCAAAAGATGCTGGATCGCTTTGACCTGGGCATCGACGCAGCCTCGGAGATCTATGACCTGTCCATCGCCCAGCAGCAGATGGTGGAGATCGTCAAGGCCATCTCCTTCAACTGCCGCATACTGGTCATGGACGAGCCCACCTCCTCCATCTCCGACCGCGAGGTCGAGCAGCTGTTTGAGATCATGCGCAACCTGGCCAGCCAGGGCGTCGGCATCATCTACATCAGCCACAAGATGAGCGAGCTGAACGAGGTCTGCGACCGCGTGACGGTGCTGCGCGACGGCACCTACGTGGGCACCCGCGTGGTGGCCGAGACGCCCAGGGACGAGCTGATCGCCATGATGGTCGGCCGCGAGCTGGACCAGTATTACACCCGCGACCACGTGAAAAACACCGAGGTCGTGTTCAAGTGCGAGCACATCGACGACGGCAAAAAGCACCACAAGCGCGTCAACGACGTGTCCTTCGAGGTGCGCAAGGGCGAGATCGTCGGCTTCGCGGGCCTGGTCGGCGCGGGGCGCAGCGAGACGATGCAGTGCATCTTCGGCCTCACCCGCGGCTCCAAGGGCACGGTGACGCTGGACGGCAAGGCCCTGCACATCCGCAACGCCGTGGACGCCATGCGCTACGGCATCTCCCTGGTGCCCGAGAACCGCAAGGTGGAGGGCCTCTACCACGTGCAGTCCGTCAGCTTCAATTCTACCATCGAGGTGCTGCATGAGTTCATCAACCACCTGTCGGTGAACGGCAAGCGGGAGCGGGAGATCACCCAGGAGTTCATCGACAAGATGCACACCAAGACGCCCTCCCACGAGCAGGCGGTCACCAACCTGTCCGGCGGCAACCAGCAGAAGGTCATGATCGGACGCTGGCTGGCCACCAAGCCCAAGATACTGATCCTGGACGAGCCGACCCGCGGCGTGGACGTCGGCGCGAAGGCCGAGATCTATGAGATCATGAACGACCTGACCAAGCAGGGCGTTTCCATCATCATGATCTCCTCGGAGCTGCCGGAGATCATCAACATGGCGGACCGGGTTTATGTCATGTGCGACGGTCGCGTCACCGGGTGCATCGACTATGAAAACGTCAGTCAGGAAGCGATCATGCACCTGGCCACCGTCGAAACCGCAGCCAAAGCATAGCAATCCACCGTCACACGGTAGAAGTCAGGAGGCAAACAGCATATGACCAAGGTAAAGCGCTATTTCAAGGATAATCTGGGCATCATCGCGGCTCTTGCCGTCATGATCATCTTCCTCTACATCTTCCCCCGCACCCATACCACGTTCCTGACCCGGACCAACATCTTCAACGTGCTGCGCCAGAGCTCCACGAACCTGATGCTGGCCTGCGGCATGACGATGGTCATCATACTGGGCGGCATCGACCTGTCCGTCGGCTCCATCATCGCCATGTCCGGCGTGCTGGGCGCCGCCGCGGTGGTCTGGCACGGCATGCCCGAGATCGTCGGCATACTGATCGCCATACTCTCCGGCGTCATCTTCGGCCTGCTGAACGGCCTGGTCATCGCAAAGACCCAGATCCCCCCGTTCATCGTCACGCTGGCCTCGATGAACATCGCCAAGGGCATCGCCTACGTCTATTCCGGCGGCAAGCCCATCCGCTGCATGACCGACGCCTGGAAGTTCCTGGGCGCGGGCAACGTGGCGGGCGTCCCCACCCCCGTCATCACCATGACGCTGGTGTTCATCGTGGCGGTGCTGTTCCTGAACCGCACGCGCATCGGGCGGCACATATACGCCGTGGGCGGCAATGATACCGCCGCGAAGTTCTCCGGTATCGACACCGCCAAGGTCAAGTTCGTGGTGTTCAGCTTCAGCGGCCTGATGGCCGGCCTGGCGGGCATCACCATCGCCTCCCGCCTGTACTCCGGCACCTGCACCTCCGGCGACGGCGCCGAGATGGACGCCATCGCGGCCGTGGTCGTGGGCGGCACCTCCATGTCCGGCGGCTCGGGCAAGCTGGGCGGCACGCTGATCGGCGTGCTGATCATCGGCATACTGAACAACGGCCTGAACCTGATGGGCGTCAACTCCGACTGGCAGTACATCATCAAGGGCGCGGTCATACTGCTGGCCGTGTACACCGACTTCCTGCGCAACCGCAAGAAGAGCGCGTAACCCTCATATCTCAAAGGACCCGGTCGCACGTGCGACCGGGCCCTTTCGCGTTACGATCGGTTTCCCTTCCTGTATTCCCGGGGCGAGCAGCCCATGAAGCGCCGGAAGGCGGAGGAGAAGTGCTCGATGGAGGAAAAGCCCAGCCGGTCGCTGATCTGGGTGATCGTCAGGTCGGAGCCCACCAGGAACTGACAGGCCGAGGCCATCCGCGCCTCGGTCAGCTTCTGGGAGAAGGTCTTGCCGAAATTGCTCACCAGCAGCCGCTGGGTCTGGCGCACGCTCAGGTTCAACAGCCCCGCCAGCTCCGTCAGTGTCAGCGTCTGGTAGCGGTAGAAGAAGGCGTCCTCGATGATGGGCATGAAGCCCGCCCGGGTCAGCGCGGGCACCGGCGCGGCGGACCGGGGCTGCACGGACTCCCGGCGGTACATGCGCATCAGCAGTATGATGATCTGCCGCAGCAGCGTCTCCGCCATCTCCTGGCCGCCGGGCTGCGGGCTGCGACACTCCTCCAGCAGGCGCTCCAGCAGCGGGCACACCCGCCCGCCGTCCTCGCCCATCCAGAAGTGGGTCTGGGCGAAGCGCTCGAAGGGGTCCGACCGCCCGGCGCGCAGCGATTCGCAGTTCAGGTACAGGCAGTATTCCGTGATGGGATCGCCCGGGTCGGATCGCTGGGCGTGCTCGATGGCCGGGCCCGTGACGTACAGCGTGTCCGGCATCACGCTGCGGGTCATGCCGTCGATGGTCACGCTGCCCCGTCCCCGGCGCGTGTAGTGTATCTCATAGCTGGTGTTGGAATGGCGGTGTGCCGCGATGACCGTGGGCAGCTGCTCCACCCGCACATGCACCGGCGCGACGTGCAGACACCCCATCTCAAACCCAAACGAAAACTCATAGGTCTCCATTGCTTCCTCCCATCCCTAATCCCTAATCCCTAATCCCTAATCCCTAATCCCTATTATACCATACTTGTAAATACCGGACATATACTTGCTCCAAAACGACAGATTTAACACAAGAACGTCCGATTTATCTCTAATCACGCCGTAAAAAACATGTTATACTCATCATAATGGGAAAACCAAATCAAAGGGAGGAAACCATCATGGATAAGAAGATTCTTGGAGCGATTCTGCCCGGCAACAGCACCGTTGAGCTGAAGGAATTCGACATGCCGAAGCCCGGCCACGGCCAGGTGGTCGTCAAGACGAAGGCCTCCACCATCTGCGGTTCCGACATCCGCTGCATCTATCGCGCTCACGTGGGCAAGGGCCCCGAGGGCTATCAGCCCGGCATGATCGCGGGCCACGAGCCCTGCGGCATCATCGTCGAGGAGGGCGAGGGCCTGAAGCGCTTC
>ONHI01000195.1 GCA_900317565.1 uncultured Eubacteriales bacterium
CCTTCGGGCGCTGCTGGACAGCGTGACGGAGAAGCGCCGGGCGGGCCAGCCCTTTTCCGCGGGAGATGCCGCGGTGGATCCGGCCCGCTTCCGCTTCGATGGCACCGACACGCGGCTCACGGCCGGGGAGATCGACCTGCTGGCCGCGCTGAATCGGGGAGAGCCGGTTCAGGGCCGCCGCACCCGGGTGATGATCCACGCGCTGAATGAGAAGCTGAGGCGGCTGGGCCGGGCCACGCGCATCGAATACCAACCGCAGAAAGGATACAAGCTGGTGAGCAGTCATGAATAGAGCGAGAAAGCAATTTGTCCTGTACGCCCTGCTGGCCATCTTCGCGCTGCTGACGGTGCTGCTGGGCATCATCAACGGCGCCAACTTCACCATGGCCAGCGAGGACGCCGATCACATCACCCTCATGCTCTCGGAGAACCAGGGGATGTTTCCCGGCCAGCGCGCCCTGGAGAACGGCGGCATGCGCCTGAACATGCGGGGCGGCCGTCCCGCCCAGATCGGGCCCCTGGGGCCGGATTCCCCGGAAATGGCGGCCTCCATGCGCTATTTCACCTTCGCCTTCAGCGAGGACGGCAGCGCCGAGCGGGTGGCCTGGGCCATCTCGGCGGTGAGCGAGGAGGACGCGCTCACCTGGGCGCGGAGCCTGCTGGGCGAGGAGGAGACCGGCTGGACGGCCACCACCTACCGCTACCGCGTGTACGAGCTGAACGGCAAAACATACGTCACCGTGATCGACCAGGGCCGTGAGCTGCTGCCCTCCTATCGCATCCTGATTATCTCTCTCATCGGCCTGGCGGCGGGGCTCATCGTGAGCGGCCTGGCGCTGATGGCCATCGGCCGGCGGCTGTTCGCCCCTCTGGAGGAGGCCGACCGCAAGCAGAAGCGCTTCATCGCCGACGTGGAAAAGGAATTCAAGACCCCGCTGACCGTCATCAACGCCAACACGGAGATCATCGAGCGGGAGGGCGGAGAGACCGAGCAGACCCGCTCCATCAACCGCCAGGTGAAGCGCATGACCGCGCTGGTGAAGGATCTGGCCTCCCTGGGCGTGTTCGACGAGGGCGACATGACCCGCACGGAGCTCGACCTCAGCGCGCTGGCCATGGCCGCCGCCGACGCCGCCCGGCCGGGCTTTGAGGAAAAGAGCCGCGCGCTGCGGCTGAAGGCGGGGGAAAAGACGCTGGTGCGGGGTGACAGCGAGGCCCTGAGCGACCTGATGGTGGAGCTGCTGGACAACGCGCTGAAGTTCTCGCTGAGCTGGGCCGAGCTGAGCGTGAGCCGGGAGGGGAGCCGCGTCGCCGTCACCGCCTCCAACGACACCAATCTCCCCGCCGGCGGCGCGGACCAGGTCTTCGACCGGTTCACCCGGCTGGACAACGCCCGGGATCTGCCCGGCGCGGGCCTGGGCCTGGCCCGGGTGAAGGAGATTGTGGCCTCGCACAACGGCCGGGCCACCGCCCGGGTGGCGGACGGGGTGTTCACGCTCCGGGTCAATCTGTGAGAGGGGAGGGGAAAACCATGGCAGGACCCATCGTCGTCATGAAGCGGTATGAGCTGAAATACCTGCTCTCCGCGGAGCAGACGGAATTCCTCAAGGCGCGGCTGACCGGCCACATGGAGCTGGACCAGTACGGCCGCACCTCCATCGCCTCCCTCTACTACGACACCCCGGACTACCGGCTGATCCGCGCCTCGGTGGAGAAGCCGCCCTTCAAGGAAAAGATCCGGCTGCGCTCCTACGGGCTGGCCACGGAGGCATCGCCGGTGTACCTGGAGCTGAAGCGCAAGGCCGACGGCATCGTGTACAAGCGCCGGGTGCAGTCCACCATTCCGCTGGTGGAGAAGTTCTTCGCGGGCAGCGGCGACATCTGCGCCGGCGGCCAGATCAACCGGGAAATCACCTACTTCCGCGACTATTACGGCGCGCTGTCGCCCGCCTGCCTCATCATCTACGACCGGGAGGCCTACTTTGAGCCCGGCGGCGACCTGCGCCTCACCATAGACTATAACCCCCGCTACCGCACCGACCGGCTGACCCTGACCCACTCCATGGAGGGCCTGCCCCTGCGCCCGCCGGGCCACACGATTCTGGAAATCAAGGTGCAGGAGGCCATGCCCCTGTGGCTCTCGGCCATTCTCGCCGAAGGCCGGATATACAAAAACAGCTTTTCCAAATACGGCGAGGCGTTCCGCCAGCAGCTGGCCGGCGCGCCCCTGGCCGGCTGAGCATCGCATGAAAGAGAGGATTGAAGATGACGGTAAAGGAATTTTATGAGCTCGTGGTCAGTGTGCGCAAGGCACAGAAGACATATTACGGCATACCGCGTGAAAGACTCTTCTCACACTCCGGTGGCTGGTACGGCGATCTGGACGCTGCCATACAACCCAACACCTGCCCATCGTGGAGTTTTTATTGGGACGAAGCCATACATCCCGCCAACTACCCTCAGGTCGCCGAGCACCTGCCAAAATCTGATGCCCCTTTCTGGGGATTGTCCGAATGGAACATCGGCTCCCAACCGCGCGTAAAATGGGCAGAAGCCCTAGAAAATGCTTTCTCCATCCCGCGCTGCCGGTTTATTTCCCTATTTAATTATCCGACAATATTCCAGCGCGACTCTTCGGGTATTGACCGGCCGGACCCCGAAGCGACAGCCGCACTGCTCGACAGGCAATAAAAGAATAACCTCCCATGCGCAAGTTTCTCATCCCAATCCTGATGACCACCTTCTGCGGACTCCTTTCCGCCGAAGATTTCACCCGCTATGTAGACCCGATGATAGGCGCCGACAACGGAGGATACGTATTCCCCGGGGCGACCGTGCCATACGGGATGGTCAAGCTTGGGCCTGACAACGGCCAGCTGACCGAAAATGCCGGCTGGCAGAAGGGCGCTCCCGTGTCCGGGTTCACGCATACCCACCTTAACGGCTCAGGCGGCGGCTGCAAATACGGCAACATCTCCCTGTTGCCAACGACAGGCGATTTCAACCCGTCAGACTACGCCTCCCCTTATTCTGGAGAAACGGCCAGGGTGGGGCTCTTCGGCATCCATCTGGATCGATACGGGATAGATGTACGCCTTTCGGCCACTCGTCACGCCAGATTCCACGAGTATACTTTCCCGGAGACGGAGAAAGCACACGTGGTTATCGATATGGGCAAATTCCTTTCGTCGATAGAGACCCAGGAATTCGTCGGGTCCGAAATCACCATCCTCTCTCCCACAGAGGTTCAGGGCTATTCACGCATACGGGGCGGCTG
>ONHI01000080.1 GCA_900317565.1 uncultured Eubacteriales bacterium
TTCGATGTGGCGCTCGCCCGCGGCCTTGATCGGGCCCTTGCCGTCGATGGGCTGGCCCAGCGCGTCCACGACGCGGCCGATCAGCGCCTCGCCCACGGGTACGGACACGACCTCGCGGGTGCGCTCCACCGTGTCGCCCTCCTTGATGCCGACATCGTCGCCCAGCATGACCACGGCCACGGAGTTCTCCTCCAGGTTCAGCGCCATGCCGTAGGCACCGGTGGAGAAGCGCACCAGCTCGTTGGCCATGCAGTTTTCCAGTCCGGACACCCGCGCGATGCCGTCGCCCACCAGCAGGACCGTACCGACGTCGGTCTGAACGATCCTGTTGTCATAATGCTTGATCTGATCCTTGATGATCTTGGATATTTCTTCAGGTCTCAGCTGCATCTACTCGTCCTCTTTTCCTACAGTCCACGTGTCAGGCTGCGCTTCAGCCTGCCAAGCCTGTCTTGAATGGTGTTGTCATAGCGCCGGCCGTCCATCTCCACGCGCACGCCGCCGATCAGGGCGGGGTCCACGTTGCAGACCAGGTGGACCTTCTTGCCCGAAATCTGCGCGAGGCGCTGGCGAAGGGCCTCCCGGTCGTTGTCGGACAGCGCCACGGCGGAGGTGACAGAGGCCTCCACGATGCCCAATTCCTCGTTGTAGCGCTGGTGGAACCACTTGACGCAGTCCTCGAAGCACTCGAAGCGCTCCTTCTGCACCAGCAGCTTCATGAAGTTGACGATGAAAACGTGGGCCTGGTCCCGGAAGGTGGCGTCCACCACCTCCAGGCGCTTGTCCCGCTCGATGGCGCGGGAGCAGAGCAGCCGTATGAATTCGGGCTGCTCGCGCATCAGCGCGCCGATCTCGGTCAGCTCGCCGTGCAGCTCGTCCAGCAGGTGCTCGTCCCGGGCGAGCTCATAGAGGCCCTCGCCGTATTCCCTGGCCAGCCCCGTCACGACGCCTCACCTGCGTTTCGGATGAATTCTTCCACCAGCTCGCGGTGGTCGTCGGCGTTGATCTCCCGCTCCACCATGCGGCCCGCGATGTCCGCCGCCATGCCGGAGATCTCGCCCATCAGCTCGGAATAGGCCTTGCGCTTCTCCTGTTCGATCTCGCTCTCGGCCTTCTGCTTCAAATGGGTGGCCTCAGCCTGGGCCTGGTGCACGATGTCGTCGCCGCGGCGCTGGGCGTTGTCCACCGCGCTCTTC
Organism: uncultured Eubacteriales bacterium; assembly: GCA_900317565.1. GTDB lineage: Bacteria > Bacillota > Clostridia > Christensenellales > Aristaeellaceae > UBA2862. The sequence continues at coordinate 1,197 of ONHI01000080.1, forward strand.
ACGAGCCGGTCCGCCTCCTCGCGGGCATTGCTCATGCGCTCGGTGTACTCCTGCTTCATCTGCGCGGCGTCCTCGCGATCCTTGTCCGCGGCGTCATAGATGCCGTCCAGCTCCTTCTGGCGGGCGTCCAGCACCGCCATCACGCGCTTGAACAGGAACTTCTTGAACAGCACGAACAGTATCAGCAGGTTGCAGATCTGAAAGACGATGGTCCAGGGCGTAATCGAGATAAACTCTTGTACCGCGTTCACTATACTTCCTCCCTGGGATGATTGTGGTTATCGATACAACGACAATTACAGCTTGCCGATGAAGGGATTGGCGAACATCAGCAGCAGGGCGACGATGAAGCCGTAAATACCGGTGGTCTCGGCGACGGCGCAGCCCAGCAGCATGGTGGACTGGACGGTGCCCTTGCACTCGGGCTGGCGGCCGATGGCTTCGCAGGCCTTGCCGACGGCGTAGCCTTCGCCGATACCGGGGCCGATACCGGCGATCATGGCCAGGCCGGCGCCGATTGCGGAAGAACCCATGACGATTGCTTTGGTCCACAGTTGCTCATTCATTGATTTATCCTCCCAAGATTATAGTTCGTTGTTGTTATGTCAACCCTCCGCCGCTGAGCCGATGTACATCATCGTCAGCATGCAGAAGATGAACGCCTGAAGGCAGCTGGAGAACAGGTCGAAGTAGATGGAGAATATGGCCGGGATGCCCACCTGGAACAGAGGGATCTGGGCCAGCGTCTGGCCCACCACGCCGGGGATCAGGTGGAATATGGCCGCGGACAGGCTCGCCAGCGCGGCGTAGATCAGGCCGGTGATGACCGAGCCGGAGGCGATGTTTCCGAAGTGACGGAAGGCCATCGACAGGGGCGTGGCGAACTCGCTGATGATGTTGAAGGGCAGCAGCACCGGTATGGGCTCGAAGTAGCCCTTGATGTAGCCCAGCGGGCCGCCGGCGCGGAATTTGTTGTAGGTGATCAGCACGAATACCATCAGCGACCAGCCCAGCAGCGTGGACAGGTCGGAGGTGGGCGCGTACATGCCGATCATGCTGGACAGCGAGCAGAAGGCCGACAGCGCCATGATCGCGGCGATCAGCGGCGCATAGCCCACGTTCAGGAAGCGCTCGCCCATGTTCTCCCCCACCATGGAATTCACCTTTTTGACGATGAACTCCGCGATGATCTGGCGCTTGGTGCGGGCGTGCACCTGCATGCCGTGGGTCAGAAACAGCACCAGGCCGAACAGCACCGCCATGACGATCCAGGTGTTGACCACGGTCTCGGTGATCATGATGTTGCCCAGCACGGGGATCTTTACCGGGATTTCCAGCAGGATTTTTGCGCCGTGTACGTCGAGATTCAAGGCTGCTCACTTCCTTTGGAATCGGGGGCTTTCTTCGCCTCCGTGATTTGCAATATGCGAATGACGACGCTGGGGAATACCGAGGGCAGTATCGTCGCCAGCGCGTCGAATTTGAACACCGCGATGCCCAGCACCAGCAGCGCGAACAGCGCGATCATGCGCATGTTGTAGGATATCTTCATCCGGTTCTGCATCTGGATGGACAGATCGGCGATCTCCTGCTCCGTGCGCTGCTTTTCGGCCATCCGGTCGGTGATGCGCTGCACCAGCAGGCCCATCACAAAGAAATTGGCCACGCCCAGCGCGCCGGAATACACGCCGCCGCAGGCCACCGCCGCCGACAGCCGCCCGAGGATCGCATAGACGATCAGCATCAGGGCCACCATCGCCCCGACCCCCAGCGCCACGCGCCCGGTCTGGACCAGCACCGTCCTGTCAGGCTTGCTCATGGATAGCTCCTCTTTTCGTCCGGTTGCGGAATCGATTGACAAACATAATCCCAATTATTATAACTTTACCCCAAATCGTTCGAGTTATCAAGGGGGAACATATTAATTCTTCGCACAAAATACCAAATAAATCCATATTTCCCGCGCCGGCGCTATTGACATTTTATATCCCAGGGCCGGGAATTGCAATGGGCAAAACCAGGGATTTGTACATAAAAGAGAAAACCGGATTGCCACGGCCCCCTTCGGGCCTCGCAATGACAGGTTTCGATTCATATACGTCGATGTCATTGCGAGGAGGCCGTCAGGCCGACGTGGCAATCCGTTTCCAAAAAACCAAAATGTGCAGTTGCGATCTCACCCGCCCAAATAGGCCTCGCGCACGCGGTCGTCCTCCAGCACGTCCTTCGCGCTGCCGGAGATGGTGATCTTGCCGGTGCCCAGCACATAGGCCCTGTCCGCGATGGACAGCGCCATCTGGGCGTTCTGCTCCACCAGCAGGATGGTGGTCCCGGCGGCGTGCAGCTCCTTGATGATGTCAAATATCTGCTCCACCAGGATCGGGGCCAGGCCCATGGAGGGCTCGTCCAGCATCAGCAGCTTGGGCTTGCTCATCAGCGCGCGGCCCATGGCCAGCATCTGCTGCTCGCCGCCGGACAGCGTGCCCGCGATCTGCTTTTCGCGCTCCTTCAGCCGGGGAAAGCGCTGGAAGACGTTCTCCAGCGAGCCGGGGATCTCCTCCTTGGGGCGGGAGAAGCCGCCCATCTCCAGGTTTTCCCGCACGGTCATCTGCTGAAACACGCGCCGCCCCTCGGGGCAGAGCGCCATACCCAGGCCCACGATCCGGCTCGCGCCGATGCCCACGATGCCCTTGCCCTCGAAGGTGATCATGCCGCTGCGGGGCTTGAGCAGGCCGGAGACGGTGTTCAGCGTGGTGGACTTGCCCGCGCCGTTTGCGCCGATCAGCGTGACGATCTCGCCCTCGTTGACCTCGAAGGAGATGCCCTTGATGGCGTGGATGCTGCCGTAGTAGACATGTATGTCGTCCACCTTCAAAAGGCTCTTGCTCGCGTCGCTCATGACTCAGCCCTCCTTCTTCTTGCCCAGATAGGCCTCGATGACCGTGGGATTGGCCTGGATCTCATCGGCGGTACCCTTGGCGATGATCCTGCCGTAGTTCAGCACGCAGATGCCCTCGCAGATGCCCATGACCAGGTTCATGTCGTGCTCGATCAGCATGATGGCGATCTGGAACTGGTCGCGGATCTTGATGATGTTGTGCATCAGCTCCTCGGTCTCGTGGGGGTTCATGCCCGCCGCGGGCTCGTCCAGCAGCAGCAGCGAGGGATTCGTCGCCAGCGCGCGCACGATCTCCAGCCTGCGCTGCGCGCCGTAGGGCAGCGAACCCGCCTGGGTCCCCGCCAGGTCCTGCATGTCGAACAGGCTCAGCAGCTCCAGCGCCCGCTCGTGCTGCGCCTTCTCCTGCTTCCAATAGCCGGGCAGGCGGAATATGCCGGTGAACATGCCGTACTTGACCTGGTTGTGCAGGCCGATGCGCACGTTGTCCTCCACCGTCATGTTGTCGAACAGGCGGATGTTCTGGAAGGTGCGGGCGATGCCCAGCTTGTTGGCCTGGACCGTGTTCATGCCGGCGGTGTCCTTGCCGTTGAGCAGCACGGTGCCCATCGTGGGCTGGTAGACCTTGGTCAGCAGGTTGAACACGGTGGTCTTGCCCGCGCCGTTGGGGCCGATCAGGCCCGCGATCTCGGTCTTGCCGATGATCAGGTTGAAGTCCTCCACGGCCTTCAGGCCGCCGAACTCGATGCCCAGGTGCCGCGCCTCCAGCACGGGCGTGCTGTAATAGTCGCGCTCGGGAATGATGCCCTGGCTCGGCGCGGGCACCATGCGGGTGTCCAAAAGCCGCTTCTTGCCCTCAGTCTGTGTCATTCGGAAGCGCCTCCCCTCTGCGCCGCGGGTCCCTTGCGGTGGATGAGTCGAGCGAATATGGAGCGGACCATCGGGTTGTTGGTGGCCAGCATGACCAGTATCAGCACGATGGCGTACACCAGCATGCGGTAGTCCGCGAACGCGCGCAGCAGCTCGGGCAGCACGGTCAGCAGCGCCGCGGCGATGATGGAGCCCCAGATGTTGCCGATGCCGCCCAGCACGACGAACACCAGCACCAGTATGGAGGTATCGAACTTGAACTTGGACGCCGCCACGGTGGAGAAGTTCAGTCCGTACAGCGCGCCGGCCATGCCCGCCAGGGCGGCGGCGGTGACGAAGGCCATCATCTTGTACTTGGTGACGTTGATGCCCATGGCCTCGGCGGCGATGCGGTTGTCCCGGGTCGCCATGATGGCGCGGCCGGAGCGGCTGTTGATCAGGTTCAGCACCACGAACAGCGAGAACAGTATCAGCACGAAGCCCACCGGGAAGGTGGCGATCTTGGCCACGTCCTTCGCGCCGTTGGGGCCGTTGACCAGTATCGTGCCGGGGAGGTTCGGGTTGTTGAAGGACACCAGCAGCCGGTTGCCGTCCAGCGAGAAATACAGGCAGTTCAGCACGTTGCGGATGATCTCGCCGAAGGCCAGCGTGACGATGGCCAGGTAGTCGCCCTGCAGCCTGAGCACGGGCACGCCGATCAGCACGCCGAACACGCCGGCGAACACGCCGCCCACGACCATGGACAGCACCAAGCGCAGCGTCTCGTTCTCGACGTGCGCCACGCCCAGCAGCCAGGCCGAGGCGATGACGCCCGAGAACGCGCCCACGCTCATGAAGCCCGCGTGGCCCAGGCTCAGCTCGCCGGAGACGCCCACGACCAGGTTCAGCGAAACGGCCATGACGATGTACACGCAGATGGGGATCATCTGGCCCTTCAGCGAGCGCTTCATCGCGCCGGTGGAGATCATCGACTGGCAGATGATGAAGGCGATGATGACGATGCCAAAGGAGATGATGTTGTTGATGGTGCTCTTTTTCAGCTTCATTGCGCCCACCTCCTTACACTTTCTCGCGCACGGGCTTGCCCAGCAGGCCCGCGGGCTTGAACAGCAGCACGATGATCAGCACGGCGAACACCAGCGCGTCGCCCAGCTCGGTGGAGATATAGGCCTTGCCCAGGATCTCGATGATGCCCAGCAGCAGTCCGCCGATCATCGCGCCCGGGATGGAGCCGATGCCGCCGAACACCGCCGCCGTGAAGGCCTTGATGCCCGGCATGGAGCCGGTGGTGGGCTGGAGCGTGGGATAGGCGGAGCACAGCAGCACGCCCGCGATGGCCGCCAGGGCCGAGCCGATGGCGAAGGTGACGGAGATGGTGCGGTTCACGTTGATGCCCATCAGCTCCGCCGCGCCCTTGTCCTCGGAGACGGCGCGCATGGCCTTGCCCATCTTGGTCTTGCCGGTGAACAGCGTCAGCGCGATCATGATCACGATGTTGGCCACGATGGTCAGTATCGTCTCGCTGCTGATGACCAGGTTGCCCTCGAACAGCCGGATGGTGCCCACGTTGAACACGGAGGGGAACACCTTGGGGTTGGAGCTCCAGATCAGAAGCGCCGTGTTCTGCAGCAGATAGCTGACGCCGATGGCGGTGATCAGCACGGCCAGCTTGGTCGCCTGTCGCAGGGGCCGGTAGGCCAGGCCCTCGATCACGATGCCCAGCACCGTGCACACCGCCATGGCGCACAGCACCGCCACCAGCGGTGGCAGCGACAGATAGGACATGGCGCAGAAAGCGATGTACGCGCCGACCATGATGACGTCGCCATGGGCGAAGTTCAGCATCTTGGCGATGCCGTAGACCATCGTATATCCCAGGGCGATGATGGCGTAGACGCTGCCCAGGCTGATTCCGTTGATCAGAAATCGCAGGAACGATACCATGTGTCCCAACTCCTCGTTAAACTAGTATAAGGTAACTGACCATCATCAACACCACCCTGTGTTGACAATCGTCAGTTACCTCGATATGGGGATACCGGGCCCCGGCCGTGCGCCGGGGCTCGGTATGCGCCTGTAATCAGGATCAGTCGTTGAAGCCCACGTAGGCGCCATCCTTGATGACGACGGCGGTGGGGGTCTTGGTAACCGCGCCGGTCTCATCCCAGGACATGGTGCCGGTCAGGCCCTCGATCTGGAAATCACCGGCGAACTGGCCGATCAGCAGCTCGCAGGCGTCCTCGACGGAGGTGCTGCCGTCGATGCCGGCATTCTGGGCGGCGGTGTACAGGGCGTACACGGCGTCATAGCAATCCGCGGCGAACTGGTTCGGGATCTCGCCGGTCAGCTCCTGATAGCGGGCGACGAAGGCCTGGGTGCGCTCGTCCTGGGCATCGGCGGAGAAGGGAGTCAGCATGAACACGCCCTCGGCCAGGGAGGCGTCAAAGCCCTCCATGGTCAGGATGCCGTCCATGCCGTCCACGCCGAAGAACACCGGGGCGTAGTCCATGCTCTTGGCGGCCGCCAGGATCATGGAAGCGGGGGTGTAATAGATGGGCAGGAACACCAGGTCGGCGCCGGCGTCCTTCGCGTCGGAGACGTACAGGTTGAAGTCCACGGTCTCGTCGGTGAAGGTGCTGGTGGAGACGATCTCCAGGCCCAGCGTGGCGGCCTCATCCACGAAGGTGTTGTAGATGCCGGTGGAATAGGCGTCCGCGTTGTTGTAGATGATGGCGACCTTGCTGCCCAGCTGATGCTCGGTGATGTACTGGGCGGAAGCGGTGCCCTGCGCGGGATCGGTGAAGCACACCTGGAACACGTTGTCCTTGTTCGCGGTGACGTCGGGAGAGGAGGCGGAGGGGGTCAGCATGAACACGCGATCCTCATAGGCCTGGGCGCCGACGGCGATGCAGGGCGTGGTGGTGGTGGTACCGGCGATCATCTGAGCGCCGTTGTCCAGCACGGTGTTATAGGCGTTCAGGGACTTCTCGGCGTCGTGCTCGTCGTCCTCCTCCAGCAGCTCGATCTTCAGGCCGTCCTGGGCGTTGATCTGCTCGGCGGCGACCTCAGCGCCGTACTTGCAGGCGTTGCCGTAGATCGCGGCCGCGCCGGTGAAGGGGCCGATGACGCCGATCTTCAGCGCATCCTCGGCCAGCGCGACGGACGCCAGACCCAGCACCATCACGATTGCGAGGAACATAGCCATCAACTTGTTGAACTTCATACTCAGATTCCTCCCAAATAGAATTGCGCTACGCGCATACCGAGGTATACACATATCGTTAATCGTTACTATACAATTAGTGCATTTTATTGTCAAGACCTGATTCTCTGTATTTTTGCGTATTTTACGTTATTTCTCATTTGAACGAAGCCGCCCCGCATCCTGCATTTTTCAGGTGAAATCCAAGTATTTCAAACGGAATATGGTTGTCAAACCCGTTTTCGCTTCTTTTTCGCCCATGCAGCGCCTGAAGCCAGGGATGTATGCGGTGTATAACTATGCAATCCCGCGGGGCGGCTCCTCCCCCATCCTCATTCGGACAGTATCTGGAAGAAATACACGTCGTTGACGCCCAGCTCGGCCTCGACGGTCAGCACGCCGTCCGCATAGCTTGAGGGCCAGGGCTCGTCGCAAACCGCGCTGGCCTTTGCGATCTCCTCCGCCTCCCTGCGGTTCAGGTCCCTCGGCCTGCCCATGGCCTCCCACAGCTTCAGCGGATTGCCGTGTTCCTCGTCCACCCGGCGCAGCAGCACCCGCGCGGGCGCCTCCGGCAGCTCCACGCGCACGGTGGCCTTTTCCTTCGGTAGGTCCAGGTTCTTCATCTTCTGGCGGAACAGCATGACCTGCGTATCCCGGCCCTTCCGGAAGGCCGCGATGCCGATCTCGCCCCAGGTGGCGTCCTCCCCCAGCACGACGCGCGCGTCCCCGGCGTCCGCCAGCATCTTCATGGCGTGGTACACCGGCTTGGGGATGCCGCTGTGGGTCAGCATGCCGAAGCCGCCGTGGAACTCCTCCGGGAAGGGATGGAATTCCTCGAAGATGTCGGAGAAGCACCATATGGAGGAGCCGTCCATGTTGTCCATCACGTCCAGCGCGGCCTTGACGTCGTAGGCGGCCATCTTGCGGGTGTCGTTGGTGTAGGCGGAGAAGCCGGCGTTCTCGTTCCACTCGGTGTAGTACAGCGGCATGCCGCCCGCCTGGCGGCGCACGACGGCGGAATTGCTGGCGAACACGTTGTTGGGCACGTCCGTCTCCTCGGACTTATCGCCCATCAGCGCCCGCAGGCCGTCCAGCATGGCGTCGCCCTTCGCGGCGCTCAGCTTGCCGCCCATGGAGGCGATGAAGGCCGTCAGGTCGAAGCCCGGCGCGCCCTCGGCGTCGCTGGTCGGGTCGCCCTGGTCCTCCACCCCGCCCAGCGGGTCGCCGGCGTACTGGTGGGTGGTGACGAAGTCCACGGGCACGTCGTTCGCCCGGCAGAACGCCAGGAACGACTTCACCCACTTGCTGCCGCTGGTGGAGGGGCCGCCCACGGGGATGGCCGCATCCACGGCCTTGATGGCCCGGGCGGTGATCTCGTACAGCCGGAAGTATTCGTCCCGGGTGCCGTTGAAGAAGGCCCCCGGCAGATCCGGCTCGTTCCACACCTCGAAGCACCAGGTGCGGACCTCCTCGACGCCGTAGCGGTGGATCAGGAACTTCACGAACGCCTGGATGTAGTCGATCCAGGCCTGCTCGTCCTCCGGCGGCACGATCAGCGGCTTGTAGTAGAAGCCGCCCTCCTTGCCCCGGGCCTCGTCCCGGCTCATCAGCTTCCGGGGCATGAAGGACAGCTCCACAAAGGGCTTCATGCCGGCCTCCAGCACGTTGTCGTAGGCCACGCCGCAGTTGTGGAAGTTGTACTCCCGGTAGGCCTCGGTGCCGTCCATGTCGAACAGGTCCCTGAGGTCGTTGCAGGTGCGCATGTCGTCGTCAAATATGCCGTGGAAGCGCACGCGCTGTATGCCCAGCGTGTCGTGGATGAACTTCAGCTGCCGGGTGTAGTCCGTGCGCAGGGCCAGCAGCGCGTGCCCGCTGCCGACGCAGAACTGCCAGTGCTTCTTGTGGGGTACCGTCGCCGCGTCCCGCCTGATCGTGAATTCCATAGCTCCACTCCCTCATCGTTTGATCGCTGCAACCAGTATACCACAATATACACCGCCATGGAATAGGCCCGGCGCGATAAATTTAACACGCCGAATCGATCTGCTTCCGTTTCCAACGCGGTCCGCGAGGTGTATGATATTGTCATCGGTCATTTTGGATGCCCGGCACTGCGAATACGACGAGAGAGGGAAACGCCATGGACAGATTGTTTGACACCCACGCGATACGCATAAGCCGCCCCTGCGCGCCGGTCTGGACGCTGACCACCCCCGACGCGGGCGGGCTGGACGCGCCCCGGAAGGTGGTCGTGCCCTCGGTGTGGGAATCCCACCCGGCGCTGCGCGCCTACCGGGGCCGCGGCATATACGAGCAGACGCTGCGCTGCGGCGGCAACGTGCGCCTGTGGCTGGGCGGCGTCAGCTTCCGGGCGAAGGTGTTTATGGACGGCGCGCTGCTGGCGGAGCACTACGGCGCGTACACCGGCTTCGAGGCGCTGGCCCTGGGCCTGCCCCGGGGCGAGCACACCCTGCGGGTGGAGGCGGACAACCGCTACGGCGACGATTCCGCGCTGCACGTTCCCAACGACTACTACGCCTACGGCGGCATCAACCGCCCGGTGCTGGTGGAGCAGCTCGGGGACGCCTACATCGTCCGCTGCCACGTGAGGACCCGCCTGACGGACGCCGGCTGGACGGCGGAATGCGCCATACGGGTGCGCAGCCTGAGCGGCGCGCCGATGGAGGCAGAGCTCTGCGTGGACATCGCCGGGCACAGTGCCCGGACCGCCGTCGCGCTGCCCGCCGGGGAGAGCGTCGACGTGACCCTGTCCGTTCCCTGCGGGGATGTGCGGCCCTGGTCCCCCGACGATCCGGCGCTGTACGCCGTCAGCGCGGTGCTGTCCGTGGGCGGCGCGCCCGTGGACGATCTGATCGACCGGGTGGGCTTCCGGGAGGTGCGCGTGGAGGGCAGGCGCATACTGCTCAACGGCGCGCCGCTGCGGCTGAAGGGCTTCAACCGGCACGAGGAGTACGGCAGCTTCGGGCTGTCCGCGCCGCTGGAGGCCATGATGCAGGACGTGCAGCTGATGCGGGACCTAGGCGCGAACTGCGTGCGCACCTGCCACTATCCCAACGACCCGCGCTTCCTGGACCTGTGCGACGAGACGGGCCTGCTGGTGTGGGAGGAGTCCCACGTGCGGGGCTTCGACGAGCAGCGCATGCGGCACCCGCTGTTCATGGAGCAGCTGCGCGCCTCCACCGCGGAGATGGTGGAGCAGCACTTCAACCATCCCGGCATATTCGTCTGGGGCAGCCTGAACGAGTGCGCCGACGACACCGAATACGGCGCGGCCTGCTACCGGGAGATCTTCGGCCTGCTGCGGGAGCTGGACGACACGCGGCCCGTCACCGCGGCGCTGCTGGAGCGCCCGGGCGGGCGGGTATTCGGCGACATGGACGTGGTGAGCGTCAATCTCTATCCCCAGTGGTACCACGCCACGCCCGTGGCGGAATCCCTGGCGGCGAAGCTGCGGGAATCGGACGCCAACGGCGGCGCGGACAAGCCGGTGATCGTCAGCGAGATCGGCGCGGGCGCGATCTACGGGTATCACGATCCCCTGGGCCGGTCGAAGTGGTCCGAGGAGCGCCAGTGCGACATACTGGAGGCCCAGATCGAGGCCGTGCTCGCCAATCCGGACGTGACCGGCATATTTCTGTGGCAGTTCGCCGACGTGCGCGTGGATGAGTCCTGGGCCCCCCACCGCCCCCGCGGCTTCAACAACAAGGGCGTCGTGGACGAGTACCGCCGGGCGAAGCTGGCCTACGGGACCGTGAAGGCGCTGTTTCACAAGCTGTGAGCACCCCTGAAGCCGCCGTGATTGGACAGGGCGGCGGGAATGTGGTAGAATAGGGGTTAAAGTCTCTGACTATGATTCCGGGAGAAGATATATGAAGGACAAACTGTTTGAAACGCGCGTGCAGGACCTGGCCGACACCCTCATCGCCGATTACGGCAACGGCAGGGTCATCGACCGGCTGGAGACCTTCACCCAGCCCGACCGGCGGGTGATCGAGGATCTGATCGGCAAGCTGCTGCGCCTGGTGTTCCCCGGCTATTACCGGGATTACAACTATCGCATCTACAACCCCAAGAACAGCCTGACGGCGCTGATCGAGGACGTGGCCTTCCACCTGAACCGCCAGATCGGCATCGCGCTGAAGAACGGCGAGCAGGTCCCCGACGACGAGGTCGAGGAGCGGGCCGAGGACCTGACCGCGGCGTTCCTCGCCGCGCTGCCCGGGATCCGCGCCTATGTGGAGACCGACCTGCAGGCGGCCTTCGACGGCGACCCCGCCGCCACCAACAAGGCGGAGGTCATCATCGCCTACCCCGGCCTTTACGCCATCACGGTAAACCGGCTGGCCCACGCGCTGTTCCGGCTGGAGGTGCCGCTGATCCCCAGGATCATGACCGAGTTCGCCCACAGCAAGACGGGCATCGACATCCATCCCGGCGCGCAGATCGGCCGCTATTTCTTCATCGACCACGGCACGGGCATCGTCGTGGGCGAGACGACGGTCATCGGCGACAACGTCAAGCTGTACCAGGGCGTGACGCTGGGCGCGCTGTCCACCCGGGGCGGCCAGAAGCTGCACGGCAAGCGCCGCCACCCCACCATCGAGGACAACGTGACCATCTACGCCGGCGCCTCCATACTGGGCGGCGACACGATCATCGGCCACGATTCCGTGATCGGCTCCAACGTGTTCATCACCCATCCCATCGTCCCCGGCACCCGGGTCAGCATCAAGAGCCAGGAGCTGCTTTACAAGAACGGGCAGGGCTACGTGCTCCAGCCCGAGATTCCCGAGCAGGACAGCGAATGGTGCTACGAGATCTGACGGTCCGCAAAAGACACCCGGGGAGGTTTCGACATGTATAGCGCGTATTACGCCGCCACGCTGGCGGCCTCGATACTGCTGATGATCGTCTATGCCTTCATGTGGCACCGGCACTTCGACGTGCACATCACGCTGGTGTTCGCGCTGGTGCCGGTGATCAACCTGGGCTACTTCCTGCTGAGCCAGGCCCAGGACCTGGAGGAGGCGCTGGCCGCCAACAAGCTGAGCTACATCGGCGGATGCTTCCTGATGCCGATGATCATGTTCAGCGTGTTCAGCCTGTGCCACATCCGGCTGAACCGCTGGCTGCGCGCGGGTATACTGGCCGTGGGCACCGCCGTGTACCTCTCAGCGCTGACGGTGGAGCGCAGCGACCTGTTCTACCGCTCCATCACCTTTCAGCGGGGACTACGGCCCGATGCACACCGCCTTCTACGGCATCATATTCGCCTTCCTGCTGGCCAGCATCGGCGCGATGGTCTACAGCTACCTGCGCCAGAAGCAGGTCTCCCGCAAGCTGATCTACCTGCTGTTCTTCCCCGTGGCGCTGTCGGTGGTCAGCTTCTTCGCGGGCCGCAGGCTGTACCGGCAGATCGAGCTGATCCCCGCGGCCTATGTGATATCGATGGCGATCTACCTGGTCATCACCCGGCGCATCTGCATGTACGACATCACCGACACCGCCATCGATTCGCTGGTGCAGACCGGCAACACGGGTCTCATCTCCATGGATTTCAGGCTGAATTACCTGGGCAGCAACGGCACGGCGAAGGCCGTGTTCCCGGAGCTGCGGGCGCTGACCGTGGACCGACCCATGGACCGGGAGCCGCTGATGCGGGAGACGGCGCTGCGCTGGCTTTCGGATTTCCGGCGGGACGAGGCCAACGACCAGGCCCACTACCAGCGGGACGACCGCATCTACCTGGTGCGCGTGGGCTACCTCTACGACGGCAAGCGCAAGCGGGGCTACCAGCTGAGCATCATCGACGACACCGCCGACCAGCAGTACATCAACCTGCTGAACAACTTCAATTCGGAGCTTCAGAACGAGGTCTCCGAGAAGACGGCCCACATCGTGGAGATGCACGACAAGCTGGTGCTGGGCATGGCGACCATGGTCGAGAGCCGGGACAATTCCACCGGCGGCCACATCCGGCGCACCAGCGAGGACGTGCGGCTGCTGACCGCCGCGATCCGGGCCGAGGGCAGCTTTGAGCTCTCGGACGAATTCTGCAAGCGCCTGATCAAGGCCGCGCCGATGCACGACCTGGGCAAGATCGCCGTGGACGACGCCGTGCTGCGCAAACCAGGCCGCTTTACGCCGGAGGAATTTGAGAAGATGAAGTCCCACGCCGCCGAGGGTGCGCGCATCGTGCGCGACATACTGTCCGGCGTCGAGGACGAGGACTTCCGCAGGCTCGCGGAGAACGTGGCCCACTACCACCATGAGCGCTGGGACGGCTCCGGCTATCCCGAGGGCCTGAAGGGCGAGCAGATTCCGCTGGAGGCCCGCATCATGGCCGTGGCCGACGTCTACGACGCGCTGGTCAGCAAGCGGGTGTACAAGGACAGCATGTCCTTCGAGCAGGCGGACGCCATCATCCTCGAGGGCATGGGCCGGCACTTCGACGCGCGGCTGGAGGGCGCGTATCTGCGGGCGAGGCCCGGGCTGGAGGCGTATTACAGCGGGCTGAACGCCGCAGCATAAACGGCATATGTCAAGGGGGCTGCCTCGATCGAGGCAGCCCCCATTTTATGCGATTAATGAAATCTTACAGCGCGTTCTCGTCGGCCAGCAGGTCCGCCAGCAGCTTTTCGCGCACCGCGGAGACGTCGGTCTCCCGGATCTTCTGCCGCAGCGGCAGCACGGCCCGGGGCGACACGGACAGCTCGTCGATGCCGATGGAGAGGAAGGTCTCCGTCAGCTCCAGGTCCGCGCCCAGCTC
>ONHI01000058.1 GCA_900317565.1 uncultured Eubacteriales bacterium
CGCACGCTGTTGATGCCCGCGTAGTAGGGCGTCGCGCCGGGGATGGCGTCCTTCATCAGCATGCAGGAGGCCTGGGCGATGATCTCGCACTGGATGACCCCCGGCACCACCGGGTTGCCCGGGAAGTGGCCCCGCAGGAAGAACTCGTCGCCGCGGACGGTGTACTTGCCCTCGGCCGTGCCGTCCTCCAGCAGCGCCGCCTCGTCCAGCAGCGCCATGTCGTCCCGATGGGGCAGAATTTGCGCGATTTGCTCGCGGTTCAGGCGTTCAACAGACATGTGTTACCTCCAATATAACGTCGAAGCTCTGTCCAAAAGGCTTCCCCTTGAGGGGAAGCTGTCAACCGTAGGTTGACTGATGAGGTGTCCCCATGGGGATACGTTCTTCTGTTCCGTCAGACGAACGCATCGAATCGGGGACACCTCATCCGTCTGCTTCGCAGCCACCTTCCCCTCAAGGGGAAGGCTTTGGGCATCAAACTCTCCGCAATGCAATTACCGCGTTATGCCCGCCGAAGCCCAGCGAAGAGGACAGCGCCATTTCGGGATCGGCCTTCACCGCCTGGTTGGGCACATAGTTCAGGTCGCACTCCGGGTCGGGCTCATTCAGATGGATCGTGGGCGGCACGATGCCGGTCTTCAGCGCCATGGCGCAGGCCACGGCCTCCACGCCGCCTGCGGCGCCCAGCATGTGCCCGGTCATGGACTTGGTGGAGCTGATCAGCGCCCTGCGGGCGGCCTCCTCCCCCATGGCCTTCTTGATGGCCAGGGTCTCCACCTTGTCGTTCATGGGCGTGCCGGTGCCGTGGGCGTTGATGTACAGCTTTTCGCCCGCGTAGCCCGCTTCCTCCAGGGCCAGCCGGATGGCGTTGGCCGCGCCGATGCCCTCGGCCTGGGGCGCGGTGATGTGGTAGGCGTCGCAGGTGTTGCCGTAGCCGCAGACCTCCGCGTAGATCTTCGCGCCGCGGGCCATGGCGTGCTCATACTCCTCCAGCACCACGATGCCGGAGCCCTCGCCCATCACGAAGCCGGTGCGTCGCGCGTCGAAGGGCAGCGAGGCGGCCTCGGGGTCCTCGCTCTCGCTGAGGGCCTTCATGTTGGAAAAGCCCGCCACCGCCAGGGGCAGTATGGTGGCCTCCGCGCCGCCGGCGATGATGGCGTCCGCGTGGCCGTACTTCACGGCGCGGAAGGCCTCGCCGATGGCGTGGCTGCTGGTGGCGCAGGCCGTCACCACGGGCAGGCAGGGGCCCTGGGCGTTGAAGCGGATGGCGATGTTGCCCGCCGCCATGTTGCCGATCATCATCGGCACGAAGAACGGGGACACCCGGCCGGGGCCGCGGTTCAGCAGCTTCTCGGTCTCCTGCACGAAGGTCTGCATGCCGCCGATGCCACTGCCCACATAGACGCCGAAGCGCTCCGGGGTTACATGGCCCTCGATGCCGCTGTCGGCCACGGCCTGCAGGGCCGCCGCCATGGCGTACTGGGCGAACAGGTCGGTGCGCTTGGCCTGGGCGCGGTCGATGCCCACGGCCTCGGGATCGAAATCCTTCACCTCCGCCGCCACCTTGGCCTTGTAGCCCTCGGTGTTGAAGCGGGTGATCGGGCCGATGCCGCAGACGCCCTTCGTCAGGTTCTCAAAGAAGGTGCCCGCGCCGCTGCCCACCGGGGAAACGACGCCCGCGCCGGTAATAACTACACGTTTCATAGAATCGTCCTCGCTGTCTTTCGGGACGGAAACCGGATACGGTTTCGGTATTCCTACTCCCTACTCCCTACTCCCTACTCCCTATTCCCTAATCCCTATTCCCTAGTCCCTAATCCCTAATCCCTAGTCCCTGATTACCTCATGAAGAAGCCGCCGTCCACGTTGATGACGCTTCCGGTGATATAGCCCGCCTCGTCGCCGGCCAGGAACGCCGCCAGGTTCGCCACGTCCTCGGGCTTGCCCATCCGGCGCAGGGGGATGCTCTTGCAGGCCTCCTCCAGCGCGTCCTGGTTCATGCTGGCGGTCATGGGGGTCTCGATGAAGCCGGGGGCGATGGCGTTGCAGGTGATGTTGCGGCTGGCCAGCTCCCGGGCGATGGTCTTGGTCAGGCCCACCACGCCCGCCTTGGAGGCGGAATAGTTCGCCTGGCCCGCGTTGCCCATCAGGCCGGAGATGGAGGCGATGTTGATGATCCTGCCGGCGCGCTTTTTCATGAAATCGGCGTACAGCGCCTTGATCATCAAAAACGTGCCCTTCAGGTTCACGGACAGCACCGCGTCGAAATCCTCGGGGGACATGCGCAGCGCCAGCTTGTCGCGGGTGATGCCCGCGTTGTTCACCAGGATGTCCACGCCGCCCAGCGCTTCCTTGACCTTGGCCACGGCCTCGGTCACCTGGTCGTAATCGGTGATGTCGCAGCGCGCCGCGTAGGCCCGGACGCCCAGCGCCCGGATCTCCTCGGCGGTTTGCTCGGACAGCTCCAGGCTGCCCGCGTCCAGTATCGCGATGTCCGCGCCCTGGCCCGCCAGCTTCAGCGCGATGGCCTTGCCGATGCCCCGCGCCCCGCCGGTGACGAGCGCAACTTTGCCGTTCAACATAAGTACCTCCGTCGGTAAGCTCATTCCTGATTCCAAATTAATCCACAACCCTTTCCCCTGCTTTGGAGAGGATCGCCTCGCACTCGCCCATCATCTCATCCACGATCTCCTGGGCGCTCTGCTCCTTCTTCACCAGGGCCGCGATCTGGCCCGCCAGGAAGCTGCCCTCCTGGAGGTTGCCGTCCACGGCGGCCTTGCGCACCGCGCCGGTGCCGAAGGCGGAGAGCTCCTCCTCGGTGACGTTGGGGTCGCGCTCCAGCTCGGCGAACCTGTTCACGAAGGGATTGCGCAGCGCCCGGACCGGATGGCCCAGCTTGCGGCCGGTCACCTGGGTGTCGATGTCCCGGGCGTCCAGCACCTTCTTTTTGTAATTCGCGTGGATGCCGCATTCGAAGGCGGACAGGAAGCGGGTGCCGCACTGCACGCCCTCGGCGCCCAGCATGAAGGCCGCCGCCATGCCGCGCCCGTCGGCGATGCCGCCCGCGGCCAGCACGGGGATCTTCACGGCGTCCACCACCTGGGGCACCAGCGCCATGGTGGTCAGCTCGCCGATGTGGCCGCCGGACTCGGTGCCCTCGGCGATCACGGCGGTCGCGCCGCTGCGCTCCACGCGGCGGGCGATCGCCACGGAGGGCACCACGGGCACCACCTTGATGCCGGCCTCGATCCAGGCGGGCATGTATTTGCCGGGCAGGCCCGCGCCGGTGGTCACCACCGGCACCTTCTCCTCGACCACCAGCTTCGCCACGGCCTCCACATGGGGGCTCATCAGCATGATGTTGACGCCGAAGGGCTTGTCCGTCAGCTCGCGGCACAGGCGGATCTGGTCGCGCACATAATTTTCATCCGCGTTCATGGCGGAGATGATGCCCAGCCCGCCCGCGTTGGAGACCGCGGCCGCCAGCTTGGCGTCCGAGACCCAGGCCATGCCGCCCTGGAAGATGGGGCAGCGGATGCCGATGGCCTCGCAAATCCTGGAGCGCAGCATCAGCCCTTGATCCTCTCGATCAGGTTCACCAGGTCCTGCACGGTGGCGACGCCCTCTTCCAGCTCGATGGTGACGCCGAATTCGTCCTCCAGGGTCATGACCATCTCGGCGATGTCCAGGGAATCCACGTTCAGGTCCTTGAAGCTGCTCTCGGGGGTGATGCTGGCGGCGTCGATGCCCTTGGCGTCCACGATGGTGTCAACGATCTTCTGGAAAATGTCATTCATGGTTCTGTTCCTCCTGATATTGTTTGTCGATGTGTGATCTATGAAAATGCCGCGGGCGCGATCAGAATTCGATCAGCGCCGTACCCGTGCACAATCCCGCGCCAAAGGCGTTCAGGATCACGCGGCAGCCCGGTTTCAGCTTTCCGGCCCGGTTCAGCTCGTCCAGCAGCACCGGAACGGTGGCCGAGGACGTGTTGCCCGTGCGCTCGATGTTGTGGGGGAAGCGCTCCGCGTCCACCTTCAGGCGGGTGCGCACGCCCTCAAGGATGCGCATATTCGCCTGGTGCAGCACGTAGAAATCCACGTCCTCCGGCTGCAATTCGTGGGCGGAGAGCATGTCCCGGATGTCCTTGAAGGAGTGGGACACGGCGAACTTGTAGACCTCCTGGCCCTGCATTTTCAGATATTGGGCGGGCTTGGGGTCCACGGCGAAGGGGCTGTTTCCCGGCGGGGTGCTGGCGCACAGCACCTCCCTGCGGGGCTCGCTGGCGAAGCGGATGTCCCGAAGGCCCTCGCCCTCGCCCACCACCGCCGCGCCGGCGGCGTCGCCGAACAGCACGCAGGTGCTGCGGTCGGTCCAGTCCGCGAAGCGGGACAGCGCCTCGGCGCTGATCACCAGCAGCTTTTTCGCCCGGCCCGAGGCGATCAGGCCCTCGGCCACGGACAGCGCCGCGATGAAGCCGGTGCAGCCGCCGTTGATGTCCATGCCCATGCACTTCAGGCCCAGGGCGGGCTGTATGTCGCAGGCCAGCGCGGGGCTGAGCGTCTCCGCCTGGACCGTGCTGACCAGCACGAAATCGATCTCCTCCGGCGCGACGCCCGCGCACTCGAGGGCGTTCTTCCCGGCCTGCTCGGCCAGGGATTGCAGCGTCTCGTCCGACAGCACCCTGCGCTCCCGGATGCCGGTGCGGGTGGATATCCACTCGTCGTTGGTGTCCAGGAACGCGGCCAGGTCGTCGTTGGTCACGACCTTCTTGGGCAGCGCGCTGCCGGTACCCAATATTTTCAAGCTCATTACCCCCAGTTATTTCAGTTCTTCCATCTTCTGGCTGAAGAATTCGTTCAGGCCCTTCAGCGAGCGCAGCAGCACCGCCACGTCCTCGTCCTCGATGCTCTTGCGCACGGCGTTGATCATCTTGCGCTGCACGAACAGATAGCCGATGTAGGCGTGGGTGCCCGCGTCGGTCAGGCGGATGTTCACCTGCCGCCCGTCCGCGGCCCCCCGCTGCTTGGTGGCGTAGCCCTTGGCCTCCAGCCGCTTGACCATCGCCGTCACCGACGGAAGGGTGATGTCCAGCTCCTGGGAGATCTCGGTGACGGTGCGTCCCCGCTGCCTGCCGCTGCCGATGCATTCGATGGCCCGCATCTCCGACAGGCTCAGCTTGCCGTCGGACAGGTCCTCCAGCATGATCTGCTCGATCTTCCCGGCGGCGCGATAGGTTCCCACCAGCAGGCGGTTCAACTCGTTGCCCAAGGCGTCCATCCCTCGGCCCCCCCTGTTCAGTGTGTCACAATTCCGTCGATAGTTAGTTAGACAAGCTAATTATAGTCGTATAAGCCCAAATGTCAAGTAAATTGTGTGGGAAGATCGGGATAAGGCATGGCGACGCGGGCGGCGGTCGGTTGACTTTTGTGGCCCGGAAAGGTATGATTATCCCAGAAGCATGTGGATTCTTCGCTTCGCTCAGAATGACGGCGCGCCGTCGCATTTCTCCGTCATCCTGAGCGAAGCGAAGGATCTTCCCCTCCATAAATCATCACGCGAGGCACAGCATGGGATTGAACAACATCGAAGGCCTGGCCAAGGGGCTGCTGGAGCCCTTTCCCGGCCTGAAGAACGCGCTGAACCGGGTCTATCGCACGGCGGCCTACGCCCTGTCGCGCAACAGGATCGTGTGCGAGGGCGAGCTGACCCGCCTGACGCCGGACGACGGCTTTGAATATTTCTTCGGCTACTACGACAAGTCCCCCTGGGACGCGGCGGACCGGCGGGTGATCGCCCTGAAGGTGAAGGACACCCACGCCTCTCCCGCCCCGGCGGAGCCGGGCGAGCTGGTGCTGATCGACACCGGGGACGGCAACAAGGTCCTCCCCGTCGCCACGGTGAACGCCTGGAACGTGCAGCAGGGCTGCATGGCCCAGTGGCTGGGGCCGGGGTTCGACCGCTACATACTCTACAACGACTTCCGGGAGGGCCGCTTCTGCGCCGTGATCTACGACGCAAACGAACGGCGGGAGGTCCGCACGCTGCCGCTGCCCGCCTACGACGTGGCGAAGGACGGCAGCTTCGCGCTGTCGCTGGACTTCTCCCGGCTGCACCGGCTGCGCCCGGGCTACGGCTATTCCAACCTGCCGGACGCCACCGCGGGCCAGCGCTGCCCCGATTCGCCCTGCATATGGCGCATGGAGCTGGCCACCGGCGCGGTCAAGCCGCTTTTGAAGTACACCGACCTGGCCGCCTTCGAGCCCGACCTCAGCATGTCCGGCGCGGAGCACAAGGTGAACCACCTGATGATCTGCCCCGACGGCAGCCGCTTCATGGCGCTGCACCGCTGGTTCGACCGCGGGCACAAGCACACCCGGCTGGTGACCGCCAACTGCGACGGCACCGGGCTTTTCAACCTCAGCGACGACGGCTTCGCCTCCCACAGCTACTGGAAGAACGACCGGGAGATACTGTCCTTCCTGAACAAGGAGGGGACCGGCAAGCGCTATTACCTGATGCGGGATCGGAGCCGGGAATACCGGGCGCTCTGGCCGGAGCTGACCACCGACGGCCATTGCAGCTATTCCCCGGACGGCAGCCGCGTGGTCACCGACACCTATCCCAACCGCAGCAGGCTGGCCAGCGTGTACGTGTGCGCCGAGCACCGCGCCCATCCGCTGCGGGTGGCCCGGGTGTTCTCGCCGCTGCGCTACTTCGGGGACTGCCGCTGCGACCTGCATCCCCGCTGGAACCGCGCCGGGGACAGGCTGTGCATCGATTCGGTGCACGAGGGCCGGAGGGCGCTGTACGCCATCCCCGCGCCGCCGCCCTTCGCCCCCGCCGCCCCGGACCGCCGGGAGCCGGACCCGGACGCGCCGCTGCGGGTGCTGATGGTGAACACCGTGCCGATGATCTACGACGGCATCACCATGGTGATGCTGAACTACGTGCAGAACATGGCCCGCGACGGCGTGCAGGTGGACTTCCTGTGCGGCAACGACGTGGAGCCCTCCCTGCGCGCCACCATCGAGGACATGGGCGTGCGGCTGTACCGCATACCGGGCCGGAACCGCCATCCGGTGCGCTATGTGCGCAGGCTGGCGGCGCTGTGCCGCGAGAACGGCTATCAGGTCGTGCACGCCCACGGCAACAGCGCCACGCTGGCCACGGAAATGCTGGCCGCGAAGCGCGCCGGCGTGCCCGTGCGCTGTCCCCACAGCCACAGCGCCAAGACCAACCATCCCGCGCTGCACAGGGCGCTGGGGCCGCTGTTCGCCCGCAGCTACACCCACGGCTTCGCCTGCGGCGAGGCGGCGGGGCGCTGGCTGTACGGCGATAAGCCCTTCACGGTGCTGAACAACGGCGCGAACGCGGCAAAGTACGGCTTCAACGCCGCCTGGCGGGCGGAATACCGGGACAAGCTGGGCATCGGGGACCGCGTCGCCGTGGGCCACGTGGCCAACTTCACCCCCCACAAGAACCACACCTTCCTGATCGAGGCCTTCGATAAGCTGGCGAAGCGGGACGGGCGCTATGTGCTGGTGCTGGTGGGCAGTGGGCGGCTGATGCCCCAGGCCCGGGAGCTGGTGAAGCAGAAGGGCCTGGAGGATTCGGTGATCTTCGTGGGCACCACGCTGGAGATCCCCCAGGTGCTCTCCGCGATGGATTTCATGGTGCTGCCCTCGCTGTACGAGGGCATGCCCAACGTGCTGATCGAATGGCAGGCCTCGGGGCTGCCCGCGCTGGTGGCGGACACCGTCACCCCGGAGTGCAGGCTCACCCCCCTGGTGGATTTCCTGCCGCTGGATGTGGAAGCCTGGGCGAAGGGCATGGCGGGCGTCAAATGGCGCATCGACCGCGCCGCCGCCAGCGCCGATTCCATCCGGGCCATCGTCGCCGCGGGCTACGACATCCGCGCCAACGCCGCGCGGCTGGAGGCGCTGTACCGGGAATACGCGGCAGGCGCGGGGCCGCGTTAAAAATTCAAGAAGACATTGACAAACCGACCGGACCGCTATATAATTTACCCAATTAAAGCACTAACAGACGTGGAGGTACCGCTCCGTGAATCGCAACGTGTACAGCTTTTATTACTTTTACTTTATCGGCGTTCGCAGATAGAGAGCTTTGCTGTACACCTGATTCAAGCGCGAGACTTGTCAACGGCCCTGCAGTAAAACTCACTGCGGGGCCGTTTCTTTATGAGGCCCTCCGACGCCGAAAGGAGAACGAACATGATTATACTGCTGAAGGACAAGGTGAACGAGAAGCAGGTGAAGAACCTGACCAACTGGCTGGAGGGCATCGGCTTCGAGCTGCACATCTCCAAGGGCCAGCACCAGACCATCATCGGCCTGATCGGCGACACCAGCCGCGTGGACATGGACCTGATCGGCTCGCTGGACATCGTGGAGAGCGTCAAGCGCATCCAGGAGCCCTTCAAGAGCGCCAACCGCAAGTTCCACGAGGACGATTCCGTGGTGGACTGCGGCGGGGGCGTGAAGATCGGCGGCGGCAATTTCCAGCTGATCGCGGGCCCGTGCAGCGTGGAAAGCCGGGACCAGATCATCGCCGTGGCCCAGGCCGTGAAGGCCAGCGGCGCGGGCATGCTGCGCGGCGGCGCGTTCAAGCCCCGCACCTCCCCCTACGCCTTCCAGGGGCTGCACGAAAAGGGTCTGGAGCTGCTGAGCGAGGCCAAGAAGGCCACCGGGCTGCCCATCGTCACCGAGATCATGGAGGCCAACCACCTGCCGCTGTTCGAGGACGTGGACGTGATACAGGTCGGCGCGCGGAACATGCAGAACTTCGAGCTTCTGAAGGAGCTGGGCCAGACCCGCAAGACCATACTGCTCAAGCGCGGCCTGGCGAACACGCTGGAGGAGCTGCTGATGAGCGCGGAATACATCATGGCCGGCGGCAACAACAACGTGATACTCTGCGAGCGCGGCATACGCACCTTCGAGACCTACACCCGCAACACGCTGGACCTCTCCGCGGTGCCGGTGCTGCGGCGGCTGACCCACCTGCCGGTGGTGGTGGACCCCAGCCACGGCACGGGCCACGCCTACCTGGTCAAGTCCATGGCCATGGCCGCCACCGTGGCGGGGGCCGACGGCCTGATCATCGAGGTGCACAACGATCCGCCCCACGCGCTGTGCGACGGCAAGCAGTCGCTGACGCCGGAGCAGTTCGAGGATCTGGCACAGAGCATCCGCAATGTGCTGCCCTATGCGGTCCGGTGATCAGGGAGTAGGGAGTAGGCAATAGGCAGTAGGCATTAGGCAGTAGGCATTAGGGGAACCAGGGAGTAGGGAGTAGGGAGTAGGGAGTAGGAACAGTTAAGGCGAAAGGGAGTTAGGATATGAAGATCGGCATCATCGGCCTGGGCCTGATCGGCGGATCGCTGGCCATGAGTATACGCAAGCACACCGAGCACACCGTGTTCGGCTATGACATCGACCGCCAGGTGATGCTGCGGGCGAAGGCGGTGGAGGCCATCCACGACGAGCTGACCGAGGACATGCTGCCCGGCTGCGACATCGTGCTGGTGAGCCTGTTTCCCCAGCTGTGCGCCGACTGGATACTGGCCCACGCGGACGCCTTCGGCAAGGGCGCGCTGGTGATCGACTGCGCAGGCGTGAAGCGCCACGTGTTCGACCAGGTCGCTCCCGCCGCGGCGAATCGCGAATGGACCTACATCGGCGGGCACCCGATGGCGGGCCGGGAGTTCTCCGGCTTCGCCAACGCCCGGGCGAACCTGTTTGAAAACGCCTCGATGATACTCTGCCCCCCGGCGGAGGCGGGCATCGAGGCCCGGGAGGCGGCCAAGGCCTTCTTCCTGGAGGCGGGCTTCAAGATGGTGCGCTTTTGCACCCCCGAGGCCCACGACCAGATGATCGCCTACACCAGCCAGCTGGCCCACATCGTGTCCGGCGCGTATGTGAAGAACCCCCTCGCCCGGGACCACAAGGGCTTCTCGGCGGGCAGCTTCCTGGACATGACCCGCGTGGCCCGCATGAACGAGGTCATGTGGACCGAGCTGTTCCTGGAGAACGACGATTTGCTGCTGCCCGCGCTGGACGACCTGATACTGCGCCTGAACCAGTACCGCGACGCCCTCGCCGCCCGCGACCCGGAGCAGCTGCTGCCGGTGCTGCGGGAAGGGCGCGTTGCGAAGGAGGCGCTGGACTGAGGCGCCCCACCGGCCTTTCAGGCCACCTCCCCATTGCGATGGGAAGGCATTGGAGCACGGCGAGCCGCATGCTTCCCCACCGCAGTGGGGAAGTGGCGCGCAGCGCCGATAGGGCTCCCCCGTCTCCCATCCATCACAAAGGAGGCTTTCCTATGACAGACATCATCATCCGCCCCGCGAGGCGCGAGGACCTGGAGCGCGTGAACGAGCTGCGCCGCATGGTGAACGATGTGCACGTGCAGGGGCGTCCCGCCCACTTCAAGCCCGGGTTCGGCCCGGAGCTGCAGGGCCATATCCACGATCAGTTCGACAATCCGCAGCGCTTCGGCGTGCTGGTGGCCGAGGCGGACGGCGATGTCGTCGGCTTCGCCACGGTGCAGTACGTGCATCGCCCGGAGAGCCCCTACACCCTGCCGCTGGACTTCTACCACGTGGAGGAGTTTGGCGTGGACGCGGCCCATCGCCGCAGGGGCGTGGCCCGGGCGCTGGTGGAATACATGAAAGCCGACGCCCGTGCCCACGGCCTGAAGCGCCTGGACCTGGACGTCTGGTCCTTCAACGAAGGCGCGATGGCCTTCTATGAGGCCGCCGGCTTCACCCCCTACCGCGTCTACATGGAATTGAACGCATAGGCATTGCCGGCACACCCAATTTGCCATTTCCCATTTGACATTTGAAATTGACCGGAGGGAGTATCCATGCAAACCATCCACATCAACGCCTCCGCCGAATACGACGTGCTGATCGGCGAGGGCCTGCTGGACAAGTCCGGCGAGCTGACCGCGAAGGTGGTCAGGCCCTGCAAGTGCCTGCTGGTCAGCGACGACACCGTGGACGAGCTGTACGGCGACCGCGCCCAGATCAGCTTCACCTACTCCGGCTTCGACGTCGAGCGCTTCAGCTTTCCCGCCGGGGAGGCCAGCAAGAACCTGGACACCCTCGCCGAGCTGCTGAACGCCATGGGCGAGGCCCAGCTGACCCGCAGCGACCTGGTCGTGGCGCTGGGCGGCGGCGTGACGGGCGACATGGCGGGCTTCGCCGCCGCGATCTACGCCCGGGGCATGCGCTTCGTGCAGATCCCCACCACGCTGCTGGCGGCGGTGGATTCCTCCGTGGGCGGCAAGACGGCCATCGACATGCCCTTTGGCAAGAACATGGTCGGCGCGTTCCACCAGCCCGCGCTGGTGGTGACCGACACTGACGTCATCCGCGAGCTGCCGCCGGAGCAGCTGTCCAACGGCTCCGCGGAGGCGATCAAGTGCGGCGTGCTGAACGACCCGGCGCTGTTCGCGCTGCTGGAGTCCGGCAACTGGCTGGACCGGGTGGACGAGGTCATCGCCCGCTGTGTCGCCTACAAGCGGGACGTGGTGGCCGAGGACGAGTTCGACACCGGCGCCCGGGCCTTCCTGAACCTGGGCCACACCTTTGGCCACGCCATCGAACTGCTCTCCGGCTTCACGATGCTCCACGGCCAGGCCGTGGGCGTGGGCACGCTGATGGCCGCCGCCACGGCGGACTGTCCCGAGGACATGCTGCGCCGACTGGCCGCCTGCCTGCGGGCCAACGGCCTGCCCACCCGCTGCCCCTACGGCGCGAAGGAATTGGCGCAGGCCGCGCTGTCCGACAAGAAGCGCTCCGGCGGCAGCATCACGCTGGTGCTGCCCGAGGCCGTCGGCAAATGCCGCCTGGAAAAGCTGCCGGTGTCCGCGCTGCCGGGCTGCTTTGAAAAGGCCCTCAATGCGCTGGAGGCGCTGGCGCTATGAACGTGATCGTCACTCCCGGCAAACTGGCCGGAAGCGTGCGCGTCCCCGCCTCCAAGTCCGCCGCCCACCGGGCGCTGATCTGCGCGGCGCTGGCGGACGGCCCCACCCGCATCGGGATCTCCGCGCTGAACCGGGACATCGAGGCCACCATGGACTGTCTCGCCGCCCTCGGCGCGAAGCTGGCGCGGGACGGCGACGCCTGGACCATCGAGCCCATCCGGGAAGTGCCGGAAGCCGCCGTGCTGGACTGCGGCGAGAGCGGCTCCACGCTGCGCTTCATGCTGCCCGTGGCGGCGGCGCTGGGCGTGAAGGCGCGGCTGACGGGCCGGGGCAGGCTGCCCCAGCGGCCCAACGCGCCCCTGACCGCGGCGCTGCGGGAGCACGGCGCGATCATCGATTCCGACGCCCTGCCGCTGAACCTGTCCGGCGGGCTGTCGGGCGGGCGCTGGACGCTGCCGGGCAATATCTCCAGCCAGTACGTCACCGGGCTGCTGTTCGCGCTGCCGCTGCTGCTTGGGGACAGCGAGCTTATGCTGACCACGGCGCTGGAATCCTCCGCCTACGTGGACATGACGCTGCAGGCGCTGCGCCGCTTCGGCATCTGCGTCGAAGCCGCCGGGAACGGCTGGCGCGTGCCGGGCGGGCAGCGGTATCACAGCCCCGGCGCGCTGGCGGTGGAGGGCGACTGGTCCGCGGCGGCCTTCTGGCTGGCGGCGAACGCCCTCGGCGGCGACGTGCGCGTGGAGGGCCTGTCCGATGACACCGCCCAGGGCGACCGGGCCGTGACCGGGCTGCTGGGCAAGCCCATGATCGACGCCGGAGGCGTGCCGGACCTGGTGCCCGCGCTGGCGGTGGCGGCGGCCCCGCTGCCGCAGGTCACCCGCATCACCGGCGCGGCGCGGCTGCGGCTGAAGGAGAGCGACCGGCTGGAGAGCGTGGCGGCGCTGTTGCGGGCGCTGGGCCACGATGTCGAGGTCCAACCGGACGGGCTGGTCATATCGGGCGGCGCTCCCGCGCCCTGCCCGGAGGCGGTGCGCACCGTGGACGGCGCGAACGACCACCGCATCGTGATGGCCGCCGCCGTGGCCGCGGCCTTCGCGGACCGCCCCGTGCGCATCACCGGCGCGGAGGCGGTGGAAAAATCCTATCCGGACTTCTTCCGGGACTTTGCAGAGCTGGGAGGGAACATCCGTGTCGAACACGCTGGGTAATCGCTACAGGGTGCAGATCTTCGGCCAGAGCCATTCGCCGATGATCGGCGCGGTGATCGAGGGCCTGCCCGCGGGCGTCGCGCCGGACATGGACTTCATCGCGGCGTTCATGGCCCGCCGGGCCCCGGGCTCGGGCGACCTGTCCACGCCCCGCCGGGAGGCCGACGCGGCGCGCATCGTCGCCGGGCTGAACGAGCGCGGCGAGACCTGCGGCGCGCCGCTGTGCGCCCTGATCGAAAACACCAACGCCCGCAGCCAGGACTACGAAAGCCTGCGGGACGTGCCCCGGCCCGGCCACGCGGACTACACCGCCTGGGTGAAGTTCGCCGGGCACAACGACATCCGGGGCGGCGGCCAGTTCTCGGGCCGCCTGACCGCGCCGCTGTGCTTCGCCGGGGCGCTGGCCATGCAGCTTCTGAGGGACAGGGGCATCGCCATCCGCGCCCGGGCGCTGAGCGTCGCCGGGATACGGGATCAGGAGATCGACCTTGCCCGTCCCCCGCTGGATGCAATATCGGAAGGTCCCCTGCCCACGCTGGACCCGGAGGCCGCGCGGCGCATGGCCGAGGCCATCGCAGAGGCCCGCGCGGCGGGTGATTCCGTGGGCGGCGTGGTGGAGTGCTTCGCCACGGGGCTGCCCGCGGGGCTGGGCGAGCCGATGTTCGACGGCGTGGAGAACCGCGTCGCCCGGGCGCTGTTCGGCATACCCGCCGTGCGGGGCGTGGAATTCGGGCTTGGCTTTGAGGCCGCAGGCCTGCGGGGCAGCGAACACAACGACGCCTTCCGCATGGCGGACGGCCGCGTCGCCACCGACACCAACCGCCACGGCGGCGCGCTGGGCGGCATCACCAGCGGCATGCCCCTGGTGGTGCGGGCGGCGTTCAAGCCCACGCCCTCCATCGCGCTGGCGCAGCGATCGGTGTCCCTGGGCCGGGGCAAGGACGCGCCGCTGGAGGTGCGCGGACGCCACGACCCCTGCATCGTGCCCCGGGCGGTGCCCTGCGTGGAGGCCGCGGTGGCATGTGTGATATTGGATATGGTACTGGAGAACTGACCACGGAAAGGAGCCCACAATGGAATTACAGGACATCCGCAGGAACATCGATGCCATCGACGACGGGCTGGTGAAGCTGTTCGCGCAGCGCATGGAGTGCGCGCGGCAGGTGGCCGAGGCCAAGCAGCAGACCGGCAAGCCCATACGCGACCACGCCCGGGAGCGGGAGATCGTCAACCGGCTGACCGCCCAGGCGGGGGACGCCTACGCCCCCTACGTGAAGGCGCTGTACTCCCACATATTCGACCTGAGCCGCAGCTATCAGTCCGCGCTGTGGGAGCGCCGCAGCCCGCTGGAGCAGAAGATCGCCACGGCGCTGGAGGAGACCCAGGGCAAGCGGCTGCCGGAGCACGCGCTGGTGGCCTGCCAGGGCACCGAGGGCGCCTACGCCCAGCAGGCCTGCGAGCGGCTGTTCCCCTATCCCGACATACTGTACATGAGCTCCTTCGACGGCGTGTTCAGCGCGGTGGAGAAGGGCATGTGCCGCTACGGCATACTGCCCATCGAGAACAGCACCGCCGGGTCCGTCACCCAGGTCTACGACCTGATGGAGAAGCACCACTTCTACATCGTCGGGGCCCAGCGGCTGCGGATCGAGCACCGGCTGATGCGCAAGAACGGCGATTCCAAGGCGCCCATCACCGAGGTCGTCTCCCATGAGCAGGCGCTGCGCCAGTGCTCCGACTGGCTGGCGGCGCACCCGGAGATCAAGAGCACCGTGATGGCGAACACCGCCGTCGCCGCGGAATACGTGGCGAACAGCGACCGGGACGACCTGGCCGTGATCGCCAGCAAGGCCTGCGCCGACCTCTACGGCCTGAGCGAGGTGGACGACGACATCAGCAATTCCCGCAACAACTACACCCGGTTCATCTGCATCTCCCGGAAGCTGGAGATCTATCCCGGCGCGCGGAAGATATCGCTGATGCTGAACCTGGCCCACGAGCCCGGCGCGCTGAACGCGGTGGTCTCGCGGCTGGCCATCGCCGGGGTGAACCTGTTGAAGCTGGAGAGCCGCCCGCTGCCCGGGCGGGAGTTCGAGTTCCGCTTCTTCTTCGACATGGCCGCCTCCGCCGCCGACCCGGACATCGTGCGGCTGATGGGCGAGCTGGAGGCCCACTGCGACAAATTCACGTTCCTGGGCTGCTACGACGAGCAATAGGAGAGGCAGATGGAATACGGTCTGATCGGCGCGAAGCTGTGCCACAGCTATTCCGTGCCCATACACGCCCAGCTGGGCGATTACGACTACCGGCTTTACGAGCGCACCGAGGCGGCGTTCGTCGACCTGCTCAAGCGCCGGGACTTCAGGGGGCTGAACGTCACCATCCCCTACAAGAGGCTGGCCTATGAGCTGTGCGACGCGCTGTCCGACACCGCCCGGGAGGTGGGCAGCGTCAACACGCTGATCGTCCGCCCGGACGGCAGCCTGTACGGCCACAACACCGACATCGGCGGCTTCATCGCCATGGCCCGCCGCGCCGGCGTGGACATCGCCGGAAAGAAGGCCGTCATACTGGGCAGCGGCGGCACCTCGCTGACCGCCCAGACCGCCTGCAAGCGCCTGGGGGCCCGGGAGATCGTGGTCGTCTCCCGCAAGGGGCCGGTGGACTACGAGGCGCTGTACCGGGACCACGCCGACGCAGAAATCCTCGTCAACACCACGCCGGTGGGCATGTATCCGAACAACGGCCAGAGCGCCGCGGACCTCTCCCGGCTGCCCGCGCTGACGGGCGTGCTGGACGTGATCTACAACCCGGACAAAACCGCGCTGCTGCTGGACGCCGAGGCCCGGGGCATCCCCTGCTCCGGCGGGCTCTACATGCTGGTCGGGCAGGCGCGGGAGGCCGCGGAGCTGTTCACCGGGAAGTCCATCCCGGAATCGGAGACGGAGCGCATCTACGGCCTGCTGCGGGGCGAGGCGCTGAACCTGATCCTCACGGGCATGACCGGCTGCGGCAAGAGCAGCGTCGGCAGGGCTCTGGCCCGGCGCATGAACCGGCCCTTCGTGGACTGCGATACCGAGATC
>ONHI01000098.1 GCA_900317565.1 uncultured Eubacteriales bacterium
AGAAGACGGCCCACATCGTGGAGATGCACGACCAGCTGGTGCTGGGCATGGCGACCATGGTTGAAAGCCGGGACAATTCCACCGGCGGCCACATCCGCCGCACCAGCGAGGGCGTGCGCCTGCTGGTGGAGGCCATTCGCGAGAGCGAAACCTTCGAGCTCTCCGACGCCTTCTGCAAGGCCGTGGTGAAGGCCGCGCCCATGCACGACCTGGGCAAGATCGCCGTGGACGACGCGGTGCTGCGCAAGCCCGGGCGGTTCACGCCGGAGGAATTTGAGAAGATGAAGTCCCACGCCGCCGAGGGCGCGAAGATCGTGCGGGAGATTCTGAAGGGCACCGACGACGACTATTTCCGGCAGATCGCCGAGAACGTGGCCCACTACCACCACGAGCGCTGGGACGGCTCCGGCTATCCGGAGGGTCTGAAGGGCGAGGAGATCCCGCTGGAGGCCCGCATCATGGCCGTGGCGGACGTGTACGACGCGCTGGTGAGCAAGCGGGTGTACAAGGAGAGCATGTCCTTCGACCAGGCCCATACCATCATCATGGAGGGCATGGGCAGGCACTTCGACGCGCGCCTGGAGCCCTGCTACCTGGCCGCCAAGCCCCATCTGGAGGCGTATTACAGTTCGCTGGGTTGAGGCGCCGACAGACTTCAACAGGTCAGTTTCCGCGCATATTCTCTGCCTGCCTCGACCTCATCCGGCCTCGCCTTGCTCGGCCACCTTCCCCAGAGGGGAAGGCAATCCAGGTGCCGTCCTTTGCCTTCCCCTCTGGGGAAGGCGGCCCCGCAGGGGTCGGATGAGGTCGACAGGTTCATACATGGGACAGGAAATCTTCCCTTCCGTTGTCCGCCGGGATTTGCAGTCCCGGCGGCTTTCTGCTACAATAGAAGCATCAACACCACGGAGGCGCGCCATGAAATTCTTCCACCTGTCCGATCTGCACATCGGCCTCAAGCTGCTGGGCCGGGATCTGATGGAGGACCAGGTCCACATCCTGAACCAGATCGCGGAGCTGGCCCGCCGGGAGCAGCCGGACGCCATCCTGATCGCCGGGGACATCTACGACAAGCCCGTGCCCTCGGCGGAGGCGGTGGCGGCCTTTGACGGCTTCATCGCGTCCCTCGCCGGGGCCGTGCCCGACGCCGAGCTGATGCTCGTCAGCGGCAACCACGACGCGGGCAGCCGCGCCCTCCCGGAGCTGCGCGAGGCGCTCTGCGCATGCGGCTACGCCATCACCGACGAGCGCGTGGTCCAGGACGCCGGCAGGAACTACGTCATCATCCAGGCGGAGCCCGGAAAAGCCGACTACAGTCAAAAACAAACCGTCGTCGGTCCGGTTTTACTGGAGCGCATGCCGCCGGAGCTGTTGCCCTACGCGCAATTCAGGCTGCGGGTGGCGAAAAAGGCGCTCTCGGGGGCCGAGGCCTCCGGGGACGCGGCGCAGATCGCGCCGCTGGCGCAGGAGATCGAGATCTGGCAGGAGGTGCTGGCATGTCTGCAACGGTAGCGCAGGTCCTGGAGCTGGTGAACGGCATCGCGCCCTTTGAGCTGGCGGAGCCCTGGGACAACGTGGGGCTGCTGGCCGGACGGCCCGACGCGGCGGTGGAGCGCGTGCTGTGCGCGCTGGACCTCCGCATGAACGTGCTGGAGGAGGCCGTGCGTAAAGGCGCGCAGCTGATCGTGACCCATCATCCGATACTGTTCCGCGGGCGCAAGAACCTTTGCGAGACGGACGCGGAGGGGCGGTTGCTGTGCGCGCTGGCCCGGTCCGGCATCGCCATGATCGCGGCCCACACCAACTTCGACAACGCTTCGCCGGGGGTGAACGACGCCCTCGCTGCGGCGCTGGGGCTCGGGGATGTGCAGCCCCTGGACAGCGGCATGCGCATTGGAACACCAAAACAAACCGACTTCGGTTCTTTTTGTGCGGCAGCGCGGCAGGCACTGGGCGGTCCGGCCCGCTGCTACGGCGATCCCTGCAGGGCGATCCGGCGGGTGGCCGTGCTGGGCGGCGCGGGCGAGGATTACGCCGAAATTGCCCGGCAGGCCGGCGCGGACGTGTACCTGACCGGCGAGATGGCCTATCACAAGGCCCTCGACGCGGTGGACAACGGGTTGTGCATCGTCGAGGCGGGGCACGCCGCAACAGAATATCCCGCAATTTCTAACCTTGCCAGAGGTTTACAAATGGCCGCCGATGCGGTACAATATGATATATGCGTCTTACAGAGCGAAGCAGAGATGTTTTTCTGATTTGATGGAGGTATGGTTATGCAGTTGGATACCCTGTGGCAGTTCATGCAGGTGGACATGGAGGCCGATCACTTTGAGGGAAGGATGCGCCAGTCCGCCAACCGGCAGAAGCTGATGAAGCAGCGCGATTTCCTCAAGGACCAGCAGGCGAACATGAAGAAGCTGGAGAGCGACGTCGCCGTGATGCAGGATCGCCTCGAGGCCGTGCAGGACGAGGCCGAGCGCTTGGAGAAGGTGCTGGCTTCACTGGCGGAGGAATTCGAGAAGAACCCGCCGGCCACCGTGGAGGACGCCCAGAAGCAGTCCGAGGCGGTGCAGAAGCTGCTGGACACGCTGTCCCGCTACGAGGCTGAGCTGCAGAAGATGCGCAAGGACGCCGACACCAAGGACCGCCAGCAGAAGGAGATCCGCGTGCGCGCCGCGAAGACCAAGATGGAATTCGACCAGCTGAAGGTGGAATACGACAAGGAATTCAAGGCCGACACCGCCAAGCTGCAGGATATGCGGGCCAAGACGGAGCAGGAGGCCAAGAAGGTCGATCCCCAGCTGCTGGCCAAGTATCGCAGCATCAAGCAGCATTGCACGCCGCCCATGGCCAAGCTGGTCAACGGCCAGTGCAGCGGCTGCTTCATGTCGCTGCCCAGCGCCACGCTGCTGGACATCAAGAACGGAGATCGGATCGTGGAGTGCGACAACTGCGGCCGCATACTCTACGACGCCGGGGAATGAGCCATACATAGAACAGCGATGATGATTGTGAGGGCGCCAGACGGTCGCAGGCGCGCAAGCGCTTGAGGAAAGTCCGAGCACCGCAGGGCAGGGTGCCGGTTAACTGCCGGTGAAGGCGACTTCAAGGAAAGTGCAACAGAGATATACCGCGAATCCGAAAGGACGCAAGGGTGGAAAGGCGAGGTAAGAGCTCACCAGCGGCATGGCGACTTGTCCGCTCTGTAAACCCCACCTGGTGCAAGATTGATAGGGAAGCATGCGTGGGGCCTTCGGGCCCCATGGCGGCGGCGGCCCGTCGCGCTTCCGGGTAATCGCTAGAGCCTGCTGGCAACCGCAGGCCCAGATAGATGATCGTCCAATACAGAACTCGGCTTACAGACGCCGCTCACAATTTATCATATAAAAATGGGATTGCTTCGCGCAATCCCATTTCACATGTAGAGGTCTTATTCCTCCTCGTCGTCCGCCTCGGCGATCTCCAGGTACTTTTCAAATACCTCGTCCAGCTCGGCGTCGTCCTCCACGGTGGCGTAAACGTCGTTGCCCTCCTCGTCGGTCTCGATGCGCAGGATCACCAGCTCGTCCTCGCCGACGTCCTCCATCGGGTCCAGCGGCACCAGGCAGATGTAGGCCTTGCCCTTGTGTTCCAGGGTCATCAGGTGCTCAAAGCGCACCGCGCTGCCGTCCTCGTCCACCAACTCCACGATGTCCTCGCGGTCCATATCCAGATCGTGGTTCATGTTCTCGCTCATATGCCATACTCCTCTTAAATAGATTTTCCTGTCGTCATTGTCGCGCCAGCCGCCCGCGTCCAGAAAGGATTGCAGGATGTAGGTGGCGGCCAGCTGGTCGATGTATTCCTTGCGCTTTTGCCTGCGCACGTTTGCCTCCAGCAGCACGCTCCTGGCCTGGCGGGTGGTCATGCGCTCGTCCTGATAGCGGATCTGCAGGCCCTGCCCGGCCAGGTAATCCCCGAAGGCCCGGGCGTGCTCCGCCTGGAAGCCCGCGCTGCCGTCCATGTTCAGCGGCAGGCCGCACAGCACCCGGTCGGTCTCGTACTGCTTGCACAACTCCAGCACCCGGGCGGCGTCCTTCGTGAAGCCCTTCGTCCATATCGTCTCCACGGCCTGGGCCGTGAGATCCAGCGGGTCGGTGACGGCCACGCCGATGCGCTTTTCGCCGATGTCCAGGCAGATCACCCGCATCATCATACCACCTTTATGCAGAATTGGGGGCAGACCCTGGCGCAGTAGCCGCAGAACACGCACTTCGACTGGTCCACCCTGGCGCGGCCGTCCACGATCTCGATGGCCTTCTGGCGGCACCGGTCCCGGCAGCGCCCGCAGCCCTCGCACCAGTCGTGCACCATGATGTGCCGCTCCCGGTGGCTGAGCGCCTCCAGCCGCTCCCATGCGCCGGGCACACCGTTGAACAGGTCCGTGTCGGCGTCGATCTCCTCGATGCTCTGCATGCCCATCGCCACGGCATCCAGCAGCGGGTTATCCAGCGCGTATTCCAGTGCCTCGCGGCTGTTGGCGATCAGATGCCCGCCGCCCAGCGGCTTCATGGCGAATATGCCGATGCCCCGCTCCCGCGCGGCGGAGATGGCGGCCTCCATGTCCTGGCGGGTGCCGTCCTGTATGCCGATGCCGGCGGCGTTGATCAGCGGGTGGATGACGTCGATCATCGGAAAGCGCGGCGCGGCGGCGACGCAGCCCGCGAAGTGGGTGCTGACGCCCACAGCCCCGATATGGCCCAGCCGCTTCTGCTCCTCCAGGTAGACCAGCGCCTCCTCGTGGCCCCGCAGCGTGTACAGCGATTCCTGCTCGTGCAGCATGAACAGGTCGATGTAGTCCCGCCCGACGCCCCGGCAGGCCCGCTCCAGCGCGGCCTGGGCCGTCTCGCGGTCATAGCAGTAGGCCTTGGTGCTGATCACGTAGTCCGGCGCTTCCCGCAGGGCCAGCCTGATATGGGGATAGGTGCCGTACAGGTCCGCCGTGTCCAGGAAGCGCACGCCCCGCTCGTAGGCGTGGACCAGCAGCCGGGCGCCCTCCTCCGGGGACAGGTTGCGCTGCAGGGGGGACATGGTCAGCGTGCCAAAGCACAGCCGGGAGACCTTCAGGCCGGACCGGCCCAGCGCGTTCATCTGCATGGTTGAAAACTTCCTCTCGCGGTGTGCGCCGCGGCGGCATGTCACAGGGCTGGAAATGCAATATTCCCAGCCCTGTCGATGCCCTTCACTGACTGTCGTACTATGCGTATATCAACGCAGATCCTTGTCGTGCTCGACGATATAGAAGCGCACGAATTCCTCCAGCAGCTCATCGCGCTCCAGCCTGCGGATCAGGGAGCGGGCGTTGTTGTAGCTGGTTATGTAGGTGGGATCGCCGGAGATGATATAGCCCACCATCTGCATGATGGGATCGTGTCCCTTGGCCTTCAGCGCCTGATAGACCAACTCGATGATATCTGCGGCCGATTCCGGGACATCCGCGGGGATGCGGAAGTGCCTTGTTTCATCCATCCTGTTGTTCATAGCGCACCGCCTTTCGGACACAACGTTCACATTCAGTGCCATTATAACACATAATGCGGAAAAGTTCAATTGTTTTCACATTTTTGAACAAAAACTCTAAACAACGTTCGGGTCGCCATCATCACGGGCATGGCCAGCAGCATCCCGGCGATGCCGCCCAGCCGTGCCCCGGCGTAGATCCCCACCAGCACCAGCGCCGGGGAGAAGCCCGTCAGGCTGCCCATGATGCGCGGGGAGATCCAGGAGCCGTCCAGCTGCTGCACCACCGTCAGCGCCAGCACGGTCAGCGCGGCCTTCTGCCATCCGTCGCCCAGCGCGATCAGCACCGCGGGCACGCCCCCGATGAACGGCCCGAAGTAGGGGATCATGTTCAGAAGCCCGATCAGCGGCCCCAGCACCAGCGCGCTGCGCACGCCCACGAGGGCCAGCCCCGCGACGGACAGCAGCCCCACGGCCCCGGCGATCATCAGTTGGCCGCGCAGGTAGAGCCGCAGCTCCCGGCTGACGGCGTTGCCCATACGCACCGCGGTGGCCCGGGCGGCCTGGGGCAGCAGCAGCTCCAGCCGCAGCAGCAGCCTGTCCCGGTCGCAGAGAAAGAAGTAGGCGAGCACGACGATCAGCGACGCCCGCCCGATCAGATCGGCCAGGTTGACGGCGAGGGAAAATGTACCTCCTGCCACGCCCGCCAGCACGCCCTGCAAGCCGCCGAAGTCCAGCTCCGGCAGCGCGACGCCCGGCAGGCGCTGCTCCAGCCACAGCCGTGTCTGCCCGATCCAGCCGGACAGCATGGCCAGCGTGCGCGGCAGCGCGCGGGCCAGGTCGACCAGCTGGCGCAGCATCGCGGGCAGCAGCAGCCACATGAGCAGCGCCAGCGCGCCGCCGATGCACGCCAGCGTCAGAAGCGCCGCGGCGGGACGGGGGAGCCTGCGTTCGAAAATCTTGTCCAGCGGCAGGGCCAGGAAGCCCAGCGCCGCCGCGCCCAGCGCCAGCCCGCCCACCTGCAAAATAGGCCCGCGCAGCCAAAAGGCCGCCAGGGCGGTCCCAAGGACGACGCCCGCCAGCCTGACCTGGGGCCAACGGGTTCGGACGGCGCGCAGCTGCATGCTTTTCCCTCCCTTCGCGCAAGCTATGTACGGGCGGCGCAGGCCGCCCCGGGTTCACAGCCTGCGCGCCAGATCGTCGGCCTTGTCAGAGATCCAGCTTCCCGTCTGCTTGGCCTTCTGGTTCCACTTGCGCTCCGTCTGCCAGTTCATGACCCCGAAGATGGTCGCCGCCGATCCGCCGATCAGCATCCCAGCCAGCAGGCCCTTCATCAATCCGCCCCTCATCCGCGATTCCCTCCCTTTCCTCCGCGGCGATTTCCACGACGACCTCGCCGCTTTCTCGGTTCACGGTGTAGCGGGTGACGCGCTGCCTTTGGCGCAGCAGGTCGTCCCACAGTCCCGCGGACAGCTCCAGCGCCGTCACGGCGAAGCTGACCTCGTCGATCTCCGCGCCGGTGATCGCGCCCAGCCGCTGTCCGTCCGTGGAGACGGCCCGCAGCAGCAGCGGCCTGCCCGCCATGCGCCTGCGCGCGCCGTCGTCCTCGGCCATCACGGCCACGCGCCCCAGCAGCTCCAGGCTCTCGGCGGGGATGTAGCGCGTGCCCCGCAGCCCGGCGCTGATCCAAATGCCGTCCAGCTGCCGCAGGTCCTCCGCCAGCTCCCCGCGCAGCACGCGTCCCAGTCTGCGGCTGCCGCAGACCACGGGCATGCCCACCAAACCGCGCAGCTTGCGCATCCGCGTCACCCTCCGTTCGCCGCGTCCGGCAGTGGATATTATCTGCCGGGCCGCCCGGCGGCTTGCGCGCCAATATTTGTCGATTCGTTCAAAGGCGTTGCCTGAATCGAAGGGTTGTGGTACAATTATAATAGGGGGATGTGGAACAGCCGCACAAATCATGATATGCACACGCGCCGGGATATATGTCCATAATTATTCAGTTGTAGACGCGTTAGCCATGGTTTTGACACACATTTGTGATAAATTCTCATAAGTATACCGCCAAAGGAGGTTGACCTATGGAAGAGAATCGCAGCGGTTACAGAATTCTCGTCGCGGACGATGACCCGAATGTGCATCAGTCCCTGAACGCCTATTTCCGCCGTGAGGGATATCAGATGATCTCCGCCTACGACGGCAACCAGGCTGTGGAGCAGGTGCGCAGGCTGCGCCCGGATATCGCGATACTGGACATCATGATGCCCGGCATGGACGGCCTGATGGTCTGCCGGGAGGTGCGCAAGGAATCCAGCCTGCCCATCATCATGCTCACCGCCAAGGGCGAGGAATTTGACAAGCTGCTGGGCCTGGAGATGGGCGCGGACGACTATATCACCAAGCCCTTCAGTCCCCGGGAGGTGCTGGCGCGGATCAAAGCCGTGCTGCGGCGCATGCACGAGCTGAACACCGAGGACAAGTCCGCCCACCTGGTGGTCGGCAACCTGGACATCGACATGAACGCCTTCACCGTCAAGCTGGACGGCCAGCTGGTGCCCTGCACCCCCAAGGAGACGGAGATCCTCTGGACGCTGGCCAGCAATCCCGGCATGGTCTTCAGCCGGGAGCACCTGCTGCAGAGCATATGGGGCTATGACTTCCTGGGCGATACCCGGGCGGTGGACAGCCACATCAAGCGCATCCGCGCGAAGCTGTGCAACGAGGGCAACAGCTGGGACATCAAGACCGTTTGGGGCATTGGCTATCGATTTGAAGTGGAAGAGGGGGCGCGGGCATAGCCCATGGGCGGCAAGCGCTACAGGCGATCGCTGAGCATCGGCACGAAGACGCTGATCAGCCACATCACCCTTTGCATCGTGGTGATCGTGCTGGCCAGCGTGCTTAGCTATGCCCTCTCCTCCCAATACATCCGGGAGATGCGCATCGAGGAGATGCTGAGCAAGGCGTCGCGCATCGCGGACAGCGCGCGCTCGTCCGCGGACGGCGGCATCATTCCCAACCGGCGCACGGCGCACCTGTACGAGGAACTGACCGATTCCAAGGTGTTCTACCTGGACGCGGACACCGAGAAGATCCGCATGAGCCGCTATCGCGAGGAGGCGGTGGCGGAGGACACGGGGGATTTCCAGTGGATCGACGTGCTGGACTCCATCGACCGCGAATTCGCCAGCCGCGTGCTGGCGGGGGAGAACGTCTCCGCCATGCGGCGCTTTGAGTTCGTCCAGGAGGAGATCATATTCGCCGGCGTTCCCATCATAGACGACGCCGGCACGGTGCGCGGCGGCGTGATACTGGCCCAGCCCGTGACGCAGCTGCGCTCGCTGTCGCGCATGGTGCGCTACATGCTGACCATCGTCGTCAGCGTTTCGCTGCTGCTGGCGGTCGTCATGTCGCTGGAGCTGACGCGCATGCTGGTGCGCCCGATCCAGCGCATCACCCGGGCTGCGCGGCGCATGGAGGACGGCCTCTATGCCGAGCGCATCGCCCAGCTGCCCGGGGACGAGATCGGCGAGCTGGGACACGCGCTGAACAGCATGTCCGGCCGCCTGGTGGACGTCATCAGCAACCTCCGCAAGGAGCGCGACAAGCTGGAGCTGGTGATATCCGGCATCGGCGAAGGCCTTATCGCCGTGGACACCCGCTGGCACATCGTCCACGCCAACGTCGCCTTTCTGGAGCTCTCGGAGCTGGAGACCGCCGCGGCGCTGCTGGACGATGTGACCGTTGCCTATGAGCCCATACGGTCGCTGCTGCGCCGCTGCATGGAGCGGGGCGAGCCGGAGGAGATCGAATGGCAGAATCCCTCCCGGCGCGCGATCTGCGCCGTGGCGAACGCGCTGACGGACGAGGAGGGCACGATCCTGGGCACGGTTTGCCTGATGCGCGACGTCTCCGAGGCCCAGCGCATGGAGCAGCTGCGGCGGGATTACGTCGCCAATATCTCCCACGAGCTGCGCACGCCGCTGACCGGCATCCGCGGCATGGTGGAGCCGCTGATCGACGGATACATGGACACCGAGGAGGAGCGGCAGGAGAGCTACCGCGTCATATTGAAGGAGACCATCCGGCTGGAGAAGCTGGTGGGCGAGATGCTGGACATGTCCCGCCTCCAGGACGGCAGGATCAAGGTGGAGCTGGAGCCCATGGAGCTTCCAGGCATACTGGAGGCTGCGGCCCGCAGCATGAAGCGCATCGCCGACGATTCCGGCGTGGCGCTGCGGGTGGAGACGGACGGCTCGAAGCTGGCCTGCCTGGGCAACGAGGACCGCATCATGCAGGTGCTGGTCATACTGCTGGACAACGCCCTGAGCTTCACGCCCCGGGGCGGCAGCGTGGTGATATTCGCCCGGGACGGCGCGGAATTCGTGTCCGTGGGCGTGCGGGATACCGGCTGCGGCATCGAGCCCAAGGACCTGCCGCTGATCTGGGAGCGCTTCTACAAGGCGGACAAATCCCGCATGCGGACCACGGGCACCGGCCTCGGCCTGGCCATCGCCAAGCTGGTGACCGGCCTGATGGGCGGCGACATCAGCGTCAGGAGCGAGCCCGGCGAGGGCTCCGAGTTCACCTTTACGCTCAGGAAGGCATGACAACGCAATAAATTATATAGGGGAAGGATGAAGCATCATGGAAGTCAAGGCCAGAAGGGAAATGGACGCCAATTTTCAGTGGGATCTGACGCCGATATTCGCGGATGAGGCGGCCTGGCGCGCGGCCTACGCCGAGGCGGAGAAGGCCATTGCCGCGCTGGAGGCGCTGCCCGGCACGCTCTGCCAGTCCGCGGAGCAGCTGGAGAAGGGCCTGGGGATGATCTACGACGCCTCGCAGCGGGTGGAGATGGTCTATTCCTATGCGTTCCTGAACAAATCCGGGGACAACGGCGAGCCGCGCTACCAGGAGATGGAGGCCCGGGCGATCAACCTGATCGTGTCGCTGCAGACCGCCACCGCCTTCGTAAATCCTGAGATACTGTCCGTCCCGGCGGAGCTGCTGGCGGCATGGATGG
>ONHI01000100.1 GCA_900317565.1 uncultured Eubacteriales bacterium
TGGATCTGAACAAGCAGGAGCATGTGCAGCATACCGAGAAGAGCAAGCACAGCTTCAACGACCAGCAGGTTTGCGTGGATTGCAACTATGACGCCAAGGTCTGCGCCCATGCCCACACCTACGAGGACTACGAGTGGAATTGGGACGTGAAGCGCAGCTACACCGCGGTGGACGATCAGTGTCACAACGTGACCGGCAAGGCCACCGTGTACATCATGTGCCACGACTGCGGCGCCGTGGTGCAGAAGACCGAGAACGTCGATTACACCAGAACCAATTACCCCCACAGCTACGATGAGAAGGGCTACTGCCAGTATTGCAAATACACCTGCACCCACAGCAGCACCCGCTTCACCGTTCGCACCGAGAACTATCGCTACGAGGACACCGGCGATATCTACAATCACAACAGGAGCTATGACATCACCAAGGCCTTGCGCTGCGAGTACTGCGATCAGGTCATCGGCGAGAAGCAGACCGTCAAGACCATCACCGAGCCGCAGCACCACAGCTACAGCAACGGCTATTGCCAGTATTGCAAGCACGCCTGCGCGCACGCGAACACCGAGGTGACGACCACCACCAGCTCCAAGGAGCGCGACACCTACGAGTCCATCGACGATCAGTATCACTACCGCAAGCAGGAGACCCTGACCGTCACCAGGTGCACGGACTGCGGCATGACCCTCAGCTCCGTGGTGGGCGAGCCCAAGCTGACCAAGCTGT
Source organism: uncultured Eubacteriales bacterium (assembly GCA_900317565.1). GTDB lineage: Bacteria > Bacillota > Clostridia > Christensenellales > Aristaeellaceae > UBA2862. The sequence continues at coordinate 727 of ONHI01000100.1, forward strand.
CCCACAGCTATCAGTACGACGGCATCTGCAGCGTCTGCAGCCATGTCTGCGCCCACAGCGACTATTCCGACGAGACCAGGAGCTCCAACGGCCGCTATGAAGCGGTGGACGATTCCCACCACAACTACATCGTGGACGTGGTGGAGTACAAGCAGTGCAAGTACTGCAACAAGAAGTACGACGAGCAGCCGGCCTACGCCAAGGCGTATACGTACAGCCACGATTACAGCGATGGCTACTGCAACACCTGCCACTACGGCTGCACCCACAGCAAGCTGGAAACCAACACCTACATGAAGAACGCCCGCTATGAGGACGCCGGCAGCGACGATTACCACAACGAGACCGGCGAAATGATCCAGGAGTCCCACTGCGCGTACTGCTGGAAGGAGATGGAGCCCGTCTCCCTGGGCGTGCAGACCAAGCAGGGCTATCACAGCTGGGATTACGACGTGTGCACTGAGTGCGGCCATGCGCTGGGCACGGCCTGCGACCACGCCATCGTCAGCACCAGCTACGAGATCTTCGGCAAGGTGACCTACGCGCCCGTGGACGAGCTGGTGCACACCGAGACCGGTCGCGCCTATGCCTATGACAGCTGCAGCAAGTGCGGCATGGGACTGCCGCGGCGCGTGGTGGAGAGCTATACCGAGGAAGTCGAGCACTCCTACGACGACAACGGCGTGTGCCGTTACTGCGGCTACACCCGCGCCTGCCAGCACGCGCATGTGCGCGAGCGCATTTACTTCGACGGCAGCAAGAAGATCACCTACGCGGACGCCGGCGACTACCACACCGCCACCGGCCTGCGCTACACCTCCCGCTACTGCCTGGATTGCGGCACCACGCTGGAGAAGATCTCCCGCGGTGTGGAGACCGTGAAGCAGGAGCACGACTACAGCTACAACGTGTGTGAGGATTGCGGCCACGTCCGCGCCGCCTGCACGCACGCCAACACCGAGACCGACACCTGGTACGATGTAGGACCGGTCTACACCGCGGTTGATGCCAGGTATCACACCGCCGCCGGCACTGAGGTCACCGTCGTTCGCTGCGCCGATTGTGGCGAGGAGATCAGCCGCACCGAGGAGCCCGTCACCGAGACCTGGACGCACAACTTCGGCAGGACCGGCGTATGCCGCAACTGCCACTACGTCAACACCTGCGCCCATAAGAATACCTTCGACCAGTTCAACTGGGCAGGTTACGACGAGGACGATTACTACGACAGCGAGGATGGCAGCGTTACTCCCGGCTACAAGGAGATCGCGGGCGACAACCACAGCCACGAGATCATCGGCTACCAGATCGGCTACACCTACTGCCGCGACTGCGGCCAGAGGCTGGATACCTGGCGCAGGAAGGTCCGCATCGACACCGAGGAGCACAGCTACAACCGGTTCGGCGTCTGCACCCGCTGCGGCCATGAGAACACCTGCACCCACACCTACAAGTACGATGAGACCCACTGGGTCAACACCCCGACCTACACCTACGTCGCCAGCACCTATCACAAGGTGACCGGCGAGCAGGAGAAGCGCACGATCTGCTCCGAGTGCGGTACCGTCCTGAGCAAGACCAGCCTGGGCACCGTGACCGAGTTCGACAGTCACTCTGCCAACGGTCAGAACGTTTGCTACGGCTGCCAGCACAGCCTGGCTGCCTGCGCGCACAAGAAGACCACGAAGGTCACCGAGTGGGGCGGCAACTCCGTCTACACCAGCACCGGCGCGAAGCAGCACACCGTCACCGGCATCAAGTATGAGGTGACCCGCTGCTCCGACTGCTACACCGTCCTGAGCACCAACGTGTTGGGCGAGCAGACCGCGACGCAGAACCACTCCTACGACAACGACGGCCGCTGCGTCTGCGGCGCCAAGTCCAACATCGTCTCCTTCACCTCCTATATTCCCGCGAATATGGGCGTGGGCGAGACCTGGAAGATCGGCGCGCAGGCCTACAACCGCAACGGCAAGAAGAAGACCGTCAAGTTCACCTACAAGTCCTCCAACAAGAAGGTCGTCGCCGTCAGCAGCAAGGGCAAGCTGACCGCCAAGAAGGCCGGTACCGCGACCATCACGGTCACCGCCTCCAACGGCATGAAGCGCACCCAGAAGATCACCGTCAAGAAGAAGGCGACCTCCTTCAAGCTGAACTACAGCAAGAAGACCCTGACCCGCATGGTGCCCGGCAAGAGCTATGTCACCCTGAAGGGCAAGTTCACCGGCGGTGCCTCCACCCTCACCTTCAAGACCAGCAACAAGAAGGTTGCCAAGGTCAGCAAGATGGGCGTGGTCACCGCCGTGGGCGTCGGCAAGTGCACCATCACCGCCACCGCCAGCAACGGCAAGACCAAGAAGTGTGCGATCACCGTCAAGGACCCCTATCCGCCGAAGTCCGTCGCCTTCAAGGAGGGCACGAAGAAGACGCTGAAGAAGGGCAAGTCCGTGACCCTGCACCCGGTCTACAAGCCCACCGACGCCATTTGCAGCAAGGTGACCTACACCACCAGCGACAAGAAGGTGGCCACGGTCAGCAGCAAGGGCAAGGTCAAGGCCGTTGGCAAGGGCACGGCGACCATCACCGTGAAGACCAGCAACGGCAAGAAGGCCAAGATCAAGATCAAGGTCAAGTAATCCCAACCCGGCAATGTGCCGCAGGGCAGCCCCCGCAAGGGGGCTGCCTCTTTTGCTATTCTTAACCCGAATCCCGCCCCAACCCCCTTGACCGCGCAACCATGGGATGCTATAATCATTGACATGTTAACGGTGAACATGTTAACCAAAAGGAAGGGAAGCACATGGGAACGGAGGAGAGGACGGCGCGCATCCGGGAGACCATCGACGCGCTGATCCACACGATGCGCCTTCACCACCGCATCGTGGAAAAGCGCATCGAGGGCCTGGGCGTGCACCACAGCCAGCACCGCATGCTGATGAAGCTGTCCCGCATGGGCAAGGGCGCGTCCCAGAAGGACATCGCCGCGGCGATGGACGTCAGCCCCGCCTGCGTGGCCCGGGCGCTGAAGCAGCTGAGCGCCGGGGGCCTGGTGGAAAAGGCCGGCGGCGCGGACGGGCGCAGCAACGCCATCAGCATATCGCCCCAGGGCGAGCGGCTGGTGGGGGATTCGCTGGCGGTGTTCCGGCAGATCGACGCCCAGATGTTCGAGGGCATCGGGGAGGACGAGCTGCTGGCGCTGGGCGGCGTGCTGCAGCGCATACAGAAAAACCTGGTGAACATGGAAAAGCAGGACGGCAGGGAAGGGAGCGTGTAGAGCGCGATGAAATGGTCCAAATATGTCAAGCCCTATTGGAAGTATTTTGTGCTGGGGCCGCTGTGCATGATCGTGGAGGTGCTGGGCGAGATCGTCATGCCCCGGCTGTACTCCCAGATATTGAACGTGGGCGTTGAGACCCACAACGTGGGCTACATCGTCGTCACCTGCCTGCTGATGATCCTCACGGCGGTGCTGATGATGGGCGGCGGCGTGGGCGGCGCGTACTTCGGCGCGCGGGCCGCGGTGAACTTCGCCTCGGATCTGCGCCAGGATGTCTACGCGAAGGTGCAGAAGTTCTCCTTCGCCAACATCGACAAGTATTCCACCGGCTCACTGGTCACCCGGCTGACCAACGACATCACGCAGATGCAGAACTTCGTCAACATGATGCTGCGCATGTTCCTGCGCGCGCCGGGCATGCTGATCGGCGCGCTGATCATGGCCATCGCCATGAATCCGGAGCTGGCCCGCGTGCTGGCGGTCACCATACCGGTGCTGCTGATCACCCAGTTCCTGATCATCCGCACGGGCTTTCCCCGCTTCACGGCCATGCAGGAGAAGATCGACAAGCTGAATTCCAACGTGCAGGAGAGCCTGACCAACATCCGCGTGGTCAAGTCCTTCGTGCGGGAGGATTTTGAGAAAGAAAAGTTCCGCAAGTCCAACGGCGATCTGAAGGACGCCGCGCTGCGGGCGCTGGGCGTGGTGATATTCATGATGCCCCTCATGATGCTGCTGATGAACTTCACCTCCATGGCGGTGGTGTGGTTCGGCGGCAAGCAGGTCATCGGCGGCCGCATGCCCGTGGGCGATTTCTCCGCGTTCCTGACCTACATCACCCAGATCCTGATGTCCCTGATGATGCTGGGCATGCTGTTCATGAACAGCTCCCGCGCGCTGGCCTCCTCCCGACGCATCAAGGAGGTCATGACCGAGCAGATCGACCTTTCCGACGAGGACGCCGCCCATCCCGACGCGCGGGTGCAGCGGGGCGACATCGAGTTCAGGAACGTGTCCTTCCGCTACTACAAGAATTCCGAGAACAAGGTGCTCAACGACATCAACCTGAAGATCAGCGGCGGCCAGACCGTGGGCATCATCGGCTCCACCGGCTGCGGCAAGACCACGCTGGTGTCGATGATCCCCCGGCTGTACGACGTTGACGAAGGCCAGGTGCTGGTGGACGGCATCGACGTGAAGGACTACAGCCTCTTCCACCTGCGCGAGGGCGTGGGCATGGTGCTGCAAAAGAACGTGCTGTTCTCCGGCTCCATCGCCGACAACCTGCGCTGGGGCGACGAGAACGCCAGCGCGGAGCAGATGGCCGAGGCGGCCCGCAGCGCCCAGGCGGACGGCTTTATACGCTCCTTCGCCGACGGCTATGAGACCGAGCTGGAGCAGGGCGGCGTGAACGTCTCCGGCGGCCAGAAGCAGCGCCTGTGCATCGCCCGCGCGCTGCTGAAGCACCCGAAGATACTGATACTGGACGACTCCACCAGCGCCGTGGACACCGCCACCGAGGCCTCCATCCGCCAGGCCTTCCGCAACGAGCTGAAGGACGCCACCAAGCTGATCATCGCCCAGCGCATCTCCTCGGTGCAGGAGGCGGACGTCATCATCGTGATGGACGACGGCGCGATCAGCGGCGTGGGCACCCACGAGGCGCTGCTGGCCTCGAACAAGGCCTATCAGGAGATCTATCACTCCCAGATGGACGGGAAGGAGGCGGCGTAAATGGCAAGGACGCTTGAGACCCTGCAAAAGCAGTACAACACCTCCGCCGCGCCCAGCGGCCGCGGCCCGATGGCCGCCACCAACAACTTCAAGGGCAAGCCCGCCCACTCCCGGGAGACCGTCCGGCGCATACTGGGCTACATCGCCCAATACAAGTTCCGGCTGGTGCTGGTGGTGCTGTGCATGCTGCTGAGCACCGTGGCCAGCCTGGCGGGTGGCTATGTGCTGCGCCCGGTGATCAACAACATCGCCGACGCCGCCACCCCCGCCGCGGAGCGCGTGGCCTATCTGGGGGCCATGCTGGCCCTGCTGGCCGCGATCTACATCGTGGGCGTCGCGGGCACCTGGCTGCAGAGCAAGCTGATGATCGGCATCTCCCGCAACGCCATACAGGCCATCCGCAACGACCTGTTCGACAAGGTGGAATCGCTGCCCCTGCGCTTCCACGACAACGAGACCACCGGCGACCTGATGAGCCGCTTCACCAACGACGTGGACAACATCGGCATGATGCTGGACCAGTCGCTGATGAGCATGGTCTCCGGCATCATCAACCTGGTGGGCACGCTGGCGATGATGATCTACACCAACATCTGGCTGACGCTGATCACGCTGGTGTTCATACCGATCTTCGCCTTCGGCGGCCGGTTCATCATCAACAAGAGCCGCAAGTACTATTCCGCCCAGCAGGCGGCCCTGGGCGCGGCCAACGGCTACATCGAGGAATCCGTGGCCGGGCAGAAGGTGGTCAAGGTGTTCAACCACGAGGCCGACTGCGTGCAGGAGTTCAACCTGCTGAACAACGACCTGCGCCACAAGCAGATGAACGCCATGTTCTTCGGCGGCATCATGGGCCCCATCATGGGCAACACCACCCAGATCAGCTATGCCCTCACCGCGGGCATCGGCGGCGCGCTGTGCGCCGTGGGCCGGTTCGACGTGGGCGGCCTGGCGATATTCGTGAACTACGCCCGCCAGTTCTCCCGCCCCATCAACGAGATCTCCCAGCAGATGGCCACCATATTCTCCGCCCTGGCCGGCGCGGAGCGCGTGTTCACGCTGATGGACAAGGAGCCCGAGGCCCCCGACGCCGCGGACGCCGTCGTGCCGGAGAAGATCGAGGGCCACGTGGTGCTGGACGACGTCAGCTTCGGCTATGTGCCCGGCAAGACCGTGCTCAAGCACATCAGCCTGTACGCCAAGCCCGGCCAGAAGATCGCCTTCGTCGGCTCCACCGGCGCGGGCAAGACCACCATCACCAACCTGCTGAACCGCTTCTATGACATCGATTCCGGCCGGATCACCATCGATGGCATCGACATCAAGCGGCTGCCCCGGGATATGCTGCGCAAGAACATCGCCATGGTGCTGCAGGACACCCACCTGTTCACCGGCACGATCATGGAGAACATACGCTACGGCAGGCTGGACGCCACCGACGAGGAGGTCATCGCCGCGGCCAAGACCGCCAGCGCCGACAGCTTCATCCGCAGGCTGTCCGATGGCTACAACACCATGATCGAGGGCGACGGCGCGAACCTGTCCCAGGGCCAGCGCCAGCTGCTGAACATCGCCCGCGCGGCCATCAGCAAGGCCCCCATACTGGTGCTGGACGAGGCCACCAGCTCCGTCGACACCCGCACCGAGCGCCACATCGAGCACGGCATGGACCGGCTGATGCAGGAGCGCACCACCTTCGTCATCGCCCACCGACTGTCCACCGTCCGCAACGCCAACGCCATCATGGTGCTGGAGAACGGCGAGATCATCGAGCGCGGCGATCACGACGATCTGCTGGCCATGAAGGGCCGGTACTACGAGCTGTACACCGGCAAGAGCGAGCTGACCTGATCGGCACAAAGACGAGCGGCGGGGTCCATCGGACCCCGCCGCTCGCATATTGTCATTTCTTCTTATCCCCGAAGATCAGCTTGAACAGCGTGCGCTCCATCTTGCGCTGCCGCCCCTGCTTGGTGGTGGGTATGCCGGTCTTGCGGGCGATTCTCTGCTTCAGCGCTGTGATGCCCAGCGCTCGCTTCCAGCTGAACGTCAGCCCGGGGATGTGAAAGCCCTTCCTGCGTGCCATGCGCGTGCCTCCTTTCCCGCCGCCTCAGCGGAAGCAGTTGCCGCAGGGCTTGTAGCCGCTGGCAATCAGCTGGTCGTAGCTCTTGTCGCTGTAGGCCGTGTTGGCGGCGCTCATGCGCTTCGCGGGGCCGCAGCCCGGATTCGTGTGGAACACCCTGCTGTTGGTGTTCAGCTTGTACTTCCCGCTGCCGGGATTCGCGGAGGCGGTACTGCCGCCGGACCGGGACTGCACATAGGCCTTGATGCCCTTGCGGCAAGCGCTCAGGCTCTTGTAGGTCTTCTTCGCGCCCTTCACATTGAAGCCGTACAGCAGCTTCCTGTCCAGCTTGTAGGAGATCGCCTTCCACTTGTACAGCCGGGAGAAGTCCACATACAGCTTCCGCAGCTTTTGCTTGGCCGAGGCCTTTTTGACCGAGATGCTGTATTGCTTCTTGTCGCTGGTCCAGCTCAGCTTGTCGGCGCCCACGCTGCTCTCCGCGTAGCTGAGGGCATATTTCGTTCCGGACCTGAGCGCCTTTTCGGTGACCTTGAACTTCTGCTCCTTCGCGAGGCTGAGCAGGTTGCCCAGGGACGCCGCCGTTGCGCTGCTGCCGATCAGCACCAGCAGCAGTACCAGGGCCAGCGCCCGGTTGACGCGCCTGCGCATGGCGATTCCTCCTTCAGTAGATAAGTATGACATGTATATCCTTGGTTCATCAATTCATCCTTTTATAGATCTGAATACCAGCTGTTATGGATTTTTGCACAGTATATCCTTTACGTCAAATTCATTATATGCCATGCGGGGATAAAATGCAAGTCCCTGACCGGAAAACACGGATTGCCACGTCGGCACGGCAAGCCGTGCCTCCTCGCAATGACATGCAGTATGCGTGATCGTACTATGTCATTGCGAGGAGGACCCAAGGGGTCCGACGTGGCAATCCGGTCTTCTTCTACAGCCTCATTCCTGCCGTAGGTTGCTGTGGTTTGGCGCCGTCCGTCAGCTCAAATTCGTCATCGCGCTGCCGCAGCGGGGGCACAGGGTGCTGCCGCCGGCGCAGGTGGTGCCGCAGTTGGAGCACTGGCTCATGCGGGAGGGACGCACCGGGTTCACCGGGCCGCAGGCATAGCAGCCGCCGGTGGCGCCGGTGGTGGTGCCGCTCGCGCCGGCCACGGCCTCGCCGACGGGCTCCAGCGCACAGGAGGACTGGGGGAACAAGGGCAGCGAAAAGAACTCGTCACAGACATTTTCCGCGAATTCCTCGCAGGGGGGCACCTGGCAGAAGCCGTAGGTGGGGATCAGTATGTCCACCTCCGCGAGCACCTTCAGCACGACGGTGACGCAGACGGTGATGTCGAAGGAGCAGTTGCCGATGTAAGACCCGGACACGCAAATCGCGCTCACAAGGCTTTCCAGCGTGAAGGGGATGATGGAATCGTCGGGGATGCACAGCAGTATGTCCTTGTCCACCTTGACCACAGTCTGGCCCATCCACTCCTGGCAGCGCTGGTCCAGGAACAGCACGTCCAGCGGCACGTCCACCGTGCAGCGCACCCGGGCGAACTGGGGCCGGTCGGTCATGCGTTCCACGCTCAGGTTGGAGATGCGGCCCGCCGTGGTGGAGGAGCGGCAGCTCTCGAAGGTCCACGCGCCATAGGGGCGGGGCAGCGGCCCGGGGCTGTTCTCCGCGTTCTGGACGGCTTCGTCGTGGGTGATGGGGATGCTGTTGGGCGGGCATTCGCAGTTGCAGCGGTTGCCCTCGCAATCGCAAGCGCAGGGGCGGGTCGTGCCCTGGCAGTCCGGCCCGGGCAGCACCGGCACGATGTTCTCGATCACGATGCGCTCGTCGTCCAGCTGTTGCTGCTGCATGCAGCTGTCGTAGATGTTCTTCACCTGCACGCACACGCGCTGGTTCAGCCCGGAGAGGACGTTGCCGTTCACCACGCCGGGGCAGGCGTCCGAGTTGGCGTTCTTATAGCTGTAAAAGGACATAATATAACCTCCTCGCTGTCTGTGGGGGCTGAAATCGCCCGCCACAGTGCATCTTATGCGGGGAGGCGGAATTGGTGCGGGGTGGCGTTACCGGCGCGGCTGGACATGGCCGTGGCAAAGGCCCAGGGCGACGAGGAGGGCTTGAAGGCCGCCCGGGAGAAGCTGCGCAGGGCCGACGACCGTTTGAACCGGTTCGAGGAGGAGACCGGACGCCGACGCCGCCGGGAGCGGGAATACGCGCCGGTGAACGCGAAGTGGCCGGAACAACCGCGGACGCCTGCGGAAAATACGTTGACGGATGAGATCGGGAGTGGTAAAATAGCTATGCGGGGTGATAAGCGCATGGATGTTGTACAAAGCCCGATTGAACAGCGAAACACGGGCAAGGGAAATCCCAACGCCATGACGCACTTTGATCGCCCGCTGAATAATCGACAGCAGCGCCTGATGGACCAGTTGCCCTCCTATGACAGCAGGACGACGGTGAGAAAGCAGGACGTCAATCTTCGCGACATCTCCGCTTTGACAGCAAAAACCGGCGATGAATTTGCGCTGTTCACCCGTAAGGGTGAGAGGATGATCGTGCGGGGAAATGCCTACATGACCAACATCAACCGGGAAATTGCGGAAAGAATGGCTTCAGAAGGTTGGCGGTGGAG
>ONHI01000141.1 GCA_900317565.1 uncultured Eubacteriales bacterium
GTCTGGGTGCAGACGGTGATGTACAGCTGGGAGGAGGCGGTGGGAAAGCCCTTCACGCACACCTGCCACACGTCCCGGAGGAACTGGCCGACGCCCGCGGCGAAGGGAGACACGACCCTCAGCTGGCGGTTCTTCGCCCGCAGGTATCGGGAGATCCAGGCGCAGCCGCCCACATAGCCGATCACCGTGGCCAGCGCCGCGCCCCGCAGCCCCAGACCGAAGCCCTTCATCAGCACGATGTCCATGGTCAGGTTGATGCAGTTCGAGATCAGCACCGCCTGGAAGGACAGCTTCGGGCTGCCGTCGGAACGGGCGAAGTAGGAAAGGCTCATGATGTAGCACAGCAGCGGCATGCCCAGCACCAGCACCGAGCAGTATTCCGTCACGTCCGGGCGCAGCGACTCGTCGTGGCACAGGAAGCCCACCAGCGTTCCCCGGAAGAGGGTGCCCAGGATCGCCACCAGCACGCCGAAGATCATCAGCGCCGTCATGGACGCGGAGAACAGCCGGTCGGCCCTGCGGCGGTCGTGGTCCGCCGTGGCGTTGGAGGCGAGCAGGCTGCCGCCCAGGCCCAGCATCCAGTACACCAGGTTCACGAAGGTCACGATGGGCGAGCACAGCTGGATGGCGGGCATGCGGCTGATGCCCAGCAGCCGGCTCACCAGCACCGAATCCACGAACAGCGCCATGTTGTTCGCCAGCGCCATGGACAGGGTCGGGAGGAAGAACTCCCGGAACTTCCGGCCGATGAGCCTGTATTTCAGATCGTTGTTCATTGCGCGTCCCCCCAGAAGGCCAATCCCGTCAGATAGTCAAAGAACGACACCAGGTATTCCTCGGTGATCACCGGCCAGAACACGCCCTCGTTGAACAGCACCAGGGTGGTGTAGTCGTTCTGAACCGGCGTCAGCGCCCGCTGGCTGGAGGTGCCCATGCCCACGGTGGAGAACAGCCCGCCGATGCCGGCCTGCTTCCCGCTGTCCCGCTTGGCCTCCTCCAGCAGGCGGTCAAAGGTCTCCGCCGGCACGGGCCGCACCTCGAAGCCCCGGTCGTTGGCCGCCTTCAGCAGGTCGCCGTAGTTGGCGGTGTGGCAGTTGTAGCAGTTGAACAGGCAGCAGGCCCTGGGCGTCTGCGAAAGCCGCACGATGGACCGGGCCGTCAGGTCGATGGGGCTCATCTCCAGCTTCTGCAGCATCTTGTTGAAGGGCATGGCCTTCAGCGTCACGTAGGCCTTCAGCCGGTTGATGAAGCCGTTGGTGCGGAAGTTGATCTGGAAGATGCCGTCCGCGTCCCGGGCCATCAGGTTGCCCACGCGGATCACCTTCGCGTCCCGGCCCTCTGCCGCCGCGGCCAGCACCAGCCGCTCCGCCAGGAACTTGCTGCTCAGGTACTGGTTGTCCAGCGCCTGCCCCCTGAACAGCGTCTGCTCGTCGTAGACGAAGCGCTCGTGCCGCCCGTCCAGCAGGATCTCGCCCGCGGTGGAGGTGGTGGAGATGTGCACCAGGCCCGCGCCGTTGCGCACGGCGTAGTCCAGCATGTTGGAAACGCCCAGCACGTTGGTGTCGTAGATGTCCGTGCCCGCGGAGAAGTGCTTGACCGACGCGGCGCAGTTGAACACCGTGTCGATCCCGAGGCCGTCCAGCTTCTTCAGGCTGTCGGCGTCGGTGATCTCGCCCTCCGCGACGATCAGCCGCCCGCCCAGCAGGTCGGCGTAGTCGTTGTCGAAGTAGTAGAACAGGCGCCCGATGAGCCGCTGCACGCCCGGCATCTTCCCGCCGCGCACCAGGCAGTAGACCACGGCGTCGGTGTTCTCCAAAAGCTCCCGGAGCACGTGGGCCCCCAGGAAGCCGGTGCCGCCCGTCAGCAGCACCCGCTTCAGGGCGCGGCGCTCGCCGCCCAGGTAATTCTCGATGGTGTTCTCCCGGAGCCGCCGGTGGATGGCGGCGTAGTCGTAGTTGGAGATCTCGTCGATCTCGCCGGAGCGCACCTCACTGCCTGAGACGAACTCCGAAAGCTGCCTGGGCGTGGGATGCTCGAACACATCCCGGAACTTGATGTCGTAGCCGCGTCCATTGGAGGCGGAACTTCCGCCGTTGGAGGCGAGGATCGTCACCTGGATCGCCAGCAGCGACGTGCCGCCGATGGCGAAGAAGTCGTCCGTCGCGCCCACCTGCTCCAGGTCCAGCACCTCCTCGAACACGCCGCAGAAGAAGGCCTCCACGTCGTTGCTGGGCGCCACGTAGCTCCGCTTCAGCACGGGCTCCGGCAGGTTGCGCCGGTCCAGCTTGCCGTTGGGGGTATAGGGCATCTTCTCCAGCCGCATCAGCACCGTGGGCACCATGTAGGGCGTGAGCCGGGAGGTCAGGAAGGCCCGGAAGGCGTCCGGGTCCACCTCTCCTTCGGCGGTGAAGTAGCCGCAGAGGTGCTCGGTGCGGTTGATCTTGCGGATGACCACCGCCGCTGCCTTCACCCCGTCGTAGGCCAGCATGGACTGCTCGATCTCGCCGATCTCGATGCGCAGGCCCCGCAGCTTGATCTGTCCGTCGCGCCGGCCCAGCACCACGATCTCCCCGTTGGGCAGCTTGTAGGCGAAGTCGCCGCTGCGGAAGTAGGGCACGCCGTTGATGGTCAGGTAGGCCGCGGCGGTCTTCTCCGGCTGGTTGTGGTAGCCCTTGGACACGCCGTAGCCGCCGATGTAGTGCTCGCCCACCACGCCGTCGGGCAGCACCTTGCCGTCGATGTCGCGGATGTCGCACTGCACGTTGTACAGCTGGCGGCCCACCGACATGATGTTCTCCTTCAATATGATCCGGGTGTTGGAGTGCACCGTGGTCTCCGTGGGGCCGTAGGAATTGTAGATGTCCAGGTCCGACAGGGAGCGGATCTTGTCGTACAGCGCGGGCATGAACGCCTCGCCGCCCACGGCGCAGGCCGCGAAGGTGTGCAGCTCCCCGGCAAAGGCGGGGGACTGCAGGAACTGCTGCAGCTTCGAGGCCGTCATGTCGCCCAGCACCGCGGGGCGCTCCTTCCGGATCAGCTTCGCCAGCTGCTCGGCGTTGCGGTTCTCCTCGTCGTCGGCGAAGATCACGCGCATGCCGTTCAGAAGCGGCGGCATGATGTCCAGGATCGAGGCGTCGAAGGACACCGTGGCCGTCTGCACCACGCTCTCAGGCATGGGCACGCGGGTGTAGAAGTAGTTGTTCTCCGGGTCCGGCACGCACAGGTTGGAAAGGCTCCGGTGGCTGACCTCCACGCCCTTGGGCCGCCCGGTGGAGCCGGAGGTGTAGATCATGTAGGCGGTGCGCCCGCCGTCGATGTGGAGCGGCGGGTTGCTCTCGTCCGTCTCCTTCAGCAGCTCGTCCACGGACACGGCCCGGGGCAGGTCGCGCTCGGTGATGACACAGTCGGCGTCGGCGTCCTCGACGACATACTGCACCCGCTCCTCCGGATACTCCACGTCCATGGGGATGTAGGCCGCCCCGGCCTTCAGCACCGCCATCATGGACACGATCAGGTTCGCCGTGCGGTGCATCAGCAGCACCACGCTGCCGCCCTCGCGCACGCCCCGCTTTTGCAGCGCGTGGGCGATGCGGTTGGCCCGGCGGTTCATCTGGTCATAGGTCAGCGTCTCGCCCCGGCAGGTGAGGATGGGCAGGTCGGGCTTCTCCCTGGCCATGCGCTCAAAGGTCTGGTGCACCATCTCCTCCTTGAGGGGATGGAAGTTGTAGCGGATGTCCTCGCCGCCCAGGGAGATGTCGCAGACGCGCACGTTCTCCAGGCGCTCGTTTTCCGCCCAGTCCTCCAGCATCTTCGCCATGCAGTTTACAAAGGTGTTCATGTAATCGGCGGAATAAAGCGCGTCGTTGTACTCGGCCTGGATGTAGTATTTGTCCTCCTGCACCACGTTCAGCATCACCTTGTAGCGCAGGGAATCGTAGGCGATCCTTCCCCGGGGCCAGGCCTTGCCGCCCAGCTCCAGCTCCTCATAGATCTTCCCGTGGTAGGTGTAGAAGAAATCCGGGTGGAAGTCGTAGTCGCCGGACAGCTTCGCGAAGGGATAGGTCTGGTGGCTCAATGTGTTCATCCACACGTCCGCGGCGTATTCAAACAGCTCCGGGATGGTCAGCGTCCGCTCCGGCTTCATCGCCAGCGGCAGGGTCTTGACCATCAGCGCCACGGTGTTCTTCACCATCGGGCTCAGCCGCCCGTTGGACACCGTGGCCAGCAGCAGCCTGGCGTCGGAATTGAACTTGGTCAGCACCACCGCCATGGCGGACATGAAGGCCACGTTCTGGCTGACGCGGTACCGGCGGCACAGCCCGTCCACCCGTTCGCAGTCCACGCCCGTGCGGGCCACGCCCAGCCGGCCCGCGGCCTCGTCGCCCTTCAGATTGGCGGTCAGCGCGGTGGCCTCATCCGCGATGGCGAACTGCTTCTTGTAGAACTCCACGTCCTGCTTCCAGACCGCGCCGCCCTCGGCCTCCTTCTCCAGCTCGCTCAGCCGGTAGCCGTCGCACTTCTCCTCGCTCATGGGCCGCCCGTCGTAGGCCGCGGCGATGTCGGAAAACACCAGGTTCAGCGAGCCGCCGTCCACGATCAGGTGGTGGAACAGGCTGAACAGGCAGGGGCCCTCGTCGGTGACGAACACCCTGAACCGGAACAGCTCGCCGCCGTTCAGGTCAAAGGGCTCCGCCGCCAGCTTTTCGGCCGTTTCATCGGTAAACGCGGCCACCCGCTCCACGGGCACCTCAAAGGGCCGCGCGTCGTCGCGCAGCTGCACCGGCTCGCCGTTCTGGCTGCCGAAGGTCACCTTCAGGTAGGGATGGTGGTCCACCGCCTTCACCACGGCGTCCCGCAGCCGCTCCGGGTCGATGGAGCGGTCAAAGCGGATCACGTTGGGCAGGTGATAGCCCACGCTGTCCGGATGGGCCGCGCAGTCGAAGTAGATGCCCAGCTGGTTGGCGGTCATGGGATAGGCGGCCGCCTCGCGCTCCGCCCCGGCGCTCCCGGCGCTCTCCGCGGCCATCCCGTCCACCAGGTCCGCGATGCCCGCCACGGTGCGGCGCTTCATCAGCTCCGTCACCTGCACCGGCTGGCCAAACTTTTCGTAGAGATCGGAAACCAGCGCGATCATGGACAGGGAGGTCAGCCCCAGGGCGAACAGGTCGTCGTGGATGCCGAACTGCCCATTCTCGATCAGCGCCGCGGCCATGTCGAACACGGCCCGCTGGGTGTCGGTCTCCGGGCGCTCCAGCACGGCCCGGGCGGAGGTGTCCACGTCCAGCTCCTTCAGCTTCTTCATGGCCACCTTGCCGTTGGGCGTCAGCGGGAAGGCCGCCAGACGGGTGTAGTAGGTCGGGGCCATGTAGGGCGGCAGCTTCTGAAGCACGAAGTCCCGCAGCCGGTCTGCGGTCACGTCCTCCGCCCCGGCCCGCACGGTGTAGAAGGCGCACAGGTGCTCCGCGCCGCCGACGGTCTTCACGATCACCCGCGCCTGGGTGACGCCGGGATAGCGGCCCAGGGTGTTCTCGATCTCCTCCAGCTCGATGCGCAGGCCGCGCAGCTTGATCATGCCGTCGTTGCGGCCCAGCACGAACACCTCCCCGGCGTCGTCCCTGTAGGCCAAATCGCCGGTGTTGACGTACCGCTCGCCGTCGATGACGGGGAAGCGCTCCCGCGTCAGGGCGTCGTTGTGGAAGTAGCCCAGGGCCACGCCCGCGCCGCCCACGTACAGCTCGCCCACGGCGTAGGGCGGCAGCTCGCCGCCGTCGGGGTCGCAGATGCGGTCCCAGACGTTCAGCATCGTGAAGCCCGCCGACACCCGCTCGGAATCCATGCGCTTCTGGTGGGAGGCGATGGTGACCTCGGTGGGGCCGTAGGAATTGTAGATCTCGCAGTCGGAGTATTCCCGGATCACCCGGAACAGCCGCCCCGGGAAGCCCTCGCCGCCCACGATCATCACCCGCACGCCCCGCAGGCCCTCGCAGAAGGCGGGGATCTCGCTGTACTGCAGAAGCCGGGTGGGGGTCGCGCCCAGGGCGTCGATGTGATGCTCGTTCACCAGCTCCGCGATGGTCATCGGGTTCACCATCTGCTCCTCGTCGCAGAGCACGACCTTCACCCCGTTGAGGATGGTGCCGAAGATCTCCCGCAGGAACACGATGAAGCTGACGCTGGACAGGCACAGCATGCCGTGGCAGCGCTTCGCCAGGGCGTAGATCGGCGCGTTTTCCGGCTCGGGGGCGATGTAGTTGGAGATGCCCCGATGGGACAGCGCCACGCCCTTGGGCCGGCCGGTGGTGCCGGAGGTGTAGATGATGAAGCACATGTCCTCCGGCGTCACGGCGACGTCCGGACGGGTCTCGTCCTCCGAGCCCAGTTCATCCGGCGAGACGCACTTCTCGGCAAAGCCCTCGGCCACCTGCGGCACGTCCGTGATGATCAGCGCGGCCTCGGAGTCGCTCAGAATCTGCTCAATGCGGTCCTTCGGGTATTCCGGGTCCATGGGAATGAACACCGCCCCGGCCTTGAGCACGCCGAACACGCAGGCCACCAGGGCGCTGGTGCGGCGCATCAGCAAGAGCACCCGGTCCCGGGGCTTCCACAAGGACACGACCGGCGGAGGCATGGCTGATGCGGCCTATGACGAAGTGGCTGCCCGCCGCTATGCGGTTTACCCCAATCTTCTCCGGGCCCTGCGCCACAGCGATGAGCGCTACAACCGCGAGTGCGACCGTCTCGAACGCCTGGAGGAAAGGGGCCGCGTCTTCTGCATCGCTCCTTCCATTCCGCCCCAGGTCGGCCGCATGGAACCGGACATTGAAAAGCTCGGCGACCTCTACATGCTGGGCCACGCCGATGCGGAAGCCGCCATCCCTGCCCTGCGAAAGTATCTCGGGATGCCG
>ONHI01000236.1 GCA_900317565.1 uncultured Eubacteriales bacterium
CGAAGATCGCTTCCTTCAGGTCGTCGAAGGTCTCGAAGGCCTTCAGGTCGGGGTTGTCGGCGATGATCTTTTCGGTGCTGCGGAACAGGAACCCGGCCTTGCTGGCGCGGATCATGCCCAGGTCGTTGTAGCTGTCGCCGCAGGCGATGGTGTCAAAGCCCACGGACTGCAGCGCCTTGACCGTGGTCAGCTTGGACTGGGCCGTGCGGATTTTGTAGCCGGTGATCTCCCCGTCCGGGGCCACCTCCAGGGCGTTGCACATCAGCATCGGCCAGCCCAGCTTTTCCATCAGGGGCTTGGCGAACTGGGTGAAGGTGTCGGAGAGGATCACCGCCTGGGTGCGCTCGCGCAGCGCGTCCAGGAATTCCCGCGCGCCAGGCAGCGGATCGATGGTGCCGATGGTGCGCTGGATGTCCTGGAGCTTCAGGCCGTGCTCCTTCAAAATGCCCAGCCGCCAGCGCATCAGCTTGTCGTAATCCGGCTCGTCCCGCGTGGTGCGCCGAAGCTCGGGGATGCCGCTGGCCTCGGAGAAGGCGATCCAGATCTCCGGCACCAGCACCCCTTCCAGATCCAGGCAGACGATGTTCAGTTCGCTCATGGTGGTCCCTCAACTTTCATTGGTGTTGCTCCCGGCCCTGCCGGGACGGGCGACGACCTCATCCGTCAGCACCTGCGGTGCTGCCACCTTCCCCTAAAGGGGAAGGCTTTGGTGTCCCCTTCAAAATCCGCCGAACGGAGCCGGGAGGCCATTCGACGGCCGATCCGGCGTCGCATAGCTGCGCGGCAGCAATTGGCACCCGGCCCTGCCGGGGCCATTCGACGGCCGATCCGGCGTCGCATAGCCGCGCGGCAGCGATTGGCACCCGGCCCTGCCGGGGCCGCGCGGCAGCAATTGGTTCCCGGCCCTGCCGGGTTATCGGGCGGTGGAACCCAGGTAGGCGTCGCGCACCCTCTGGTCCGCCAGCAGGGCCTCGCCGGTGCCGGACATGGTGATCCGCCCGGTCTCCAGCACGTAGGCCTGGTCCGCGCAGCGCAGGGCCGCGTTGGCGTTCTGCTCGATCAGGAGGATGGTGATGCCCTCGCTCTTCAGGTCGCGGATGATGGAGAAGATGTCCTTCACCACCAGCGGCGCCAGGCCCAGGCTGGGCTCGTCCATCATCAACAGCTTCGGCCTGGCCATCATGGCGCGGCCCACGGCCAGCATCTGCTGTTCGCCGCCGGACAGGGTGCCCGCCAGCTGCCACTCGCGCTCCTTCAGGCGGGGGAAGCGCTGGTAGATGTCCTCAATGCCGGCCTCGATCTCCTCCTTGTCGTCGCGCAGGTACGCCCCGATCTTCAGGTTTTCCTTCACGGTCAGGTTGTCGAACACCCGCCGGCCCTCCGGCACCAGGGCGATGCCCTCGGCCACCACCTGCTGGGCGTTGAAGGGGATGATGTCCCTGCCCAGGAAGTTGATCGCGCCGGAGGCGGTCTTCACCAGGCCGGAGATGGCCCGCAGCGTGGTGCTCTTGCCCGCGCCGTTGGCGCCGATCAGCGTGACGATCTGGCCCTGCTCCACGTCGAAGGAGATGCCCTTCAGGGCCTCGATGCCGCCGTAGTTGACCTTCAGGTCCTTCACCTTCAGCATGCTCATTGCGCCGCCTCCTCTTCTTCATCCACGCCCAGATAGGCCGCGATGACCGCCGGGTCGTCCTGCACCTGGGCGGGCGTGCCCTCGGCGATCTGCTTGCCGAAGTCGATGACATAGATGCGGTCGGAGATGCCCATGACCAGGTTCATGTGGTGCTCGATGAGGAACACCGTCAGGTGGAACTTGTCCTTGATCTCCTTGATGAACTCGCCCAGCTCCTCGGTCTCCTGTGGGTTCATGCCCGCGGCGGGCTCGTCCAGGAGCAGCAGATGCGGCTCCGTGGCCAGGGCGCGGGCGATCTCCAGCAGCCTCTGCTTGCCGTAGGGCAGGCTGGTGGCCTGCTCGTCCTTCAGCTCCCACAGGCCCACCTCCCGGAGCAGCTTTTCCGTCTCGGCGCGCATCTTCTTCTCCTCGGCCATGTTCAGCCGGAAGGTGGCCGTCAGGAAGTTGCTGGTGCGGCGCAGATGGTGGGCCGTCAGCACGTTGTCGAACACCGTCATGCTGGAAAACAGCCGGATGTTCTGGAACGTACGGGCCACGCCTAGCTTCGTGATCTCGTCCGGGCGCTTGCCGGTGATGTCCTTCCCCAGCAGGGAGATCTTGCCCTCGGTGGGCTGGTACACGCCGGTCACCATGTTGAAGGCGGTGGTCTTGCCGGCGCCATTGGGGCCGATCAGGGCCACGATCTCGCCCTTGTTGATGTCCATGGACAGGTCGTT
>ONHI01000117.1 GCA_900317565.1 uncultured Eubacteriales bacterium
GAGGCGCACCAATCCCGGATCGCCGGCAGCTTCGATACGCCGCCGGTGAGGAACAGCAGCTCCGGCGGGTGCTCCGCCAGGCGGCGATGCAGGTCCTTCAGGCTGTCGCAGAAGGCCTCCTTGAAGGATTTGCCGTTCAGCTGCTCCGCGCCGCGGTTCAGCACCCGGTCCGCGATCCTCTCGTCGATGCGCAACGTCAGCCGCGCGCCCCGGCCCGCCAGTATGCGCACGGTCTTGCGGCATTCGTTCTCCCGCCAGTAGTCCTCGTCGGAAAAATACTGCTCCTTCAGCCTGCGGGCCGCGAATTCACAGTAGCTGCGCCAGGGCGGGCTCTCCTCCAGCGCGCGTCGCACGCCGGCGGGGTCGTCGCTGAGGCGGATCGATTCCTCCAGCAGCAGCTCGTCCATGATGCCGCCGCCCAGGCGCACCTCGCCCGCGGTCTGCAGCTCCACCTCCCGGCCGCCCAGTATGAAGGCGAAATCCGTGGTGGAGGAGCCGATGTCCACCACCAGCACGGGCTTGGACATGATGTCATAGCCCACCTGGAAGTGCTTGGACTGGCAGGCGGAGATCAGCGCCGCCCGGGATTCCGACACGATGCGGGCGGGCGGATAGCCGGTGTCCTCGAATATGCGGCGATAGCGCTCCCGCGTCGCCCGATCCCAGCCCGCGGGGCAGCCGATGTAGAAGCAGCAATCGTCGTTCTGCACCAGGCTGCCGTCGGCGTAGAGCTGGGCCAGCACGCCCGCCGCGAAGCGCTTGATGTCCTTCTCGCTCTGCGGGTCGGTCAAGAAGCGGCTCTTGAAGCGCAGCGCCCGCTGCACGGCGTTGGTGTCGTAGCAGGCGCTCTCGCCGATCAGCAATTCGCCGCTGGTCAACTGGGCGTAGGCGGTGATGAAGCTCTTCGCCTCCCGCACCGACAGCACCTCCGGCATGCCGGCGTCCCGCTTGTTCAGGCGGGAGACGGCGCTCTCGGCGTCGCCCAGGTCGAAGCCATAGTATCTGTTCATAGAGTATCCCTTCACAGACCTCGGTCGGTTTATGTGAGACTTCGGTCTGTTTTATCGTTTATCGGAGGCCAGGCCCTTGCGCAGCAGCCTGCCGCCCGCGGCCAGCGCGGGCCGGATCGTACCGGGCTTTGCGGCGGGCAGGAATTCAAACCAGCCCTCCCTGCCCTGCTCGTAGTCCAGGGCGTCCACGCCGGCGTTGTGCAGGTAGAAGCGTATCGAGGCCGCGGCCTCCCGGGCGTTTTCATCCTCTGTCGCGTAAGCCGATTCCAGCAGCTCGGCGAACAGCTCCAGCGCCTTGGGCGGTACCTCGCCCGCCGGGGCGTCCATCGCCTGCTGCTGCCGTTTGGCCTCGCCCTCCTCGCGCACGCGCTCCAGCTGGCCGTCCGCCAGCAGCATCGCCCCGCGCAGGCAGTGCCAGGCCTTCTCGGCGTCCACCAGGTATTCGGTGCGCACCGCGGCGTCGTCCGGGCTTTCCCGCTTCTTATTGGGCCTCCCGGCCTGTATGCCCGCCCAGAACAGCGCGCCGCCGCCCAGCACCGCGGGCAGCAGCGTCCTGAGGAGCGCCAGCGGGCCGGACATGCGGCCCGCGATCAGCGCGCCCAGCGCCGCAGCCAGCACCAGTACGCCGCCCGCCACGAGGCAGGCCCAGCCCAGCGGACGCAGCTTCACGCCCTTTTTGGGGGCTTCATACTGCTTCTTCCAGACCTTCGCCTCGCCCACCGTGTCCATCATCGGCAGGGTGTTCTTCATGGTTTGCAGCACGTGCTGGGCGCAATCCCGCTGTGCCTCGTCGTCGCAGCGCTCGACGTAGCGGTACATCACCCGATCGATCGCCTTTTCCAGCGCGGCCTGGGCCGCCGGAAGGGACCGGTCCGCGGCGATGTTCGCCAGCACCATCTCCCGGTCCTCGTCCAGCAGCGCCGCAAGGCTGAGCTTTTCCATGTTACCGGATTCCTTTCATCAGTCGATAATCAGCTTGAACGCCACGGGCATGTCGCCCATGCGGTAGTCGCAGTGCAGGTGCAGCCCGGCCTCGTCCCGGGTCCACTGCACCGGCGCGTCGCTGCCCAGCGCGGAGACCTCGCGGATGATGCCGTGGAAGTTGGCCACGCGGGAGGCGTCCTGCACGGCCAGGGAGGTCACGCAATACTCCCCGTCGTCGCTGGGCTTCATGGCGAAGGCGTACAGCGCGCCGCCGCCGGTGGTGAAGCGGAAGTCCTGGCTGGTGAATTCCTTCTTGATGCCATCGGCAAACTGGCCCTCCACGATCTGCGTGGGGCCCTCGCCGAACTTGCGCCAGATTTCGGTGTCGTAGATGGCCTCGCCGTTGACCTTCATCCACGCGCCGATGGCCTCCATCACCGCACGGTCCTCGTCGGAGATGGTGCCGTCGGCCTTCGGGCCCACGTTCAGCAGCATGCAGCCGTTCTTGCTGACGATGTCCACCAGGTCGCGCACGATGTCCACCGGCGGCTTGAAGTCGTTGCCCTCGGTGTAGCACCAGGAATTCAGGGCGATGGCGGTGTCCGACTGCCAGAAGAAGGGCTTCATGTCGGCGAACTGGCCGCGCTCCACGTCCGGCACGGCGCAGCCGAACAGGAAGGCGTCGTGCTTGTAGGTGATGATGCCCTCCATGCCCCACTCGGCCATGCGGTTGTAATAGTAGGCCGCCAGCTTCTTCAGGTAGGGCTTGACGCTGCTGTGCTGTATCCACCAGTCAAAGTACAGCACGCGGGGGCGATAGCGGTCCACCAGCTCGCAGGTGCGCACCAGCCAGTCCTCCAGGTATTCCGCGGTGGGCGTGGGCTCGCTGTACAGGTCGTGGAAATCGCCGCTGTCGGGCCAGGAGGGCCAGTACAGGTCGCCGCGCTCCAGCGGCTCGTGGATGTCGCTGTCAAACTCCCGGCCGTGGCCCATGAAAAACCAGTGTTCCACCCGGTGGGAGGAGGCGCCCATCACCAGGCCCTGCTCGCCGCAGCTCTCGCACAGCTCGCCCAGCACGTCCCGCTTGGGGCCCATCTCCGCGGCGTTCCAGTGGGAGATCTCGCTCTTGTACATCTGGAAGCCGTCGTGATGCTCCGCCACGGGCACCACGTAGCGCGCGCCGGTCTCGGCGAACAGCTTTGCCCAGGCCTTGGGATCGAACTTCTCCGCCTTGAACATCGGGATGAACTTCTTGTAGCCGAACTCCTTCTGGGGGCCGTAGGTCGCGATGTGGTGCTCATAGGCCTTGGAGCCCTGGATGTACATGTTGCGGGGATACCATTCGTTGTCGAAGGCGGGCACGCTGTACACGCCCCAGTGAATGAAGATGCCCAGCTTCAATTTGTTGAACCACTTCGGCTGGGGGAATTCCGACAGGGACTGCCAGCTGTCGCTGTAGGGGCCCTGGGCGATGACGCGCTCGATCTGTTCCAGGTATTTCTGCATTTTGACGTACCTCCGTATGTTTTGTGATTAAGACGGCATTTGCCGCCGTTCCATTCCGATCAATCCCCGGGCAGCAGCACCGCGATGCCGTAGGGCGGCAGGCTGAGCCACGTGGTACCGTCCGCTTCCTCCAGGGAAGCGCCCTCCGAGCCGGTCTCCAGGTCCGCGGCGATGGCGCAGGGGCCGACCTCGATCCTGCCCGGTTCCTTCGCGGAGAAGTTCACCGCGATCAGGCAGCTCTCCCCCGCCGTCTCCCGGCGCATCAGACAGAGATTCCCCTCGGCCAGCAGGAAGCTGTTCTCCCCGTCGGCAATGGCCGGATGCTCCAGCCGGGCCGCATTCACCGCCCGAACGTAGTTCAGCAGCGACGCCGGGTCGTCCAGCTGTTCCTCCACCGACGGATAGGGATACTCGATCGCCGTAGTCCCCGGGGGCTGGTCGGTCATGTCCCCGTCGGACCAGTACATGGCCAGCCGCTTGTTGGGATCGTCGCCGCTGCCCACCATGCCGATCTCCTCGCCGTAGTAGGTGAACACGCCGCCGTTCAGCGTGCCCAGCAGCCCCTCGGCGAACTTCGCCACGTCTGGGTTGGTCCGGCCCTGCACCAGGCCGACGGTGCGCCCGGTGTCGTGGTTGCACAGGAAAGGCGCGAGCCTGCCACTTCCGATGGCGTCCAGCGCCTTCTGGTAGGCCTTGGCGAACTTCTCCGCCGGGGCCTTGCGCGCCCGCAGGGCGGACACCAGGAAGCCCTCGGCCTGGGCGGCCGGGAACAGGAAGAAGCTGTCCGCGCCGCTGGCATAGTACTCCGCGATGGTGTTCAGGTTCGCCCAGCACTCGCCCACCATGAAGCTGCCCGGCTTCAGCTCCTCCGCCATGGCCTTCAGCCAGGCGAGGAATTCCACGTTCGCCGCAGTATCGCCGGTGTAATAGCTGGTCACGGCGTCCAGCCGGAAGCCGTCCACGCCCACGTCGTTCAGCCAGAAGTCGAATATGGCCCGTATCTCCTGCCGCACGGCGGGGTTGTCCAGGTTCAGATCCGGCATGCCGCCGCCGGCGAACTGCTCCTCATAGTACCACTGAGTGCCCTCCAGCGGCGCGCAGCTCCCCTTGCCCTCGCGGGTGAAGTTGTAGAAGGCCACGGCGGGGTCGTCGTCGTTCCCCGCCCGCAGCGCCTCGCTGGCCGCGAGGAACCAGGGATGGCCGGTGGAGGTGTGGTTGATGGGCATGTCCACGATCAGGCATATGTCCCGCGCGTGGCACGCGGCGACCAGCGCCCGCATGTCCTCCAGCGTGCCGTACTCCGGGTCAACGGCGCAGTAATCCGTCACGTCGTACTTGTGATAGGAGGGGCTGGGCATCACCGGCATCAGCCAGAGGCCGCGCCAGCCCATGTCAGCAATGTAGTCCAGCCTGTCCCGCAGGCCGTTCAGGTCCCCCAGGCCGTCGCCGTCGGAATCCTGATAGGAGCGCACGAACACCTCGTACCAGTTGGGCACGTCGCTGCCCCCGGCGAGGGCGGCGCTTCCCGCGATCAGTATTGTCATCACCAAGCAGAGCAGGCGCTTCACGGTATCATCTCCCTCAATTAGGATGCGGATACTTCGCCGCGCTCGGTATGACATACCGTACACAGCGAAAAAACTGCGCTCAATGGTCGGGCCGGTCGATGCCGCGCACGTGCCGGATCTCCTTCCAGCGGGGCGGCGGCGTGAAGCAGGCCACCAGGTTGACGGGCATCCAGGTCACCATGAACACGGGGAAGCCGAATATGCCCGGCAGGGCCCGCCGGCACAGCTTGCCCTCGGCCCTGAACAGCAGCGCCGCCAGCAGGCAGCAGCCCAGGTAGTAGGCGACGCCCACCAGCACCAGCGCCAGTATGCGCCAGGGATGGGAGATGAAGAAGGGCAGCGTGCCCAGCGCCGTGCCCACCCCGGGCACGAGCCCGATCACGCACAGCAGGTTGCCCATGAACAGCAGCGCCATGTCCACGCTGGCGAGGGTGCGCCTCTTGAGCAGGGCCGGGACGTAGCGCCGCATGCACTGCAGCGAGCCCGCGGTCCAGCGCCGCCGCTGCACGCAGGAATCCCAGAATTTGTGGGTCTGCTCGTCGTAGATGCGGGCCTCGGGCATCCAGCCCACCCGATAGCCATGCAGCGCGCACAGCGCGGTGAATTCCAGGTCCTCGGTCAGGCTGTGGGTGTCCCAGCCGATCTCGCGTATGGCCTCGTCGGACACCATGAAGCCGGTGCCGTTCAGATGGCAGGACATGCCCAGCCGGAAGCGGCTCTCGTTGTACAGCCGGCTCATGAACCAGTAGAAGGCGGACATGCTGCCGGAGATCCAGCTGTCATAGGGGTTCTTGCTGTCCCGGAAGCCCTGGGCCACGCGATAGCCCGCCAGCAGCATGTCGTTGACGCACTGGAAGAAGCCCGGGGAGACCAGGTTGTCAGCGTCGAACACGCAATAGGCGTCGTAATCCCCCGTCGCGGAGAGCTGGGAGAAGGCCATGCGCAGCACGTCGCCCTTGGAGCGGATGGTGCCCTCCGGCCGCAGGATCCGCGCCCCGGCCCTCAGCGCCGCGCGCTCGGTCTCGTCCCGGCAGTTGTTGGGCAGCACGTAGATGTCGAACAGCTCCCGGGGATAGTCCTGCGCCAGCAGCGATTCCACCAGCTTGCCAATCACCGCCACCTCGTTTCGCGCGGGGATCACCGCCGCGATGCGCTTTTGCGCCGGGCGGCGCGGCACTTTCTCCGGCTTGCGGAACAGCACGCCGCCCACGCTGGTGAAGGCGAAATAGAGGGTAAACAGCGTGCATATTACGCCACATACGCTGACGATGAACGGCATGGACGTCCCCCCGTTGTAAACACATATTGTTCCATTAGTATATCCCATTTTCCCGCGCCGCGTCAAGCGCGACATGCGCGGTACGATGGGATATTTGTTCAGGCGCCGATTCCTTTACGCTGGGTCATCGCCCGCTACGACTTCCTCAATTGTGCCTGCAATTCAGAGAAACTCTGCAAGGCGCTCTGGAGGTTTTCGATGATGTCCGCCGCGAGCACGTCGGGATCGGGCAGGTTATCCAGGTCGGCGAGGGCCTTGTCCTTGATCCAGAAATAGTCAAAGCTGGTCTTGTCGCGCTTGAGGAAGAAATCCACGGGGAACCTGCGCCAGCGGCCGTCCGGGTTGTCCTCCGACCAGGTTTCATGGCGGTCAAAGCGGTTTTCCGGGTGATAGCAGCGCACGAAATCCTCCAGGTCGGCGTGGATGTTGGTGCGGAAGTCGTACACCCAAATCTCCTTGGTCTGCATCTCCGGGCTGGCGGGCTTGCGGTCGAAGAACAGCACATTGGCCTTGACGCCGGGCTTGTAGAAGATGCCGGTGGGCAGGCGCAGTATGGTGTGCAGCTCGCAGGTCTCCAGCAGCTTTTTGCGCACGGTCTCGCCCGCGCCGCCCTCAAACAGCACGTTGTCCGGCAGCACCACGGCGGCCCTGCCGTCGGTTTTCAGCAGGGTATTGATGTGCTGAAGGAAGTTCAGCTGCTTGTTGGAGCCGGTGGTCCAGAAATCCTGGCGGTTGTAGACGAGGTCCTCTTCCTCCGTCTCGCCCTCTTCGTTGGTGAAGGTGAGGGAGGATTTCTTCCCGAAGGGCGGGTTGGTCATGACCAGCGACGTGCGGTAACCCGGGTCGCTGAGCAGCGCGTCGCCGCGCGCCACGGGCATCCGGCCATACAGATCGCCGATATTATGCAGATACAGGTTCATCAGGCACAGCTTGTAGGTCACGGGCACCAGCTCCGTGCCATAGAAGGTGTCGTTCTTGATGAACTGCTTTTGCTCGCGGGTCAGCGACGGATAGTTGGCCAGGTCGGTGAGATACTCCTGCGTGGCCAGGAAGAAGCCGCCGCTGCCGCAGCAGGGGTCCGCCACGGTATCGCCGGGCCGGGGCCGCAGGCAGCGCACCATGGCGCGGATCAGCGGACGGGGCGTGAAATACTGGCCCGCGCCGCTCTTGGTGTCCTCGGCGTTCTTCTGCAAAAGGCCCTCGTAGATCTCGCCCTTCACGTCGGAGGACATGGAGACCCACTTCTCCTTGTCGATCATCTGCACCACGCGATAGAGTATGGCGGCGTTTGTGATCTTGTTGGTGGCCTGCATGAAGATTTCGCCCAGGATGCCCGGCTGCCTGCCCAGCGCGTCGAGGATTTCCTTGTACTTCTCCTCCAGCGCCGCGCCGGTGAGCGCGTTCATGTCCGCCCAGCCGCAGCCCGCCGGGATGCCGGTTTCGCGGTTGTAGGGCGGGCGGCTGTATTCGTCGCTCATCTTCAAAAAGATCATGTAGGTGAGTTGTTCCAAGTAATCCTGATAGGATACGCCATCGTCCCGCAGGGGATTGCACATGCCCCAGACTTTGGAGATGATGGAGGGGGTGGTGTTATTAGACATGCTTATTGACCCTTCTGAATTTCCTCTATTAATTTGCATATTGAGTTGTCTATATTGATTAATGCTGATGTTTGTGCCTTTGTTTCATTGCGGATATCCTCTTCTTCGCTTGTTATTGAGTAAAAAGTTGCATAGTTTTCCATATCAACGTATATTACTGTGTTGTATTCTGTGCCGTTTGAATTATAATACACAGTCCCTTGTGCGGGTACTTTATTCGGATTCTGTCGATACTTACTTGTCCCTATAAAGATATCATAGTGTTGGTCTGTACCGATTATACATGTTTTGTCTTTTTGCTTAGCTAAATTTCCAGCAAAGCTTGACTCTTCAATACTATCTATAAAACTTTGTTCAAAACTAATACGCACGTTCTGTGCGGTTAACATGCCATTATTGACAAATCGAAGTCCATAAAAACAACGCCTTTCAAAGATGACCTCAACCTCGATTCTAGCACGGCAATTCTCAGCAAACTGTCTTTGCATTTCCAATACTTGTTCTTTTGCTGCTTTTGCCGATTTTCTATTTGCTAATAAGATAGCTATAGTAGTCAGAGTATAGATAGCGGTAACTATTACAGTTAAGGCACTGCTGTGTTCATCCAGAAAGCACATTATCATTTCCATACTATTCCTCCCAAATAAAACAACTCTGCAAAATGACTCGGCGCAGTGTTTGACATTCTGACAATGCTTTTTCTATCTTTTTTTCAATAAAATCACAGATTGATAGCCTCGAATCAATAGCATCAACCACTTTCTTCGCATATTCATCATCAACAACTGGAACCAGTGTATCTCGAATATCGTCAAGACCAAGGCCCATCTTTCCATTACCTCTCTTGTTTTTCAACAAATCTTTTTGTCCATATTCACTCTTCAAATACCAGGCCATGAATAATCCCTGTTTGGGATTCATAAACCGTATCATAGCTATATGTTGATTGATATACGCCTCGTCAATATACTCCTGTATTATAGCAATACTGCCTAAATCTGCTGTAATAGAAACAAGAACATCGTTTGTTTGTAATCTGCTTCTTTTTCCCTCCACATTATCAGGTAGATAGACTCTCTGTATATCATCGTTCTTTAGTTCAATTCCGTTTCGCGTTAGATCAGTTATTCTAATAAACCTTGCTCCTTTATCTGAATAGTATTGTGCCCACCCTCTTGAACCACTTGTTACTATCGAACTAACATCACGGATAGGTACTTTGGAAGAACTAAAAGAGAATGCTTCTTTGAGCACCCCCTGCCGATATAGAGCCAACTGCGCTTTTGTCTTTTGCAAGGTTGCTTCGGCATCGTCAAGCTGGGAAAAGAGTTCTTCAATGCGCGCAACAATGCGCTGCTGTTCTCCTTTGTCCATAGGATAAGGAACAATCAGCTTTTTCAGAATGGTTTGGCTGATGTTGGGTTGTGCTCCTCCTTGGCCCTGTTTAACCAAATTTGGACGTGAAAAAAGGAGAAAATAATACAGGTATTTAAGGTCAACCTTATCATTTTTGAAGATGCCACATACAGCTTGATTTGTTGCGGCATCAATGCCTAAAAAGGCGAGTTTTCCAATCGTGGCTCCATAGAGTGCGATAAGCAAAGTACCTTTCGGAAAGATCTTTGCACTTGAATTATCCAAACCTGCTTCTGTAATGTATTCGTCGGTTTCTGTAATGACATTATTTTCTAATTCGCCGGACTTTACCCATGGAATTGTTCCATCTTTATAGAACTCCAAGTTTCTGCGGCTTGGGGTCCCTCCACTGGTCATAAAGCAAATCTTCGATAATGGCTCGCTAATCCATTCTTTCATCTATTACGCCACCAATTCCTCATTCATCTCCGCCAGCACATCCAGATATCTGTCCCCGAACACCTCATAGAACCTGCCCAGCCCGCCCCGGCGGTCGAAGGGGTGGAGGTCCAGGTCGTCGGGGGTAATGCTGAGGGACGCGGCGATGTGATCTTTGATCAGCCGCAGCCACTCCATCTGCTCGTCGGTGAAGTGCACCGCGCCGGCGTTGCGGCGGAAGATCCACTGCTTGTAGTTGGCGTTCACCCGGTCGGCGAAAGGGGCCAGCTGGTCGGTGAGGCCCATCTCAAAGCGGATCAGGGACACCAGGTCGGCCAGCCGCACCAGCGCGCCGCGCTTCACCTTCTCCGGCTTCACGATGGCATAGCAGTCCCACAGCCGATCCAACGTCACGTTTTGCGCCTTCAACAACCCGTACAGCTTATCCAGCTGCTCCAGCGCCATCGGGCGGTCCTTATATCGCTGGTCGTAGAGGATGCGCAGGGCGGTGATCTCGTCCCGGTGCGCCTCGATGAACGCCCGGAAGGTCTGTATGATTCGCCGGGCGTTGGCCTCCTGCGCCGCGTCGAAGCCTGCGAAGATCACCTCGTCCAGGTTCACGTTGTCGATGATCTGCTCGTGGTTGCGGCGCACGTTTTCGATGTAGCCGCGCACCTCCGGGTCGTGGAAGGGCCGGATGGCCTCGGCGACCAGCGCCTTCTGCGCCACCTCCAGCGCTGCCGCGTCGGGCTGGGCCGCGCCGGTGTCCGCCTGCGCCCTGGACAGTATGATATCCTCGTCAAAGGCGTTCAGCAGGTTTTCCGCGACGCGGTTGGCCGGCAGGCCAACGGTATTGGTGAAATCCCGGCGTTCGCCGCTGTCCATCTGGGTGTGCAGCCGGATCAGTCGGTTGGCCAGGGAAGTCAGCGTGTCCGCGTCCCGCGCGCCGAGGGCTACGTTCAGCATCAGCTCCTTCAGCGACACCGAGGGCTTGCGCTCCAGCGGGCGCGTATCCGTCTTCTTCGACTTCGTGACACCCACGGCGTCGATGATGACGAAGTGGTCCTTGTTCTCCGTGGCCGAGGGCGTGACCTTTTGCAGGTCGTCCTTCCCCAGCGTGCGGGTGCCCCGGCCCTTCATCTGCTCAAAATAGTTCTTGCTGCGCACGTCGCGCATGAAGATCAGGCACTCGATGGCCTTGACGTCCGTGCCGGTGGCGATCATGTCCACCGTGACGGCGATGCGGGGATTGTAGCTGTTGCGGAAGGCATTGAGTATATCATTCGGGTCGGGCTGTTTTCCAGTTTCGTCCGTTTCAGGACGATAGGTGATCTTCTTGCAAAACTCGTTGCCCTCGCCGAACTCTTCCCGCACGATGTTCACGATGTCGTCTGCGTGGCTGTCCGTCTTGGCGAAGATCAGCGTCTTGGGCACCTCGCTGCGCCGGGGAAAAAGTTGGGTGTACAGATTGTCCCGGAAGGTACGAATCACCACCCGGATCTGGCTGGGGTTGACGATGTCCCGATCCAGGTCGTTGGGCCGGTAATCCACGTCCTCGTCCAGCTGCTTCCAGCGCTTCTCACGGGAGAGGCGGTTGCGCGTCTCGATCTGCTGCTTCATGATGTGCGCGCCGTTCTTCGTCACCCGGGTTTCGATGAGATAGATGTCCTCGCCCACGTTCACGCCGTCGATGATGGCCTGCTCGCGGGAATACTCGCTGGCGATGTTCTCGTTGAAAAAGGCGAAGGTGCGCTTGTCCGGCGTAGCCGTCAGGCCAATCACAAAGGCGTCGAAGTAGTCGAAGACCTGGCTCCACACGTTGTAAATGGAGCGGTGGCATTCGTCCACGATGATGCAGTCGAAGGTTTCCGGAGGAACCTTGGCGTTGTACACCACGGGCAGCGGGGCCTTGCTGTCGGAGGTTTTCAGTTCCGCGAAGGGCGTCTCCTCCGCCTGTTCGTCCAGTTCCTCGCCCTTGAGGATGGAGTACATGCGCTGGATGGTGCTGATATAGACCTGGGCGCTGTCCGGGATATAGGAACCCCGCAGGCGATGCACCGGATAGATCTCCGCGAAGGAGCGGGGATCGTCGTTGGGCTTGTACTTCATGAACTCCTGCTCCGCCTGAAAGCCCAGACCGCGGGTATCCACCAGGAACAGTATGCGCTTCATTCTGCCATACTTCAACAGGCGATAGGCCGCCGTGATGGCCGTGAAGGTCTTGCCCGCGCCGGTAGCCATCTGAACCAGTGCACGGGGGCGATTCTCGGAGAAGGATTTGTCCAGGTTCTTAATGGCGATCTCCTGGCACTTGCGGAATCCAGCGGGATCAAATGCCGGGAAATGCTTCATATTATTACGGATGGTGTCCGGCTGCTTGAGCAGGCTACGCAGCGTCTCAGGACGGAAGAAATTGAATACCGTGCGGGCACGGAACTTGACGTCGTCGTAATCCGTGAAGCGGATCAGCTTGTCCGTGGCCTCGTAGGCGAAGCGGATGCGGTAGTCGCCGGGGATGCGCTTGAAGGTACTGCCAGCATAGCGGGCGGATTGATCCTCCACGGTGGTGATGCTCTCGCCAGCCTCCGTGCGCTTGGCCTCCACCACGCCCACAGGGCGTCCGTCCACGAACAGGGCGTAGTCCACCTCGCCGGTGCTGGTGGGAAACTCACGAATAGCCACGCCGGGGGCGGCAGCCAGGTTGAGCGCATTCATGTCTTGAATGACCCATCCCGCCTGCTTCAGCTTTTCATCGATGACAAGCCTCGCACGCTCCTCGGGTGACATTGGCATTCCCCTTTTACAGGCATACTATGTTACATCATAATTATACCAAATTTCCAGCCGCACCGCAACGGATTTTTACCAGCCGATACGTGCGGACTATAAGAAGTCGCCATAGCCTCATCCACCCCCGCATTTTGCCGAGATTTAACCTGCAAACCTTGCATAAGGGCCGCTGGTTGTGTTATAATTCTTCGGTAAAACGCACTCTTGCCGATTCGCGCGGCGGTTGACCGTAGTGCCCGAGAGCGATCGAGGGTTCATGGTGCCACGCGGAGTTGAAGCAGGAGGTGGAAAAAACAAGGAGGGAAACCCAAATGGCAGTTATTTCCATGAAGCAGCTGCTGGAGGCCGGCGTTCACTTCGGCCACCAGACCCGCCGCTGGAACCCGAAGATGGCCCAGTACATCTTCACCGAGCGCAATGGCATCTACATCATCGACCTGCAGAAGACCGTTCGCAAGATCGACGAGGCCTACATGTTCGTGCGCGACATCGCCCTGGAGGGCAAGTCCGTGCTGTTTGTCGGCACCAAGAAGCAGGCCCAGGAGTCCATCGAGGCCGAGGCCAAGCGCTGCGGCATGTTCTATGTGAACAACCGTTGGCTGGGCGGCACGCTGACCAACTTCCGCACCATGCAGACCCGCATCAAGAGGCTGAACGACATCGACGCGATGGAGAAGAACGGCCAGTTCGACGTCCTGCCCAAGAAGGAAGTCATCAAGCTGTGCGCCGAGCGCGAAAAGCTGCTGAAGAACCTGGGCGGCATCCGCGAGATGAAGAAGCTCCCGGGCGCGCTGTTCATCGTCGACCCCCGCAAGGAGCGCATCGCCGTGGCCGAGGCCCGCACGCTGGGCATCCCGATCGTGGCCATCGTCGATACCAACTGCGATCCCGATGAGATCGATTATGTCATCCCCGGCAACGACGACGCCATCCGCGCGGTCAAGCTGATCGCCGGCAAGCTGGCCGACGCCGTTCTGGAGGGCAAGCAGGGCGAGCAGACCGAAGAGGAAGCCGCTCCCGCCGCCGAATAATTGAGCCGATTCTGATTCAGGCGACATTCATATATGAGTGCCGCTTGAATCGCGTAAAGGCGCTTATGCGCGCCGCCCCACAACCAAGCTAGGAGGAGTTCAAAATGGCTAATTTTTCCGCTAAGGACGTCATGGATCTGCGCGGCCGCACCGGCTGTGGCATGATGGATTGCAAGAAGGCGCTGACCGAGTGCGATGGCGACATCGAAAAGGCCATCGACTATCTGCGCGAAAAGGGCCTGGCCAAGGCCGCCAAGAAGCAGAGCCGCATCGCCGCCGAGGGCCTCGTGGGCAGCTACATCTGCACCAAGTGCGGCACCGGCGCCATCGTCGAGGTCAACTGCGAGACCGACTTCGTGGCCAACACCCCCGAGTTCAAGCAGATGGTCAACGACATCGCCCAGCAGATCGTGCGCGGCAATCCCGCCGATGTTGACGCCCTGCTGGCCGAGAAGTATCTGGACACCGACCAGACCGTGGCCGACGTCGTCACCGAGAAGACCGCCAAGATCGGCGAGAAGATCTCCGTGCGTCGCTTCGCCCGCTACGAGTGCGGCGAGAACGGCTTCGTGGATTCCTACATCCACATGGGCGGCAAGGTTGGCGTGCTGGTGAAGGCCCAGGTGCCCGAGGTCAACGACGCCGTGAAGGAAGTGCTGCACGATGTCGCGCTGCAGATCGCCGCTGCCTCCCCCGTCGCGCCCGAGTATGTCAGCCGCGATCAGGTCAACCCCGATCACCTGAACCACGAGACCGAGATCCTGGCCGCGCAGGCCCGCAACGAGGGCAAGCCCGAGAAGATCATCGAGAAGATGGTCCAGGGCCGCATCCAGAAGTTCTATCAGGAGGTTTGCCTGGTGGAGCAGATTTTCGTCAAGGACGGCGAGACCCCCGTCGGCAAGATGATCGAGAAGAAGGTCCCCGGCATGAAGATCGTCGAGTTCACCCGCTACAAGATGGGCGACGGCCTCGAGAAGAAGGTCAGCGACCTGGCCGCCGAGGTTGCCGAGCAGATCGGCAAGAAGTAAGCCATACAATCTGAATAACTGTCTCATATTGCATTCTGATACAAAGGCAATATGCGTCGTAGGGGCGGCGATGCGCCGCCCGCCAGTAGTACGATCCCGTTCGTGCAGGCGGGCAGCCATTGGCCGCCCCTGCGGCTCACATGGCCGTCATATGCAGTTGAGGCAGTTTTTTTCGATATGCAGCAATATCCGATTCGCAGGAAAAACAGGCTTTCCGGCGCCATATACAGCGAAAACGGCGCGTACTTCATCACGATTTGCACGAAGGACAAGGCATGTCTGTTCTGGGCGGCAGGAGCGGCGATGCGACGCCCGCCGGAGTGTCTTACGCCCGCCGGCATGATTGCCAGCGACAGGATTCGCCGCATTGACGACGTCTATCCGGGAATCGTTCACGTGGACAACGCCGTCGTGATGCCCAACCACGTCCACCTTCTGTTGAGCCTTCATGGGACGGATTCGAGCGGGCGGCGCATCGCCGCCCCTACGATCATGTCCGTCGTCAATCAGTATAAAGGCGCGGTAAGCAAGGCCATCGGCTTTTCCTGCTGGCAAAAGTCTTTTCATGACCATATCGTTCGTAGCGAAGCCGATTACCG
>ONHI01000102.1 GCA_900317565.1 uncultured Eubacteriales bacterium
ATTATTATAACGGCCCTGTAACGCGATTTCAATAAATAAAAGCGCAAAAACCCTGCGATTCTTGCGCTTTGTGTTCTCAAAAATTGCTATATGATAATGTTATCGTTAATGTTAATTCCTTTCACCGAGGCCGTAAATCGTTTTACGAACCTCCGAAATTAACGGCCGCGTCACAATTACGCCTGCATTGCGGATATCAAACCGTTTTCGTTTCGCAATTCTTGCAGATAGGCCGTGGGCAGCAGGCCGGTCTCCCGCACGAAGGCGCGCCGGAAGGTGCGCATGTTCTCATAGCCGCAGCTGTAGCAGATCGCGGTCAGCGTCATGTGCGGGTCGCGCATCAGCATCTTGGCCTTGTCGATGCGTATGGCGTTGACAAAGCGGCGGAAGTTGATGTGGAACTGCTGGGAGAACAGGTGGGACAGGTGGGATTCGCTGACGCCCAGGCCGTGGGCGGCGCTGGTGAGGGTGATGCTCTCGAAGGCGTGGTCGAATATGTACTTGACCACGCGGTAGGCCAGCCCGCGCTCGTTGAAGGCGCCGGTGGGCTGGAACTGCATGGCGTGCAGCACGCTGGCCAGCAGCAGGTGCAGGTAGGCCAGCCGGGAGGGGGAGTACTGCTCGTTGGGCGTGGACATCAGCTGGTCGATGGCCAGCCGCGCCTCGGCGGGGACGCTGCCCGCGCGCAGCACCGGCTCCACCGGCAGCATGGTGTGGAAGGTACCGGCGAATTCTTCTATAGTATCGGAAAGGAAAAACGAGGCAAAGCCGTGTATGTCCTCGGACAGGCTGTCGTAGCTGTGGGGCACCAGCGGGAACATGATGGCGATGTCGCCCGCGTTCAGCTCGTAGGGCTTGCCGTCGATCTGCATGGTGCAGCTGCCCTCCCGGATGCCGATCAGCTCGACGATCTCATGCACGTGCAGCGGGTAGGGGTAGTGGGTCATCTCGCCGACGAACAGGTTCTCGCTCCTCGTCTCGTAAAACGCCTTCATGGTGTGGGTCACCTCCGGATAACATCCTCGTGTCCTTATGGTCGTCGTTTTTTTTCGCGCGCATAACACATTCGCGCGATATTTGTCCGACAATTATTATAACCTGATTAAACGTTTTTTTAAATAGAATCGGCGAAAAAAGGATAATAATGTCTCTAAAAATTGTGTATATAGGCCTTGATATTTTCTTCAAAGGGAAATTTGGTTGGGAAACAGGCGACAAAAATGGCGCATCAACTGAGAAGAAACCGGGACAAAAAACGCTTGACAGTAGGACAGAGTGCGGATATAATGTTGCTGTAAGTTGTCTGATTTGCCGTGAATGTGAACAAATCAGGCATCACAGACGAAACTGAGGAGGTTTTGACATGAGGAAGAATCTGGTTGCGCTGCTGCTCGCCGTCGCCATGCTGTGCGCGATGGCCGTGCCCGCCATGGCCGAAAAGGCCGAGGGCTGGAACAATGTGAACGCCGAGGGCTATGAATATCCCGATTATTCCGGTCAGACCCTGTCCTTCATGTGGTGGGGCTCCGACACCCGCGCGCAGATCACCGAGGAAATCATCCACATGTGGGAAGAGAAGACCGGCGCGACCGTCGAGTTTGAGAACTACGACGGCGGCGGATACTGGACCGTGTTCCAGTCCAAGATGGCCGCCAACGACCTGACGGACGTGTTCCAGATGGGCAACAACTGGCTGACCTATTATGACACCATCGAGCCCCTGAACGCCTACATCGAGGACGGCACCATCGACACCACCGCCATCAGCGACGCGATGATCGCCACCACGGTGAACCAGGCCAACGGCGACGTGACCGGCATTTCCAACGGCACCAACGCCCGCTGCTTCGCCTACAACCCCGCCATCTTCGACGAGGCCGGCGTCGCCTATCCCACCGACAACTGGACCTGGGATGATTTCGCCGCCGCGGGCCGCGCCATCACCGAAAAGACCGGCAACCCCGCCATCACCACGCTGGAGTACAACTCCCTGGCGTTCTCCACGGTCACCCAGTGGAAGGAAGGCTATAACTTCTACGCCATGGACGGCTCCGACTTCGCCTTCGAGGGCGACATCGAGCCCCTGACCTACATCATCGACCTGCTGAGCACCCTCCAGGCCGAGGGCGTCATCGCCGACTTCGGCATCCAGAACGAGATCGGCAAAAACATCGAGGCCGACTGGATCGCCTTCGGCGATTCCGCCATGGTGATGCTGTCCTCCAACCAGTTCCAGGCGCTGAGCAACGTGGCTGCCGAGAGCGGCATCGAGCTGGCCCTGGCCACCATCCCGCGCGTGCACGCCGACGGCCAGAGCGGCATGGTCGTGCGCTCCAGCCAGCAGCTGAGCATCTACTCCGGCTCTGAGAAGAAGGAGATGGCCGCAAACTTCATCAACTTCTTCGCCAACAGCATCGAGTGCAACAAGGTCCTCAACTGCGAGCGCGGCGTCTCCATCAACAGCGACGTGCTGGAGGCCCTGAAGGCCGACAGCGAGCTGACCAACGACGTGACCGCCAAGGTCTACACCCTGATCGACCTGGTCGGCTCCTTCCCGGATGCCGCCAATTCCAGCCCCGCCGAGCCCGCCGCCAACGAGGAGATCTCCGACGTGCTGCTGAAGACCTACTTCCAGGGCATGGCCGACGGCAAGTTCGACAGCGCGCAGGCTGCCGCCGAGCAGTTCTGGGCCGAGGCTCAGGAGATCTGGGCGAAGTACGAGAACCAGTAATCGCCCGATAGACGGTCAGGCCTGACCGACAATCGCCGGGCACCCTGAAACGGCGTTTCGGGGTGCCCGGTTCAATGTTACAAAAAGGGGGTTATGCCATGCAGGCGAGCAAGGGCGCGCGCGGGAACAGCTTCCTGCACAATGAGAACGTCGTGGGCTATATATTCGCCGCGCCGTTCATCATCAGCTTCCTGTGCCTGACGATGGTCCCGATGGGGCTGTCGCTGTATTATTCCTTCTGCAACTACAAGATCGGCCAGGTGCCGGACTGGATCGGGCTGAAGAATTTCATGGACCTGCTCCGGGACGCCACCTTCGGCCATTCGCTGCTGGTGACGATACAGTATGTGGTCATCGGCGTGCCGCTGAAGCTGGTGTTCGCGCTGTTCGTGGCCATGCTGCTGACCAAGCCCACCCGCATGCAGGGCTTTTACCGCGCGGTGTATTATATCCCGTCCCTGATCGGCGGCTCCGTGGCGGTGGCGCTGGTGTGGAAGCAGCTGTTTGGCAGCCGCGGCCCGGTGGTCAGCATGATCAAGGCGCTGGGCGCGAAGAACTTCAACTTCTTCGGCTCCACCGCCTGGGCGTTTCTGCCGCTGGTGCTGTGCAACGCCTGGCAGTTCGGCTCCTCCATGCTGATCTTCGCCTCCGGCCTCAAGCAGATTCCCAAGGACTACTACGAGGCCGCGGAGATCGACGGCGCGAACGTGTTCCGCCGCTTCTTCTCCATCACCCTGCCCTGCCTGTCCCCCATCATCCTGTTCAACCTCATCATGCAGCTGATTTCCGGCTTCATGACCTTCACCCAGGCCCAGATCATCACCGACGGCGGCCCCAACTACGCCACCAACTACATCGCGTTGAACATCTTCAAGGAGGGCTTCTCCTTCCAGCACATGGGCTATGCCTGCGCCCAGAGCTGGGTGATGCTGCTGATCATGGCGGCGGTGACGGGCATCATCTTCAAGACCTCGTCCCACTGGACGTTCTATGAGAATTGAGGTGACGGGGCATGCAGAGAAAGAGAGCCATTGCGAACGTCGTCTACCACGTCTTCGTGGTCGCCTTCGGGCTGCTGATGATCTATCCGGTGCTGTGGATGATACTCTCCTCCTTCAAGCTGAAGAGCGAGATCCTCGGCAACAACGCCCCCTTCCTGCCCAGCCAGTGGGTGTTTGAAAACTATCCCAACGGCTGGAAGGGCAGCGGCAGTTTGACCTTCGCCACCTATTTCAAAAATTCCATCATCGTCTCCTGCCTGGGCACGCTGGGCACGGTGATCTCCTCGGCCATGGTGGCCTACGCGCTGGCGCGGGTGAACTTCAAGGGCCGCAAGTTCTGGTTCACCGCCATGATCATGACCATGCTGCTGCCCGGCCAGGTGCTGATGATCCCCCAGTACATCATCTGGAACCGGCTGAAGCTGGTGGGCACCTTCGTGCCGCTGATATTGCCCAAGTACCTGGGCTGGCCCTTCTTCATCTATATGATGATGCAGTTCATACGCGGCCTGCCCAAGGAGCTGGACGAGGCGGCCATGATCGACGGCTGCAACAAGTATTCCATATTCAGCCGCATCATACTGCCGCTGCTGGGACCCAGCATCATCACCACCATCGTCATATCCTTCTACTGGATCTGGGACGACTACATGGGCCCGCTGCTCTATCTGAGCAAGCCCGCCCTGTACACCGTCTCCCTGGCCATCAAGGGCTTTGCGGACACCCAGGGCACCAACTTCGGCCCGATGTTCGCCATGTCCTCGCTGTCCCTGATCCCGGTGTTCTTGCTGTTCCTGTTCTTCAATCGCTATCTGATGGACGGCGTCACCGCCGGCGCGGTGAAGGGATGATAAACGGGAGGCCGCTGCCTGCGGCCTCCCGTTTATCGCACCGTGATCTTCCTCTGCATGCCGTGTATGTGGTATTGTATCGTGATGTCCCGCACGGCGTCGGGCATGGCGGTGGTCACCAGCTTCAAATTCACCTGGGCGGTGTCCCGGGCGGGTATGTCGCTGCCCTCGCCGGTGAGGGAATACACGGCGATGTCCCCCGGCGCGGCCTCGGCGCGTATGTCCAGCCACTCCGCCGGGAACAGCCCCCGGTTGGTCAGCGTGACGGTGATGTCCGCCAGCGTGTAGGCGGCGGGGTCCTCGTCCAGCCGCGCGCCCTCGAAGGTCTGCGGCGCGGAGCCGGAGGCCACCAGCCTGCGGATCGCGCCGTAGGCCTCGGGATAGTCCGCCGCCCGAGCGGTCTGGATGTACACCTGCGCCCGCAGCGTGCCGCCGAACCAGAACCAGGCGGCGAACCCCGCCAGTATGATCAGTATGATGGCCAGTATGGCCGTGAGCTTTCGCATGGGAACCTCCGCAGTTTGGATTGACGCTATTATAACACCCGGCTGTTAAGAGTATACCGGCGGAGGGAAAGAAAAGCGCGCGACGGGATGTTGGGGGCGACTCCCTCCGTCGCCGCTGCGCGGCGCCACCTCCCTCGGGGAGGGAGGCTCTGCATCTGCTTCAATGCCGGGGATCATCATAAGGCCCCCTCTCCGAGGGGGCTGTCAGCGCAGCTGACTGGGGGAGTAACGGGCGATTCCCCAGAAATCTGTGATGTGTTTTTTGTTCCCGGGGACCGGATTGCCACGTCGCTGCGCTCCTCGCAATGACGCGCAACGAACCGAATCGAACGATGTCACGATGAAGGGGACCGGATTGCCGCGTCGCTGCGCTCCTCGCAATGACGCGCAAAGAACCGAATCGAACGATGTCACGATGAAGGGGACCGGATTGCCACGTCGCTGCGCTCCTCGCAATGACACGCAGGGGAATGGTATCGAACGATGTCATTGCGAGGAGGCCGTCAGGCCGACGTGGCAATCCTGACGCGCAACGAACGGAATCGAACGATGTCATTGCGAGGAGGCCGTCAGGCCGACGTGGCAATCCGTTCCCCGGGCATTCCGACTAATGCCTATTGCCTAATGCCTAATGCCTCGATCCCCATTTGTAATTTTGGCCCACCTGTGCTATAATACACAATAGAATAATGTTCTCTTGTGGGGAGTGGGCAGAAATGGCTCAAAAAATCGTCATACTGGATGGCTACAGCCTGATGTACCGGGCGTTTCACGCGCTGCAAACGCCGATGAACGCGCCGGACGGCACGCCCACCAACGCGGTGCACGGCTTTGTGATGATGCTGCTGAAGGTGATCGAGGACGAGCATCCCGACAGCATGGCCGTGGCCTTTGACATGCACGCGCCAACCTTCCGGGCGAAGCTGTACGACGGCTACAAGGCCACCCGCAAGCCCATGCCCGACGAGCTGCGGGCCCAGGACCCGGTGATCCGTGAGCTGATCGGCCAGATGGGCATACCGATCCTGGAGAAAGAGGGCTTCGAGGCGGACGACATACTGGGCACCGTGTCCCTGCGCTGCGAGCAGACCGGCGACGAGGCGCTGCTGGTCACCGGCGACCGGGACTCCTTCCAGCTCTCCGGCCCCCGCACCACCATACTCTACACCAAAAAGGGCATCACCGACACGGTGCGGGTCACCCCGGAATACATCCGCGAGACCTACGGCATCGAGCCGGTGCAGCTGATCGACGTCAAGAGCCTGATGGGCGACGCCTCGGACAACATCCCCGGCGTGCCCGGCGTGGGGGAGAAGACCGCGCTGAAGCTCGTGCAGCAGTACGGCAGCCTGGCCGCCGTGCTGGATTCCGCGGACGCGGAGCAGAAGGGCAAGCTGCGGGAGCGGCTGATGCAGGGCCGGGAGCTGGCCGAGCTGAGCTACACGCTGGCGAAGATCGACCGGCAGGCCCCCATCGAGGTCGATCCCGAGGCCTGGAAGCTGGGCAACATCGCCGCGGCGCTGCCCCGGCTGCGGGAGCTGCGCATGAACGCGGCGCTGCGGCGGCTGACCGAGGTGGCGGCGAAGTGCATGCCCCACCTGGACCTCGCGGCCCACGCCCCGGCCCCGGCGGACGAAAATCTGCCGCCGGTGGAGCGCTTTTCGGAACGCGAGGCGCTGGCCGCGCGTATTCTGGAGCTGTCGGGCAGCGCGCAGTGGGCGGCGGTCTGCGTCGGCGCGGAGTTCAGCGTCGCCACCGACGCCGCGCGGCTGAGCATGGCCATGGGCGGCGACCTGCTGTCCCCGGGCATGTCGGATGAAGAAGCCTGGCAGGCGGCCATGCCGCTGCTGGAGCGGGATTGCCCCAAGGCGCTGCACGATCTGAAGTCCATGCCCGCGGACATCCGCCGGGTGAAGGGGGACATCACCGATGTGATGCTGGCCGCCTATGCGCTGAACCCCCAGCGGGAGGGCTTCGACGCCGAATCGCTGTGCCGCCAGGAGGGCATCGAGGGCTTCGCGGCCCATCCCGCCACGGCGCTGCGCCGCCTGGCGCTGGAGCAGCAGAAGCAGCTGCGGGAGAACGACCTGGAGCAGGTCTACCGGGAGATCGAGCTGCCCCTGGCCTATGTGCTCAAGGGCATGGAGACCGAGGGCTTCCTGGTGGACGCCGACGTGCTGCGCCAGCTGGGCGTGGAATTCAAGGCCCACATCCAGCGGCTGACCGACGAGATCGCGGAGCTGGCCGGGGAGCGCATCAACCTGAATTCCCCGAAGCAGCTGGGCGAGCTGCTGTTCGGCAAGCTGGGCATCCCCTCGCCGAAGAAGAAGATCTCCACCAACGCCGAGGTGCTGGAGCAACTCTCCGAGGATTATCCCATCTGCGGCAAGGTGCTGGAATA
Source organism: uncultured Eubacteriales bacterium (assembly GCA_900317565.1). Taxonomy (GTDB): domain Bacteria; phylum Bacillota; class Clostridia; order Christensenellales; family Aristaeellaceae; genus UBA2862. The sequence continues at coordinate 7,491 of ONHI01000102.1, forward strand.
CCGGAAATACCAGAAGCTGGAGTCCACCTACATCGACGCGCTGATCCCCATGCGGGACGCCAGCGGGCGCATCCACACCCGCTTCGACCCGGTGGGCACGGCCACGGGCCGCATCAGCTCCGCCGAGCCGAACCTGCAAAACATCCCCGTGCGCACCGAGCTGGGCAAGGCCATCCGCGGCGCGTTCGTGGCGCGTCCCGGCTGGCTGCTGGTGGACGCGGACTATTCCCAGATCGAGCTGCGGGTGCTGGCCCACATGTCCGGCGACGCCACGATGATCAACGCCTTCCGGGAGGACCAGGACATCCACGCCCGCACGGCGGCGGAGGTCTACGGCGTGCCGCTGGACGAGGTGACGAGCCAGATGCGCTCCGCCTCGAAGGCCGTGAACTTCGGCATCGTCTACGGCATCTCCGAATTCACGCTGGCGAAGAACATCGGCGTCAGCCGCTGGGAGGCCAAGGACTTCATCGAGCGCTATTTCGACCGCTATCCCGGCGTGAAGGCCTACATGGACGCGGCGGTGAAAAAGGGCCACGAGCAGGGCTACGTCACCACGCTGATGCACCGGCGGCGCTATCTGCCGGAGCTGACCAGCGCGAATTTCGCGGTGCGCTCCTTCGGCGAGCGCTGCGCCATGAACAGCCCGATCCAGGGCACCGCGGCGGACATCATCAAGCTGGCGATGATCGCCGTGGACCGCGCCCTGCGGGAGGAGGGCTTCGAGGCGAAGCTGATATTGCAGGTACACGACGAACTGATCGTCGAGGCCCCCGAGGCCGAGGCGGAGCGCGTGCGCGAGCTGCTGCGCCGCTGCATGGAGGGCATCGTCCGTCTGGACGTGCCGCTGCGGACCGACATATCCATTGGAGGGGATTGGCGTGCTTGCAAGTAAGCCCTATGTGATCGGGCTGACCGGCGGCATCGGGTGCGGAAAATCCGAGGCCGCGCAATACCTGAAATCGCTGGGCGCGGCCCACGTGGACGCGGACGCGATCTCCCGGGAGCTGACCGCCGAGGGCGGCGAGGCGCTGGGCGAGATCCGCCGGGTGTTCGGCGACGCGGCGTTCTTGCCGGACGGCGCGCTGGACCGGGCCAGCCTGGGCCGGCTGGTGTTCTCCAACGAGCCCGCCCGCCGGGCGCTGGAGGGCATCATGCACCCGCTGGTGCAGCGCACGATGCTGCTTCGCATGGACGCCGCCGCCGAGGCCGGCGCGCCGGTGGTGATACTGGACGTGCCGCTGCTGTTCGAGACGGGCATGGACGCGCTGTGCGACGAGACCTGGACGCTTTACGTGGACCGGGAGACCCAGATCGCCCGCGTCGTGGCCCGGGACGGCCTGTCCCGGGAGGACGCCGAGGCCCGGGTGGACAGCCAGATGTCCACCGACGAGCGCAACGCCCGCGCCACCCACGCCATCGATACCAACCGCCCCGTCGAGCGCACCCGCGCCGAACTGGAGCAGCTGTACCGCGCGGCGGTGAAACGAGGCATCAGGCAGTAGGCATTGGGCAATAGGCATTAGGTAGGAATGTCGGGGAACTTCTAATAGCCTTCCCCTTTGGGGAAGGTGCCCCGAAGGGGCGGAAGAGGTCCCCGGTGGTATGTTTCGCGCTCATGCTGTCGCCAAAATTCCAAAGGACCGGATTGCCATGTCGGCGCTGCGCGCCTCCTCGCAATGACATCGTATGATTGCATGGCCTGTTTGCCAATCCGGTTCCGTTCGCAATGACGTCGTTTGATGCTATTCGATGCGTGTCATTGCGAGGAGCGCAGCGACGTGGCAATCCGGTCCCCCCATTCCTCATTATAAAATGGAGTAAGTATGGCCTCACAGAAGAAAGACGCAAACCAGCCCGCGCATCCCCGGGGATCGGCGCGGAAGCGGCGCATCCGACGGGCGCGCCGCGTCCAGCGCATCGCCGCGGCGGCGACCGTCGCCGTGCTGGGGCTGGCGCTGGTGGGCATGGGGCTGTGGCTGCTGTTCGACAGCAGGCCGCAGATCAGCGTGCGGCGCTATCCCATGGAATACGTGGACCAGATCCGCGCCCGGGCCGCGGAGAACGGCATCGACCCGGCGTGGCCCGCGGCGGTGATCATGGCGGAGTCCGACTACCAGCCGGAGGCGGTGTCCCCGGCGAACGCCCAGGGGCTGATGCAGCTGCTGCCGGAGACGGCGGACTGGATCGCGGGCAAGTTCGACGAGACCTACGTCGAGGGCTGCCTGTTTGACCCGGAGACGAACATCAAGTACGGCTGCTGGTATCTGGGCTATCTGTTCCGCCGCTTCGACGGGGACCTGACCCGGGCCACGGCGGCCTATCACGCGGGCCAGGGCAAGGTGGACGAATGGCTGGCCAATCCGGAATACAGCCCGGACGGCGCGACGCTCGCCCGGATCCCGTCCGACGCGACGGATACCTATGTCAAGAGGGTATTGAAGTATTATGAGAAGTACGTTGAATTGTACGCTGCGCAGGATTAGCGCCCTGCTGCTGGCACTGGCCTGCCTGGCGTCCGGCGCGCTGGCCGAAGACCTGGCCTCGGACCTGGGCGGCGGCTTCCAGGCGGCGGCCCCCTCCCAGGAGAGCACCGCGCAGCAGGTGGACTACACCAGCGCGGACGTGGTGATCGGCTATATCGAGCCCGGCTACGCCTCCTTCAGCCCGGTGCTCACCAACGACTGGGACATCATCAGCATCAACCAGCTGGTGTTCGAGAGCGTCGTGGACCTGGACGAGAACATGAAGCCGGTGCCGATGCTGGCGGACAACTGGGTGCAGGACGGGCGCAACTGGATATTCAACCTGCGCAGCGGCATACAGTTCCACAACGGCTACGAGCTGACCGCCTACGACGTGGTGCGCACCTACCAGATGATGCTGCAATCCGGCCAGAACAGCCCCTACTACGCCCGCATGCAGATGATCGAGACCATGGAGGCTACCGACATCTACATCCTCACGGTGACGGGCAAGACCAGCAGCATGATGACGCTGTACGCCATGACCTTCCCGGTGATGCAGTACGAGACCCTCTACGACGACCTGCCCCGGGGCACCGGGCCCTACTGGTACATACAGTACAACGAGGAGGGCACCGTGCGGCTGGAGGCCAACCCGCTGTGGTGGAAGCAGCAGCCGGAGGTCAGGAGCATACTGCTCAAGCGCTATTACAACTCCGGCGACGCCATCGAGGCCATCCGCACCAAGCAGATCGACATGCTGTCCACCAAGAGCCCCAAGGCCTCGCTGAGCCGCAGGCTGTCGGATCTGACCAGCATGGATTATCCCACGCTGACCTATGAGATGCTGATCCCCAACCTGGGGGACGGCAAGCTGACCGCGGACGTGAACGTGCGCCAGGCGATCATGTATGCCATCGACCGGTCGGTGATCGCCTCCAACGGCTATCTGGACATGGCCATACAGTGCGAGGTGCCCATCGTGCCCAACAGCTGGCTGTACGAGAGCCAGAGTGCCATCTACTACTACAGCCCGGAGCGCGCGCTCCAGCTGATGCACAATTCCGGCTGGCAGGACATGACCGGCAACGGCAAGCTGAACCAGCGCTCCGGCGTGATGCTGGTGGAGCCGACGATATCGCTGATCACCTACAACGAGAACACCAACACCATCCGGGAGAACGCCGCCAACCTCATCAAGGAATACCTGGAGGCCGTCGGCTTCAGCGTGACGGTGACGGTGCGCTCCAAGGCCCAGGTGCGGGAGGCCATCAAGAGCCGCAACTACGATCTGGCGCTGGTGGGCATGAACCTCAGCGAGGTGCCGGACGTCTCGGCGCTGCTGGAGACCAGCGGCGCGCTGAACTTCAACCACTACAGCAACGACGCCATGGACCTGCTGATCGAGCGTGCCCGCGCGGCCTCCGACGAGGACACGCTGCAGCGGGTCTACAGCGAGATCCAGATGACCGTGGTGGACCGGCTGCCGGTGCTGGGGCTGCTGTTCCGGACCGGCACGGTGCTGGCCGGGCGCTCCATCGGCGGGCTGTACGGCCTGCGGGCCTATGACAATTTCAATGGGTTTGAATTTTTGAAGGAGTGACCCCGCATAACGGAAACGGGACCTTGATGAGGTCCCTGAAGAATGTAGATCCTTCGCTGCGCTCAGGATGACAACGACGATTCGCCGTCATTCTGAGCGTTAGCGAAGAATCTACTATTTTATTTGAACAGCATCGGCAGGAAATCGTGTATGCACCGGCGCCAGACGCTCCAGTCGTGGCCGCCGGGGAAGGTGCGCCGCAGCATGTTCACCGGCTTGGTGGCCAGCAGCGCGTCGTCCTCCTCAAAGCGGTCGAAGAACTGGTCCTCGGTGCCCATGGCGCGATAGAACACCTTGAAGCTGTCGGCGAATTGTGCGCCGTCGTCCAGCAGCTTCAGGTGCGGCTCGTCGTCGGCCCGCCAGGGCGCGCGCAGGAAGCCGCTGAACAGCCCGGCGTAGCCGAACAGCTCCGGATGTGAAAGCGTCGTGCGGCTGGTCTGGTAGCTGCCCATGCTCAGCCCCGCCATGGCCCGGTGCCACTTGTCGGTGAGCACCGGATAGCGGGCCTCGATGAAGGGCACGAGGTCGGTGAGCAGCATGTTCGGGAACAGCTCGAATTCCCGCTCGCCGCGATCCCGCTTGGCCATGCCGTTGGCCATCACGATGATCATCTCCGCCATTTCGCCCGCGTGCAGCAGCCGGTCGGCGATGCGGCCCACGTGGCCCTGGTAGACCCAGCCGGTCTCGTTCTCGCCGTAGCCGTGCTGGAGGTACAGCACCGGATAGCGCTTTGACGGGTCGAAGCTGGCCGGGGTGTAGACCAGGCAGATCTCGTGCTTGCCCGTCACCGTCGAGAAGTAATACTGCCGCGTCACCGCGCCGTGGGGAACGTCCTCCAGGCCGTCCCAGTCCTCGCCGGGCACCGGCACGTCCACGAAGTTCATCGGGCGGCAGCAGCCGTAGCCGATGGGTAGGTAGGGGTTCAGCACATCCGCGCCGTCGATCTTCAAGAAGAAGTATTTGAAGCCGCGGCCCAGGTCCACGCAGCCCTCCCACATCTCCCCGTCGGCCTTTGCCAGCGGGAACAGCGTGCCGAACTGGTCGATGGCCACCTCCCGGGCGTTGGGGGCCTTGATCCGGAAGAACACCGTGCCGTCGTCGCGGATCTCATAGCCCTGGTCCCCGTCCCGATCGGGCTCGCCAAAATAGGGGTCGAAGGATACCGCCGTGTCCAGCGGCCATTGCTGTTTCATAGTGCATCTCCTCCTGTATCGCTCGTTTTGTAAACAGTTTAACACAATCCCAACGCTCTGACAACGGGGAGGGAAAGAAATGAGGAACTGAGAATTAGGAATGAGGAATTTAAATAGTAATTAGGAATGAGGAATTAGGAATGAGGAATGAAGAATTGGAAATTGAGAATTAAGAATTGAGAGTTGAGAGTTGGAAGCTGGGAGTTGGGAATCGGGAGTTGAAGGACGGGGGCGTAGGGCGGATCAGCCTTCCCCTTTGGGGAAGGTGGATTTCGGCGAAATTGCCTGCAATTTCGCCGAAAGACGGATGAGGTCGGTTTCCCGCAAAGGATGATATCCCGCGAAGAAAACCCACGGGGTTGACAATCCGCGCCGCGGTGTGATAGAATGAACCCATCAACCGGAAAGGGGAGGTATCCGTGTCGGAGATCATGCGCTTCCATGTGCGGATCGTGTGCGGTCAATTTTCCCGCATTGCGCCTGACGAGAGGATAGCTATGCCCTTTTTGGGTCGCTCCGCCGGGCGATAACGCCAGTGATCGATTGCGGGCCTCCCGAAGGGGAGGCCCGCTTTTTCATGCCCATTTTTGGTACGGGAGGGTTGATAAGATATGAAAGCGTTCTTCGCCACCGCGCGGCTGTGCGTGCGGAATTCAGGCGAATTCGGACTGATGAACACGCTGGGCGAGTACCTGCTGAAGCTGATAGCGCTGGCCGCCCAGTGGATGGTGTGGCGGGCGATACTGCCCGAGGGCGCGACGGTGGACGGCATGACCCGGCAGGGCATGCTGGTGTACGTCACCGTCTCCAGCGCCCTGGCCCCGATGCTGGACGTGCGCACGCCCGCGTCCAGCTGGCTGCACGACGGCACGATGCTGGGCCTGTTCCAGCGGCCCCGCTCGGTGTTCGCCCAGCTGGCGGCCCACACCGTGGGCGGGTGGCTGGTGCCCCTTTTGCTGTACGGCCTGCCGCTGCTGGCGCTGTCGTCGCTGCTGGGCTTTGCGCCCGTGCCGCGCAGCCCGTGGTTCTTCCCGTCGCTCATGCTGTGCGTGGGCCAGGGCTTCGCGGTGGACTATCTCTTCGCCTGCCTGCAGATCCAGCTGCGGAACGTGGACTGGGCGATGCACGTGCTGCGGGGCGGGCTGACGGCGCTTCTGACCGGCGGGCTGATCCCCTTCGCGGCGCTGCCCTGGGGGCTGGGCCGCTGGCTGGAGTTCTCGCCGCTGGGCACGCTGGCCGGCGCGCCGCTGGCGCTGATGGCGGGCATCGGGGAGCCTGCGCGGCTGATCGCCGCCCAGCTCTTCTGGAATTTGACGCTGTGGCCCCTGGCGCTGTGGGCGTTCCGGGCCTCGCGGGAGAGGATGGTGAGCTACGGTGGATAGGATCAGGCAGATATTTCGATTGTACGCCCTCTCCGCGCGGATGGACTGGCTGATGCTGTCCCGGGACGCGCGCACGGGGCTGATCTACATACTCAGCGACTGGGTCAGCGCGATCTCCTCGGTGATGGGCATCGCGCTGCTGGCGGTGCGCTTCGAGGGCATCGGCGCGCTGAGCGCGGACGAGGTGCTCTGGATGCTGGGCTTTTTCACGCTGGCGGACGGCTTCACGAATATGATGCTGGGGAACTGCAACTGGCTGTGGATCAGCCGCGTGGTGGGCCGGGGCCAGGTGGATCACATGCTGATCCAGCCCGTGCCGCTGTGGATGCAGATATTGACCGGGGGCTTTTTGCCCTTCACCGGGTCCAGCTGCTTTCTGACCGGCGTGGCGCTGACCGCGATCGCCACGGCGCGGCTGGGGCTGGCGGTGACGCCGGGCTGGCTGTTGCTGCTGATGATCTACGTACTGGCGCGCATGGCGGTGGCCGTGGGGGCCTCCTATCTGGCCGGGACGGCGGCGTTCTACAGGCCCGTGGCCTGCGAGGAGCTGTCCACTGTGGTGCTGGACGCGCTGAACGCCGCGGGCAAGTACCCGCTGGCGGCGCTGCCGGTGTGGGTACAGGCGATCTTCCTAACGGCGCTGCCCGTGGGCATGATGGCCTGGCTGCCGAGTTTGCTGCTGCTGGGGCGGATCGACGCCCCCGCGGCCTATGTCTGGCCCGTGGCGATGGGAGCCGCGCTCCTGTCGGCTTCGGGATTGCTTTTCAGAAAGGGGTTGAAGCACTATGCGCGCAACGGATGTCCGCGATACAAGGCAATGGGATTCCGTAATTGAGTTGAACGACGCCTCCAAGCGGTTTCGCCGCCTGAAGCGCGGCGGGCTGTTCCGCCGGGAGTACGAGGAGATACACGCCCTGTCCCACGTGACCCTGACTGTGAAGAAGGGCGAATTCGTGGCCTACGCCGGCCCAAACGGCGCGGGCAAGTCCACCACCTTCAAGCTGCTGTGCGGCATGCTCGCGCCCAACGGGGGCACCTCCCGGCTGTTCGGCATGGACCCCATCCGCCAGCGCATCCCGGTGATGCGCCGCACCGGCGTGCTGTTCGGCAACCGCAGCGAGCTGTGGTGGGACCAGCCCGTGCGGGCCTCCTTCGACTGGAAGCGGGTGGTCTGGGACATACCCCGGGCCGACTACGACGCGCGGCTGGAGCGATTGACCGAACAATTCCGGCTGGGCGGCTTCATGGACGCCTTCGCCCGGGAGCTGTCCCTGGGCCAGCGCATGCGGGCCAACCTGGCGCTGGCGCTGCTACACGGGCCGGAGCTGGTGCTGCTGGACGAGCCCACGCTGGGGCTGGACGTGCTGGCCAAGCGGGATCTGATACAGGGCCTCAAGCGCATCAACCGGGAGGATGGCGTGACGCTGGTGGTCACCAGCCACGACATGGACGACCTGCGGGACATGGCCCGCAGGCTGGTGCTGCTGCACGAGGGCCGCATACGCTACGACGGCGATTTCGACGGCCTGCTGAACCACGCCGACAAGCGGGATTTCGAGGCCATCATCGCCCGGATGTACGAGGACTGGCAGCCCGCCGGGGACTAGTACAACAAAAAATAAATAAATAGCCATTTCTTCGTATTTGTGCTATACTGATATCAAGATATAAAGAGAGGTAACAGTAATGGCACATGCA
>ONHI01000148.1 GCA_900317565.1 uncultured Eubacteriales bacterium
ACGTTGAAAGCGCCGATGGCGTAGCCGCCATTGTAAGCCTTCTTGAACATCTCGGTGGAAGTAACAAGAGCCATATGAAACACTCCTTTATAATAGGCTGGTTAAATTATACCAGCATGCGCGCATAAAATCAAGCATAACCCCGCCAATGTAGCGCCATTTAACCTAATTTTGCAAAGAATACAATGATTGTCGGCGCCATCCTGCGGATGTCGCCGACCCGGAAAACGTTCCGTTTTCCCAATCATGGGGAAATTGCAAAAAAAGAAAGGAAACCGCAAGCGATTTCCTTTCAGGTCCCGGGTACAACCAATTGCTTAGTTGTGATAAGCCTTGCGCGTAATGGTGCCCTTGAAACCAGCCTTCTTCAGAGCCTTCTTGAGCTTTGCAAACTCGGTCTTGCTCATCGTATAGGGGTTCACGTAAACCTTGGCCTTGTTGTTCAGTCCCTTGAAAGCACCGGACTTGAAGGTAAAGGCGCTGGCCTTCTTCTTGGATCCATAGATATAGATCACAGGATTCTTGGTCTTGGTACCGTTGAACGCGTTCTTCTGGATGGTGATCTTGTTGCTCTTCAGCTTCAGGACCTTCACCTTGGAGCCCTTGAAGGCATACTTCGCGATCGTCACGCCACTCCCGTCAACAGGGAAGGACTGGACGCGCGCCTCGGTGACCACGCGACCTTCCTCGGAGTCAAAGACACCATTGATACCATCGCCGATCGTAATAACCGGAATCAGGTTGGAATAGTAGTCACGCGCGACCTTGAAGCTGACGTTCTTGGCGCTCTTCATACCCTTCTGGGAAGTCACGCTGAACACAGTCGCGGCGCCAACTTCACCATTGGGAATGATATTCGAGTTGACGGTCTTGTTGATATGGTCCACGGTATTCGCGTCATACCAATCGGCCGGAACCGTAGGAGCAGCAGTCGTCGGAGCAGCAGTCGTCGGAGCAGCGGTCGTCGGAGCAGCGGTCGTCGGAGCAGCAGTCGTCGGAGCAGCGGTCGTCGGAGCGCTGGACGGAGCGCCAGTGGGGCTGCCAGCAGCAAAACCGGACACGCACAGGCTCAGAGCCAGTGCCAGCGCCAGAATCATCACCATCAGTTTCTTTGAATAGCACATCTTTCACCCACACCTCCTTTCTTGTATGATTATAGAAAACCCGCCGATGAGGCAGGATTCTACCGCATCACTTGTCCTTGCCGGACTTGCCGTAATAGCCATAGCCATAGCCCTTCTTGCCGTAATAGCGGCCGTAATAGCTGTGATAGTATCTGCCGCCGCTGGCGTTCACCCGGTTCAGCGCGATGCCCAGCAACGGGCAGCCCGCGCGCTCCAGCTGTGCCACGGAGCTGCGCACCACGGCCTTGGGCGTCACGCCGCTGCGCACGGCCAGTATCGCGCCGTCGCACAGGTGGCCGATGCGCTCGCCGTCGGAGACCAGCCCCAGGGGCGGCGTATCCAGAAACACGTATCTGTAATCCTGCGCCAGCTTGTCCAGCAGCTCGCCAAAGCGCTGGCTGTCCAGCAGCATGGAGGGATTGACGACATTGTTCGCGTTGGCGAGCAGGTCCCCGCCCTCCCACTGGGTCTTGAGGATGCACTCCTCCAGGGGCTTGTCCCCCGCCAGATAGTGGGTCAGGCCGAAGATCTCCTTGCCATCCTCCCGCTCGATGCCGTATTTGGCCAGCATGACCGACTTGCGCATGTCCGCATCCACGAGTATGGCCTTCTCGCCGGCGCTGGCCATCTGCTGCCACAGGTGCATCGCCAGGAAGCTCTTGCCCTCGTTGGGCTCCGAGCTGATGACCATGATCTTGCGGATGTCGCTGCCCAGGAAGCTGATGTTGATGCGCAGCCGGTTCAGGGCCTCCTCGATGAGGTAGGGCATCTGCGGATTGTTCTTTATGATCACCTTTGTGCTCATCGCTTTGCCCCACCCTTCTTCTTTTTGCGCATCCTGTCCGCAAAGGTACGCCTGCCGCCATCCTCGTCGATGGCGAAGCCCTCGATCTCGACGTCGGGGATGACGGACAGCGGCATGACGCCGAACATCTTCTCCACGTCCTCGGAGGTCTTGATGGTGTCGTCCATCAGGTAGATCACCGTCAACACGCCCGCGACCAGCACGATCATCAGCAGCGCGCCGATCAGCACATTGCGCTTCATCGAGGGCGCACTCTTCTGGGTGGGCAGCACGGCCTCCTCCACGATGGTGGGAGAGGGGGATTCCATCACCTTCGGCAGCTGGACCTTGGTGGTCTTCGCCATCTGATTGGCGATGTTCATGGCCTCCTCGGGGTCGGTGCTGGTGGCGGATATGCTGATGATGCGCGTGCCGCTCACCACCGACAGGCTGACCATCGAGGACAGCTTTTCATAGGAATAGCTCAGGTCGAGCTTGTCGATGACCTCCTCGATCACCGGACGGCTCTTCATCAGCACCACATAGTCGTTGGAAAGCGAAGTGCCCAGGTTCAGGTCCGTCAGGTTCACCACGGAATCGCTGGACGCGGAGACCATGTACATCCGCGAGGTGGCCGTGAACTGATCCGGCAGGCAATAGTGGGTGTACAGCCCCGCGACGACCGCGCCGACGATCACCGCAATGATGAACAGGTATATCTTGCTGAGATAAAAGCCCAGCAGGTCAAGGAGGTCAATCTCCACCTCATTGCTGTCGGTGGGTCTGAGATTAGCCAGCTGCTTTTGTTCCATGTCGCCCGAAATTCCTTTCCTGTTTACTCCTCATCGTCCTCGGGTTCGTATTCAATGCCGACCCCGTAATCGATATCTTCCTCGTCTTCGGATTCGTCCTCAGATTCATCCTCGTCATCGGATTCATCCTCGTCATCGTCTTCGGATTCGTCCTCGTCGTCGTCTTCCGATTCGTCCTCGTCGTCGGGATCATACTCGTCCTCCTCCGCTTCCGCGGATTCGTCCGGGTCGTCGTCCGACACGATGTCGTCCGGGTCGGCGGGCACCAAGCTGTACAGCTCGGTCATGACCTGGAGTATGGAATCGCCCCGGGGATAGAACTCCTCGTGCTCCACGCCGTCCTCCAGGATCTCGCCCAGCCTGGTCTCGCCCTCCAGCCGCAGTATGCCCTTGTCCTCACCCTTGAGCAGCTTCTGGGCGATGCGGGAGAAATCGTTGCCGATCATGTTGGTCACGGCGATGCTCCGCAGCGCCTTCCACAGCTCCAGGCCGTACTTCGGGTTGGACTTCACGTGCTCGCGGATCCTGGCGAACAGCCCGGTCATGTACTGCCGCTGGCGGCCCATGCGCTCCGCGTTCGTGCCCTCGCCCACGCTCATGCGCGCGCGCAGGAACGATTCGGCCTGGGCGTCGTCCAGGGTCACCGTCGCGCCCTTTTTGAAGGCGGCGTTCGCGGCGGTCAGGTCCTCGTCGAAGGTGATCTCCACGCCGCCCACCGCGCGGTTCAGCGCGGCGATGTCCTTCATGCTGATCTCATAGAAGCCGTCGATGTTCTCCAGGTCTCCCAGCAGCCTGCGCACGGAGCGCTCCAGGTTCCGCGCGCCCATCTCGGCCGTGGTGCCGTACCACTGGGCGGTACAGATCTGCAGCTCCCGGTCGATGACGGGGTTGCCGTTTTCATCCAGCTGCGAGACTTCCGTGACCGTGTTTCGGTCGATCTGTATGAAGCCGTAGGTGTTGTCCGTGTGGTCCATCACCATCAGCAGCAGGAAGTCCGCCATGGCCCGGTCGTAGTCCTCGCTCAGGCTCTCGGTCTTTTCGTCCGTGCCGATGAACAGATAACTCTCTATCCTGTGGTCGAAGCCGTAGAGCTCGTCGTCCACCAGCACCGTGTTCTCATCAGACCAGATACCGGTCTTGATCTCCGCCGCCAGTTCCTCCAGCTCCGCCTTGCGGGCCTTTTGCTCCCTGCCCTCGTATACCGCCGTCGCGCCGACGATCAGGGCGAGTATGACGACCAGGGCGATCAGTCCGACGATCTTTCCCTTGCTTCCGCCGTTCCTTCTGCTCATGTGCGCAAGCCTTCTTCCTTGGTGGTTACAGCTCCAGGGCCCGCTTCGCGGCCCCGTCGGCGCTCGCCAGCGCGCCTTCCCCCAGCGCCGCGGCGATCACGCGCCGCGCCTCGGCCAGGTTCGGCCTCCGGGAGGACAGGTTGTGGCAGTCCGAGCCGATGATCGTATCCGGGCGTTTCCCCAGGAATTCCAGGCAGAAGCGCTTCTTTTTATCCTTGCGCAGCAGGCCGTCCTTCCTCAGGAAATCCTCCCCGTTCAGCTGGAAGGTCACCGGAAGCGCCAGCACGCGCTCCCAGATCTGCTTCTGGCGCTGATACTCCAGGTAGCGCTCCACGTGCGCCAGCACCAGGTTGAGCTTCTGCTTCTCGATCAGCTCGGTCACGTCCCGCAGCACGCTGTCGGTCCACTGCTCGAAGGGCATTTCCAGCAGCAGCGTGTTGGTATCGCCGATCCGCAGCCGGGGGATGTCCCGCGCCCGGCCGATACCCGGAAAATACAGCACCTCCGCGCCGACCACCAGCCCGGGAAGGGGCTCGGGGCTCTCGGCCCGCAGGCCTTCGGTGCGCTCCAGCGCCGCCGCCCGCCGCGCCAGGAAGCCGTCCACCGACATCCGGCTTGCGTAGAAATGGGGCGTCGCCGCGATCAGCGTCACACCCTGGCGGCGTTCCTCCTCCAGCATCTCGCGGGTCATTTCCCCGTTTCGACTGCCGTCGTCAATGCCGGGCAGGATGTGCGTGTGAAAATCTATCATTGCTTCATTTCCATTCGTGCCCACAATGAGTCATTTTACACCTATAGTCACACCAGATTATAGCACCAACTCCTTTCCACGTCCATACAATTTTTCCAAAATCAACATCAATCGGCGAAAAAATTTACGCAATACATGCGGTCTGTTGGGTTTTTTGCGCCTGTCCGCGGGACGCGGCCGCATTTTCTTGGAAAAATAACGCGCCCGCCCCCATTCTTTATGGTTTCGCGTTTGACTATGCCGCGGAATAGGGGTATACTGATATATTAGAATAGGTAGATATCGCCTGCGCAAGGGAGGGATTCGCCACGGCGGCCATCGGCATCTGCACGGATTTTGTCAACCTGCCCGACGTCTCGGCGCTGGGCTTCGACTATGTGGAGCTCCCGCTGGAGGCGCTGGCAGCCCTGCCGGAGTCGGATTTTGCCGAGCTCGCGGACTATGTGGAGGGCCGGGGCATCCGCGTGGCGGCCTGCAACCGCATGCTGCCCGACGACCTGCCCGTCACCGGGCCGAGCGTCAGCGCCACCGCGCTGCACGGCTACCTGAACCACGCCTTCGCCCGGGCGCGGCGGCTGGGCGTGAAGCTCATCGCGCTGGACGGCGCCGCCAGCCGCGACGTCCCGCAGGACGGGGATTTCCCCTTCGCCTGGCGGCAGCTGGGCAACTTCCTGCGGCTGTGCCAGGGCCACGCGAAGGAAGCGGGCATCACCGTGGCGCTGGAGCCGCTGCGCAAGGCGGATTGCAGCCTCATGAACCTGGTGTCCGAGGCGACGCTGATCGCGGGGCTCTTGCAGCTGGACAACATCGCGGTTGCGGCCAACTGGGGCAGCATGGCCATGGCCAGCGAGCCGCTGAGCGCCCTGCGCCGGGCCGCGCCGCTGCTGAGGCACGTGCGCGTGGAGAACGCGCTGACGCGGGCCCTCCCCCGCCCCGGCGACGGCGAGGACTACGCCCGGCTGATGCAGACGCTGTCCGACATCGGCTATGTCGGCGGCGTGACGCTGTCGGGGCGCATCACGGAGCGCTTTCCCGAGGATGCCGCGCGGGGACTGGAGCACATTCGCAGTCTAATTGAAAATTGACAATTGAGAATTGAGAATTCATGCGATTCGGCATCCATTCAATTCCCAATTCCCATGAGAGGTGTTGTACTTGAATATTATCATCGTCGGCAACGGCAAGGTGGGCTACACGCTGGCCCAGTACCTGTCCAAGGACGGCCACGACATCACCGTGCTGGACCGCAACCAGCAGGCGCTGAACCGCGCCAGCGAGACGCTGGACGTCATGTGCGTGCGGGGCAACGGCGCGAACGTCAAGACGCTGATCGAGGCGGGCGTGGAGAGCGCCGACGTCATCATCGCCGTGACGGGCAACGACGAGCTGAACATGGTGTGCTGCCTGGCGGCCAAGCAGCTGGGCGCAAAGTATTCCATCGCCCGCATCCGCGACCCGGAGTACACCGAGAGCCTGACGCTGCTGCAAAAGAAGCTGGACATCGACCAGGTGATCAACCCGGAGCGCACCACCGCCCAGGAGATCTCCCGGCTGCTGCGCTTCCCCTTCGCCATCAACATCGAATCC
>ONHI01000104.1 GCA_900317565.1 uncultured Eubacteriales bacterium
CTCCATGAAGATGCGGGAGGGCTTCTGGTTGGGGTTGCAGCCGTACTTCAACTGGATCTCGTGTGCCATGGTGATTACCTCCCGTTACTTGTTCGCGTTGATGATCGCGGCGTCGGTCCTGCCGGTGGTCAGGTCGCGGGTGCAGACCCACAGGGACACGCGGTTGTCCGCGTTCAGGCCCGCCCACAGCGCGTCGGCCAGCTCGAAGGCCGATTCGTTGCCCAGCGTCACGGTCTCCGGGTCGCCGGTGAAGGAGGGAATGGGATTGCCGTCGCTGAGATAGGTGTGCAGGAAACAGCCCTTCCCCGCCTCGACCTTCTCGTACTTCCAGAACACCCGGTGGCAGCAGCTGCCCTGGGCGTCGCCCGCGCGGAGGATGGCCATGTCCAGGCTGAAATCGCCGTCCGCGAAGGTGGCCATGGCGCTGACCCGGGGGGTGAAGTTCGGGGCGTCCGGCTCGAAGGTACGCTCCATCAGCGCGGCCTCGAAGCTGGAGCCCTCGCCCACGAAGTCATAGATGGTGTCGGTCTGGTCGCCGTTGGTGACGATCACCTTGTCGTCGATGGTGCGCACCGGGGAATAGATGATCAGCGAGGGATCCTCCATCTTCGACGGGTCGAAGGCCTCGGTGCGGATGCCGCCGGGCTGCTCCACGAACACGCGGTTGCGGCTGTTCACGCTGCGGCCCATGATGAAATAGGCCATCACGCCCCGCTTGCCGTCCTCGCTCTTGCCGACGATGATGCCGCGGCCCGGATAGGTGGTCGCGCCGACGGCTTTCGCTGCGCTGGTAATCATATGTAAACCTCCTTCTTGATCGAAACGAACTCAGGCTACGATAATGTGGAATGTGGAATTAATGATTATTCTGCGCGATCTTTTCCGCCACCATCTCCGCCGCCCGGGGCAGCAGGATCCACTCGGCCTGCTCCATCACCCGGCGCTGGAGGGTCTCGGGGGTGTCGTCTTCGGCGATCTCAACGGCCTTCTGGGCGATGATGCGCCCGCCGTCGGGGATCTCGTTGACGTAGTGGACGGTCGCGCCGGTGACCTTCACGCCGTAATCCAGCGCGGCCCGGTGCACCCGCAGGCCGTAGAAGCCCTCGCCGCAGAACGACGGTATCAGCGCGGGATGCACGTTGATGATGCGCTCCGGCCAGTGCTTCACGAACTCGGCGGAGAGTATCGCCATGAAGCCGGCCAGTATCACCATGTCGATGTGGTTGCCGGCCAGTATCCTCTGCAAGCGCGCCTCGAAGGCCTCCCGGGGCTCGCCCTTGCCCCGAAGGCACACCGCCGCGGGGATCCCCGCCGCCTCGGCCCGCTTGAGCGCGTAGGCCCCGGCGTTGTTGGACACAACCAGCGCCAGCTCGCCGTGGGGCAGCTCGCCCCGGCTCGCCGCGTCGATCAGCGCCTGCAGGTTCGTGCCGCCGCCGGATACCAGCACCGCGATGCGCGTCTTCATACCAGCGTCACCCGTTCCTCTCCGGGCACGACCTCGCCGATGATGCGGGCGTCCTCGCCGCAGCCCCGCAGCACCTCCACCGCGCGGTCCGCCTGGTCGGCGGGCACGGTCAGGCACATGCCGATGCCCATGTTGAAGGTGTTGTACATGTCCCGCAGCGGTATGTTGCCCGCGCTGGCGATGCGGTCGAACAGCGGCAGCGCGCCGATCTTCCCCAGGTCGATGCAGGCCGTCAGGCCCTCGGGCAGGCTGCGCGGTATGTTCTCATAGAAGCCGCCGCCGGTGATGTGGGAGACGGATTTCACCGTCACCTGCTCCGCCAGCTTCAAAACGGGCTTGACATAGATGCGGGTGGGCTCCAGCAGCGCCTCGCCCAGGGTCTTGCCCAGGTCGTCGCAGTAGAAATCCAGGCCGCCGTTCTCCACGTCGAACACCCGGCGCACCAGCGAAAAGCCGTTGCTGTGCACGCCGGAGGAGGGCAGGCCAATCAGGGCGTCCCCCGCCTTCACCGAGCTGGGATCGAACAGCTTCGACCGGTCCACCACGCCCACGGAGAAGCCCGCCAGGTCGTATTCGTTCACCGGATAGAAGCCGGGCATCTCGGCGGTCTCGCCGCCGATCAGCGCGCAGCCCGCCTGGACGCAGCCCTCGGCCACGCCGGACACGATCTGGGCGATCTTCTCCGGCACGTTCTTGCCGCAGGCGATGTAATCCAGGAAGGTCAGGGGCTTCGCGCCGCAGCACACGATGTCGTTGACGCACATGGCCACGCAGTCGATGCCGACGGTGTCATGCTTGTCCATCAGGAACGCCAGCTTCAGCTTCGTGCCCACGCCGTCGGTGCCGCTGACCAGCACGGGG
Source organism: uncultured Eubacteriales bacterium (assembly GCA_900317565.1). Taxonomy (GTDB): domain Bacteria; phylum Bacillota; class Clostridia; order Christensenellales; family Aristaeellaceae; genus UBA2862. The sequence goes on from ONHI01000104.1 coordinate 2,327, forward strand.
CGGGTCAGGCCGGTCAGGTCCAGCTCGAACAGCCCGCCGAAGCCGCCGATGCCGGAGACCACGCCGGGGATGTTCGTGCGGGCGATGTGCTTCTTCATCAGCTCCACCGCGCGGTAGCCCGCGGTGATGTCCACGCCGGCCGCGGCGTAGCTGTCGGAACGGGAGATGGTATTTGTCATGTTATTCCTCCATAGAAAGGATTGTTCTTACTCGTCCACGCCCCGCTCGAACCGAGTCTTGTCGGGCTTTTGGGGGGGCGTGCAGGGATATTTGCCGTCGAAGCAGGCGGTGCAGAAGCCGGAGGTGTTCTCCGCCAGCTTGTGGGCGTTCTCACAGGACAGATAGCCCAGCGAATCCACGCCGATGATCTCGCGGATCTGGTCGATGCTGTGGTTGTAGGCGATCAGGTTCTCCTGGCTGTCCACGTCGGTGCCGAAATAGCAGGGATACAGGAACGGCGGCGCGCTGGAGCGCATGTGCACCTCGGTGGCCCCGGCGTCGCGCAGCAGCTGCACGATGCGGGCGCAGGTGGTGCCGCGCACGATGCTGTCGTCCACCAGCACCACGCGCTTGCCCTTCACCGTGGCGGAGACGGGGTTCAGCTTGATGCGCACCTTGTTCTCCCGGTCGGACTGGGTGGGCTGGATGAAGGTCCTGCCGATGTACTTGTTCTTGATGAAGCCGATGCCGTAGGGGATGCCGGAGGTCTTGGCATAGCCGATGGCCGCGTCCAGGCCGCTGTCCGGCACGCCGATGACCACGTCCGCGTTGCAGGGATGCTCCAGCGCCAGGAAGCTGCCCGCGCGCTGGCGCGCCATGTGCACGCTGCTGCCGTCCACCACGGAGTCCGGGCGGGCGAAGTAGATGTACTCGAACACGCAGATCGACTTGTCGCACTTGCCCACGTGGCTGTCGTCGCTGCGCAGACCGTTCTTGTCCACGATCACGATCTCGCCGGGCTGCACGTCCCGCAGGAAGGTCGCGCCGACGGCGTCCAGCGCGCAGGTCTCAGAGGTGAACATGATGCTGCCGTCCGGGCGCTGGCCGATGCACAGCGGGTGGAAGCCGTGGGGATCGCGGGCCGCGATCAGCTTGGTGGAGGACATCACCACGAAGGAATAGGCGCCGTCCAGCCGGTCCATGGCCTTGCTGACCGCCTCCTCGATGGAAGCGCTCTTCAGGCGCTCGCGGATGATGACGTGGGCGATGATCTCGGAATCGCTGGTCATGTGGAATATGGAGCCGTTCAGCTCCAGCTCCTCCCGCAGCTCGCCGGCGTTGGTCAGCGAACCGTTGTGGGCCAGAGACATCAGACCCTTGACGTGGTTGACCACGATGGGCTGGGCGTTCTGCACGGGGTTGATGCCCGCGGTGCCGTAGCGCACGTGGCCCACGGCCATGTTGCCCTTGCCCAGGTATTCCATCACGTCCTTGGTGAAGACATCCTCCACCAGGCCGGAATCCTTGTGGGTGCGCAGGCGGCCACGCTCGTTGACGGTGATGCCGGCGCTCTCCTGGCCGCGGTGCTGGAGCGCGAACAGCGCGTAATAGCAGTCGGAGGCCACCTCGATGGCCTGGGGGTTGTAGATGCCGAAAACGCCACATTCCTCATGGATTGAACTCATATATTTACCTCTTCCTGTATGGTTGGGCATGTCATACCTGATTATGAATTCTCAGTTTCTTATTTCCCCGTCAGCCTCCGCATGACCTCCTGGTAGGCGTCCTCGACGCCGCCCAGGTCCCTGCGGAAGCGGTCCTTGTCCAGCTTTTCGCCGGTGTCCTTGTCCCAGAAGCGGCAGGTGTCCGGGCTGATCTCGTCGGCCAGCACGATGGTGCCGTCCGGCAGGCGGCCGAACTCCAGCTTGAAGTCCACCAGCGTGATGTTCAGCTTCAGGAAGTAATCCTTCAGCACCTCGTTGACCTTGAAGGCGTATTTTTCGATCAGGTCGATCTCCTCGGGGGTGGCCAGCTTCAGCGCCAGCGCGTGATAGCGGTTCAGCAGCGGGTCGCCCAGGTCGTCGTTCTTATAGGAGAATTCGATGGTGGGCGCGTCGAACACGATGCCCTCCTCCACGCCGTAGTGCTTGGCGAAGCTGCCGGCGGAGATGTTGCGGATGATGACCTCCAGCGGCACGATGGAGACCTTCTTCACCAGGGTGTCCCGGTCGCTCAGCTCCTTGACGAAATGGGTGGGCACGCCGTGGCTCTCCAGCATCTGCATCAGCATGTTGCTCATGCGGTTGTTGATGACGCCCTTGCCCGCGATGGTGCCCTTCTTCAGGCCGTTGAATGCGGTGGCGTCGTCCTTGTAGGAGACGATGTACAGGTTCTCGTCGGCAGTGGCGTATACCTTCTTGGCCTTGCCCTCGTAGAGCTGGTTCAGCTTTTCCATGGTGAATCTTCCTCCATTAATTGATCGTCGTTCAAAGGTTGCTGTATTCAGCGCTGATCCTCGCGTCCTTCTCCAGGACCTTCGCCGTCTGCGCCGCGCGGTAATCCGACAGGCGCTTCGCCAGCGCCGGGTCGGACAGCGCCAGGATCTGGGCCGCCAGCAGCGCCGCGTTGGTCGCGCCGTCGATGGCCACCGTGGCCACCGGCATGCCCGAGGGCATCTGCACCGTGCTCAGCAGCGCGTCCAGCCCGTCCAGCGTGGAGGACTTCATCGGCACCCCCACCACCGGAAGGATCGTGTTCGCCGCCATGGCCCCGGCCAGGTGGGCGGCCTTGCCCGCCGCCGCGATGATCACGCCGTAATCGTCGTCCGCCGCGCCCTTCGCGAACGCCGCCGCGGCCTCCGGCGTCCTGTGGGCGGAGATGATGCGCACGGCGAAGGGCATTTCCAGCGCCTTCAGCGTGTCCATCGCGCCCTGCATGGCCTTCAGGTCGCTGTCGCTGCCCATGATGATGGCTGTCTTCTTCATATACATCCTCCGCATCTGCCTGGGGAAGGGCATAATATAGGACAATCCCTTTCGGAATTGCCCGCCGGACGGCCGTCACGGCGCGCCTCCCTCTGCAACATTAGCGATCACAGTATAGTCCCGGAGGGGGCGTCAAGTCAAGACGATTTCCGAATATTTAACCTCTATCAATTTCCGAACGTTCGTATTTTTATGTTATTTCTCGTGAAATCTTAATGATTTACACCTGAATATCAAGAAAATCCGAACATTTGTGTTTTGTGTGGGAAACTTCGCCCCGGGCTATATATTTTCGGCAGATTCTCCAGTTTTCGCCCTGAAATTATGACCGCTTTGGGAAAGGGCATTAAGCGCAGCGCGCCGTCCCGCCGCGGCGGCGATTCATAATTATGCGCAATTCGCCGCTGTATCCGGCATATTTATCCGTTAAATCCCGCATAAGGGCGTTTATCCATCCAGTTTGTCTCAAACAAAACTTAAACTGGCCGGGCCGCCACGCTTCGTAAATTCCGGGTGATAAATCTGAAATATTCTGTGAACAACCCGGGCAAGGCGATTGACAGCCGCCCCCAGCGGGGTTACAATAGGCCCAAAGGAGAGCGAGAGCATGTTCGACACGCGCCGCAGGCGGCTGGCCTGGCTGTTCGCGCTGGTTCTGTTGATGGAGCTGGCGCTGCTTTGCTGCGCTTACAACCACACCTCGCTCCACCTGTGCTGCGGCCACCACGCCTGCGCGCTGTGCGCCCGCATGCGCTCCACGCTGCTGCGGGAGCTGATACTGCCCGCGTGCATACTCTCGCTGCTGGCGCTGGGCGTGATCCGCGCCGCCCATCGCACCGCGCTTTCCCGCGCCCCGCAGACCTCCCTATTCAGCCTGGGCGTGCGCCTGAACGATTGAAACCCTCCTGAATCCACAATCGCAACATATCATTATTGCTCCCGCGCCCCAGGGCCGCCGGGGGATATTGCCCATTCATTTCAGGAGGACCGACCATGATTACAACCAAAGACCTGCGGGTCCGTTTTTCCGACGGGTCCGGCATACGCTATGACGACGTGCGCTTTGAGGACGGCCAGAGCTACGCCCTGCTGGGCGCCTCGGGCTGTGGCAAATCCACGTTTTTAAACCTGCTGGCCGGGATACTGACCCCCGCCGATGGCTCCGTCGAGATCGACGGCGAGACCGCCAGCGCCTGGAGCCAGAAGCAGAAGGACGCCTATCGCATCGCCCGGGTGGGCACGATCTTCCAGGACTTCAAGCTGCTGGAGGACATGACCGTCGCGGACAACATCAACCTGCTGCGCCTGGAGGGCGTGGACACCTCCGGCATGGACGCGCTGCTGGACAAGCTGGGCATACTGCGTCTGAAAAAGCGCAGGGTGCGGCGGCTGTCCGGCGGCGAAAAGCAGCGCGTGGCCATCGCCCGGGCGCTGATCAAGAAGCCCTCGCTGATCCTGGCCGACGAGCCCACCGGCAACCTGAACTTCGAGACCGGCGAGGTCGTGGTGGCCCAGCTGATCGAAAACGCGGGCAGCGGCACGCTGATCGCCGTCACCCACGACGAGCGCCTCGCGCCCCGGTTCGACCACGCCATGGACATGAACGCCATCGCCCACTTCGAGGCCGGAAGGGAGGCGACGGAGCGTGTTTAAGTTCGCATTGAAGCACATGGCCACCCGCAGGGCCAAGCTGATCATGACGGCCCTGTCCGTGGTCATCACCGCCAGCGTCGCGCTGCTGGCCTACAACATCTCCACCCAGGTGTCCGAGGGCATCGTGAACACCGCCGCGAAGTTCGACATCATCATCGGGCCCTCCGGCAGCGCCACGCAGCTGGCCATGAACACCATGTTCTTCACCGACAAGCCCCTGGGCACCATCCCCTATTCGCTGGTGCGGGAGCTGGAGGACAGCGGGCTGGTGAACGACGCGATTCCCTTCAGCATGGGCGACAGCTACAACGCCGCGCCCATCGTGGGCACCGACGCCCGGATGCTGGAGGGCAAGGCGCTGAAGTCCGGCGAGATGCTCTCGCAGGCGCTGGACGCCGTGGTGGGCTATGAGGTCGCCCGGCAGTACGGCCTCAAGCCCGGGGACACCCTCATCACCTCCCACGGCCTGAGCGCCCACGGCGCAGAGCACGCGGAAAACCCGCTGACAGTCACCGGCGTGCTGAAGCGCACCGACACCGCCTATGACGGCGCGGTGTTCACCCCGGTCAGCACCATCTGGGCGCTGCACGACCACGAGGACGAGGACGGGGACCACGAAGACGGGGACGAGGCGCACGAGGAAGCGCACGAAGGCGAGGAGCACGACGCGGCGGGCGAGGACGAGGACCACGACGCCCATGAGGACCACGACCACGCCGGGGAGGGCGAGATCTGCGCGGTGCTGGTGCGCTCCACCGGCTTCAACGCCTATACCCAGCTGATGAGCGTGTACGGCGACAATTCCAACTACCTGGCCATCAACCCCAACACCGTGCTGCGGGAGGTCATGGACAACGTGGATCTGAGCCGCAAGATCGTTTACATACTGTGCGCGGTGATCCTGGTGATGAACCTGTTCGTGGTGTCGGTGATCGCGCTGCTGAGCCTCTACGACTCCCGCAAGGAGATCGCGCTGATGCGGCTGATCGGCATCAGCATGGGCAGGATCAACCAGCTGTACCTGATCCAGAACGCGCTGGCCGGCCTGGCCGCGATGGCGCTGGCGCTGGCGCTTTCCCACCTGTGCCTGCTGGCCATACGGGGCTTTGTCGCGGGCATGGGCATCGTGCTGAACGCCGCCCGGATCTATCCGCTGGAATGGGCGATACTGCTGGCCGTGTTCCTGCTGAGCATATTGCCCACCTTCATCGCCACCCGGCGCATGGCACGCAGGGATGGGATTGAATAGGCATTAGGGGGACGAGGGAACAGGCAACGGTCGGAGGCCGGGGAGACGGATTGCCACGTCGGCCTGAAGGCCTCCTCGCAATGACATTGTTCGATGAGGTTTGTCGTGTGTCATTTCGAGGAGCGAAGCGACGTGGCAATCCGGTCCCCAATACAAAGCTCTCACCTTCAGGAACCAGGCAGTCGGAACCGCGTGAAGAAAGGAATATACGAAATGAAGAAATCACTGTGCATCATCGCGCTCATCGCCCTGCTGGCCGCGGCGCTCAGCGGGTGCGGCAGCGGCTCCGCCGAGGCCAAGAAGCTGAGCTTCGCCGAATCGGCCAGCCTGGAGACGCTGAAGGGCCTGAACGGCAAGGCCGTGACGCTGACGGGCTACATGGCCACGCTGTCCCCCCTCAGCGGCGAATACATCTACCTGATGAACCTGCCCTACCAGAGCTGCCCCTTCTGCGTGCCGAACACCCAGCAGCTGGCCAACACCATGGCGGTGTACGCGGCGAAGGGCTCGAAGTTCGAATACACCGACCGGCCCGTACAGATCACCGGCAAGCTGGAGCTGGGCGACTTCACCGACGAATACGGCTACACCTACAACTACCGCATCGTGGACGCGAAGTACGAGGCGGTGGACCTGTCCCAGGTGTCCTCGGAGTACGCGATGTACCAGTCCCTGGCCGAGGACGGCGTGATCGCGGACGTGAATTCCATGTTCGACTACCTGCTGTTCGTGTGCCAGTGGACGGAATACCAGGGCAGCTACACCGACGAGAGCGGCAATAAGGTCACCTACTACCTGTATCCCGGCGACGCGGAAAACACGCTGGCGGACGACGGCCCCTACGGCTACGCCACCCAGGCCTCGGACGACTACTTCCCCGGCCTCATCAAGCGGGTGCAGGCGGTGGGCGGCGACAGCCTTTCGGACCTGACGGAGATCATCAAGCAGGCCCAGGCGCTGGAGCAGAAGGCCCGCAAGGAGCTGGCCGAGCAGAACTACAGCTACGACCAGCAGGCGGACCGCTACACCCTGGACGCCAACGACGCGCTGAGCAGCCAGTTCGACGTGGTCTACGGCCAGTTCTCCCAGTGGCTGACGAAGTATCAGCTGTAATTCATCCTATGCAAAGCGATCCCGGGGCGCGTGCCCCGGGATCGTTCTATTGTACGGAGATATGCGGTTTTATTCTTCTCTCGCGTCCTCCGGCGCGGGCTCCTCGACGTCCGCGGTCTCGAAGACCTCGGAGAGCGTCTCGGCGGTGGGGCCCTCGAGGATGACCTCGGCCTTCTCCTGGACTGCTTCCGCGGCGTCCTCAACCTTATCCTGGACGGCTTCCGCGGCGTCCTCGACCTTCTCCTGGGCGGCTTCCGCCTCGGCCTTCACGGTCTCGGCCTTGTCGGCGGCCTCGGCCTTGGCGGCCTCGACGGCCTCGGTCACGCTGTCCTTGGCCTGCTCGAACACGTTCTGGATCTTCTCGGCGATGCCCTTCAGGCCCTCGCCCACGCTCTTGATGGCGTCGGTGGCGGCGGCCTCGGCCTTCTCCGCGGCGTCCTGCGCCTCGTCGGCGGCCTGCTGCATGGCGTCGGCGGCCTCACTCTTCGCCTCTTCGGCCTTCTCCTCCGCCATGTTGTACTTCTTCTGGATGAAATCATGGATGGAGTCGGTGCCGGTCGTGGCCGAGCTGCGGATCTCCTCCACCTGGGCCTTGACCTCGTCGGAGATCTGGGCCTTCAGGTCCTTCGGCTTCTCGGCGGCCTGCTCCGCGGAGGCCTTCGCCTTCTCGGCCAGGTTCTTCGCGCCGTCGCCCACCTTGTCCAGCGCGTCCGCCACGGCGGGCTTCGCCTTGTCAATCAAATCCTTCGCGCCGTCGGTCACCTTGTCAAAGGTCTCCTCCACCGCGGGCTTTGCCTTTTCGTACAGGTCCTTCGCGCCGTCGACGGCCTTCTCGCCCAGATTGGCCAGCTTCGATACCGCCTTGCCCAGTCCGTCCATAATGCCTGCCATGTGTACAGCCTCCTCCAATATAATCGTTAATGACATTATAACATGATTGCCGCCACAATGCAAGCGCTATCG
>ONHI01000253.1 GCA_900317565.1 uncultured Eubacteriales bacterium
GGTCGAGGCTGACCCGTCCTTCCAGGCCTGGCTGGACGTGCTGGGCGGCTGCCAGTTCTATCCCACCGCGCTGAGCAACTGGGACGCCATCAAGCAGGGTGTCATCGACGTGGAGCAGCAGGCCCTGACCGGCGGCGACGTGAAGACGCTGCTGGATGACCTGCAGGCGAAGATCGCCGGCTGATCTCCCGCGGTTTCAACCCACCTCATTTCCGCTCCCGACCCGCTGGGGCCGGGGGCGGAATTTCCATAGAACCAAAGACAAGAGTTTGGAGTTAAGAGTTTAGAGTTTAGATTGAAGTGCTGACACTGGCTTTATCTGAACTCTGAACTCTCGATAAAGGAGCATCGCCTATGAACACCATCCCGATCCGGCACAAGTGGGAGCCCTATCTCTGGCTGCTGCCCAGCCTGGTGCTGATGTGCGTCTTCGTCGTGTTTCCCATCGGCATCGTGTTCAAGCTGTCGGTGAGCGAGATCTCGAAGTCCGGCGTGGTGCACGGCTTCATCGGGCTGGAGAACTTCCGCGCCGCCTTCCGCGACCCGGCCTTCGGCACGGTGATGCTGAACACGGCCATCTGGGTGGTGTCCGTGGTGGGGCTGAGCACGCTGCTGGGCTTCATCACCGCCATGGTGCTGAACGCCGAGTTCTTCGGCCGCAAGGTGGCCCGCAGCATCGTGGTGTTCCCCTGGGCCACGTCCCTGGTGATTCAGGCCAGCGTGTGGAACTACATCATCAAGGGCGAGTATGGCAGCCTGAACAGCGTGCTCCTGAACCTGGGCATCCTCAAAAACGCCGTGAACTGGCGGGTCAGCTACCAGATCGAGTTCGCCTGGGAGTGCGGCGTGGGCATCTTCGTGACCATCCCCTTCGTGGCCTTCACGGTGCTGGCGGGGCTGCAGAGCATCGACGACGCCTACTACGAGGCCGCCACCGTGGACGGCGCGGGCTTCTGGCGCAAGCTGTGGAACGTGACCATCCCGCTGGTGAAGCCCTCGCTGACGGTGTGCACGGTGCTGAACATCATCTACGTGTTCAACTCCTTCCCCATCATCTACACCATCACCAAGGGCGCGCCCGCCAACAAGACGGACACGATGGTGACGCTCCTGTACATGCGGGCCTTCTATGACAACCAGAAGGGCCCGGCCACGGCCATGTCCGTGATCGGCTTCGCCATACTCTGCGTATGCGCCGGGGCCTACATGATGATCACCATGCGGAAGGAGGAGGGCTGATGAGGCCGAATACGCCTGATGTGGTGCGCCGCGCAAACCTGCGGGCGCTGATCGCGGCGCTGGTGGCGGCGGCGCTGGTCGTCGCGTGCCTGTGCCTGCCCCTCTACAGCTTCTCCGCCACGGTGTTCGCGAAGAAGTCCGGCAATACCTTTGTGGGGGACGAGAAATACCAGGAGGTCCGCGCCGAGGTGGAGCGTGAGGCCCAGGCCCGGGCCGACGCCACCGGGGTCATGCCGGAAATCGTGGAGAACGTCACCGAGCGCACCAACTCCAAGGGGGAGAAGACCAGCATGGTCGCCTTCGAGGTGCGCGAGATCATACAGCGCAGCGGCTGGCAGTTCATCGCCTCCGGGCTCACCGGCGGAAAGCTGCTGCTGGCGGCGCTCATCGCCCTGGTCCTGGCGCTCGTCCTGCTGGGCGCGGGGCTGGCCGGGGCGATGGACCGGGACTGGCCGGCGCTCCCCGGCGGCAAGCGCAGGCCCCGGCAGATCGCGGCGGCCCTGGGGCTGGTCGCGCTGGCGCTGGTGCCGGTGTTCATGATGAGCTGCAACCTGTCCTTCTCCCGCTCCATCAAGCTGGCCGCCGACGGCTTCCCGAAGCCGGGCACGGACGCGCTGCTCCAGAGGCTGGACGCCTTCCTCTACGGCGGCACGGCGGGGGAGGACACGCTGGGCCTGATGGGCGGCGTGAACTACCATCCGACCTGGGCGCTGTACGGGATGCTGGCGGCGCTGGCGGGGTTCACGTTCTGCTGCGTGCTGCTGGCGGACGGCCATCCCGGGCCGACGATGGCGCGGGCGCTGCTCTACGCCTTCATCATCGCGCTGTGCGCGCTGATCCTCTATCCCTATTATGTGATGGTGATCACCGGCTTCCGCAGCAACGCCGAG
>ONHI01000094.1 GCA_900317565.1 uncultured Eubacteriales bacterium
GACCACGCCGATGGTGAGAATGCCCATCTCGCGGGCGGTCTCGGCGATGATCGGGGCCGCGCCGGTGCCGGTGCCGCCGCCCATGCCGCAGGTGACGAATACCAGGTCGGAGCCCTTGATGGTGTTGGCGATCTCCTCGCGGCTCTCCTCGGCGGCCTTCTGGCCCACCTCGGGGTTCGCGCCCGCGCCCAGGCCCTTGGTCAGCTTGTCGCCGATCTGGATCTGCTTGGGCGCCTTGGAAAGAGCCAGCGCCTGCTTATCGGTATTCACGGCGATGAAATCCACGCCGCGCAGGCCGGAATCCACCATGCGATTGACCGCGTTGGTGCCCGCGCCGCCCACGCCGATGACCTTTATCGCCGCGAAGTTGGTATCCTGTTCCTCGTTATTGACGTTCTTGTTTTCCATTTCAAATTCCAGCACAAGGCATCCCCCTCGTCAGTATAGTATAGTCGTAAAATGCTTTGTTTTATTCATCAGCCGCGCCCGCCGAAGAGGCTCTTCAGGCGGCTGCCCAGGCCCTCGTCCTGTCCGCCCTGATGCTCGATGGAATCGAATACCAGGTCCGCCAGGCCCAGGGACGCCGAGAATACCGGGCTGTTCAGCTTCGAGGATTTCGCGGCGGAGACCTTCACCGGGCGGTTGATCTGGGCCGCCAGCGCCTCCCGCGCGCCGCGCATCAGCGCGATGCCGCCGCCGGTGAGGAACACCTGGGAGCGCTTGCCCAGCAGCTGCTCGGCGTCGTTGCGCACGGTCATGTCGATCATGTCCGACAGCTCCGCGAAGCTGTCCTCCACGATCTTGCTGACCTGATCCCGGGGAAAGGTCATCCTGCGCCCGGCATCGTCGTAGACCTCCGAGAAGGAATCCATGTCGAACTCGTCGGGATTGAACACGTAATTGCGCTTGATCTGCTCCGCGGCGCGCATCGGTATGCGCAGCTTGGTGGCCAGGTCGGCCGTGATGTGGCCGCCGCCCCGGGGCAGTATGGCGTGATAGATGATGGCGTCGCCCTCGACCACGCTGATCTCGGTGTTCAGGTAGCCCACGTCGATCAGCATCGCCGCGCGGTCCCTGTCCTCCAGGGACAGCACCAGCAGGCTCTCGCCCAGCGTGCAGGACAGGAAGCCCAGTATGGTGATGTTCTGCCGGCCGATCATCTCGGAGACATCCTCGATGAACTGCGGATCGGCGATGATGAACGCGGTCTTGGCCCTCAGCCGCGAGCCGCGCCCGCCGGGGGTCATGGTCTTCTTGCCGTCGTCCACGATGAACCAGGACGGCGTGCGGTGCATCACCAGGCCGCCCTCCTCGCCGATGCGCAGCTGGTCCGCGGCGGCGTCCTGCACGGCGTTGATCGCCGCTTCGTCCACCATGCCGTCCGGCAGCTCCACTTCGCTTTCGCAGGTGCGCACATGGATGTATTCCCCGGGCACGCCCACGTATATCTCCTTGATCTTGGAATTGGCCTCCAGCTCCGCCGCCGCGATGGAATCGCGCACGCGCTGTATCATCTGGCCCGGCGTATTCCAATCGCCGTCGGAATAGCCGTCGTAGGGCACGGTGCCCGAACCGATGATGTCCAGCCGGTCCATGCCGCCGCTCTGGGCGATCACCGTGACGATCTTGGAGGTTCCGAATTCAATGGCCGCGATTTGCGTTTTCATATCCGTTGTCGACCTACCTTAACCTGTGTTCACTGCTGCATATATTATCCGACATACCCGTATTATACATGGATTTTAACGGATATGCAAATCGGAAAGTCCCATTTTTCGCCTTTTTCCGCAGTTTTCAAAATAGTTTCAAATTTGGGGCTAGGCTTTGTCACACCAAGTAAATCCGGGATTAACTCTCGGGAACCGCCTGGTAGGTCTGCCAGGAAGTGCCGTCCAGCACGGCCTCCGCCGCGGGCTCGGGCGTGGCCTGCGCCTCCTCCGATTCGTCCCGCGCCGGGGGCGTGTAGTCCGCCTTGGTGGCGCTGGAGACGTCCAGCTGGCCCTGGGTCTCCCCCCGGGCCTCCAGGTCCGACAGCGCCGCGGCCATCCAGGCGATCTTGGCGTCCATGTCGTCGGAATTGCCCAGCAGCACGGTCATGCCCGTGCGGGTGATGATGCGCAGATCCTCGGTGTTCGCCACGCTCAATTCGGAGACATAGGCCGTGGCGCGCTGCGCCTTCAGCGCCTCCACCACCGCCTTCATGGCCCCGATGCGGCCGTCGGCGGTGTCCAGCTGGCGGCCCAGCGTGTAATAGGCGGCCTTGATGCCCGTCACATAGGGCACGTTGCCGTCGGGCAGACGCTCCGCCACCTGGACCACGTAGCCGTCGGAATCCAGCACCAGTATCTTGCCCGCCTGCAATATGATGGCGTCCAGCGTGCGGGGCCGCACGGTCAGCACCACCCGGCTGGGCAGCCGCGCCTCCAGGCTCACGAAGGCCAGCCGGCCGTCGCTCTCCACGTCCAGGCGCACCCGCTGCTCGTCCACGGCGTTGATGCGCGTGCCCAAATGTATGCCGGACAGCCTGCGCACGTCGGCCTCGGGGATCTCCCCCGCCCCGACGACGGTCACGTCCCGCACCACGAACACCACGTTCGCCAGCAGGATCCACAGCGCCACGGCCAGCACCGCGATCGCCACGAGCCACGGCGCGACGGAGCGCCGCCTGCGTTTCTTCTTCATTCGGTCATCACCTGTTATTCGTCATGGAAATGTTCATCAGCACCGCCACGGCGCACATCAGTATCGATATGGAGGTGCCCCCGGCGCTGAAGAAGGGCAGCGGCAGCCCGGTGGTGGGCATCATGCCGATCACCACGGCCACGTTCAGCACGCACTGCACGCCGATCATGCAGGTGATGCCCCCGGCCAGCAGGCTGCCGAAGCGGTCCGGGCAGCCCATGGCCACCCGCAGCCCGCAGAACAGGAACGCGGCGAACAGCGCCAGCACCGCCACGCAGCCCACGAAGCCCAGGTCCTCCCCCACCACGGCGAATATGAAGTCCGACTCCGGATAGGGCAGGAAGGCGAACTTCTGCCGCCCCATGCCCATGCCCATGCCGAACAGCCCGCCGGAGCCGAAGGCCAGCAGCGACTGGGACAGCTGGTAGCCCTCGTTGGTCATGAAGTCGAAGGGATGGCGGAAGGACATCAGCCGGGCCCGGCGATAGCCCTCCGACAGCGCATAGAACGTGCCCAGCGCCATGCCCGCCGCGCCGATCAGCCCCAGGTGCAGCCAGCGCGCCCCGGCGATCATCACCATCACGGCGGTGACGATCAGTATGCTGCCCGCGGTGGACAGGTTCGGCTGGAGCAATATCAGCATGAACATCAGCCCGGGCAACAAAAACAGCGGCACGAGCCCCCGAAAGAAGCGGGTGACGTCCCGCCGCTTGCCGCTGAGCGCCCGGGCGAGGTAGAGTATCATCGAATACTTGGCCAGCTCCGAGGGCTGGAAGCTGACCGGGCCCAGCCGCAGCCAGCGCCGGGAGCCGTTCAGCATCCTGCCAATCCCCGGCACCGCCACCAGCCCCAGCATCACCAGGCTCACAGCCAGCAGCCCGCCGCACAGCCAGGGCCGCGCCAGCACGCGATAGTCCAGCCTGAGGATCACGGCCATGCCCACTGCGCCCACGGCGATGCCGAAGAGCTGGGAAGCGACCTCCGAAAAGGCGCTGCCCGCGTCCTGGGCGTTGTAGTAGCTGGCGGCGTAGAGCGTCGCTAGGCCCACCAGCAGAAGCAGCGCGAAGCTGGCGGCCAATCCCCTGTCTATGTCCCGCAGCCGCGGGCGATTCTTCGTATCTCTTGGCGCGGCGAAGGGCCGCGCCTCATTGGCCCCGGATACGGGCCGGAGCATCAAGCCTTCTTGCTCTCCATGGCGTTCACGATGTCCTTGAAGATGCGCCCGCGCTCCTCGTAGTCCTTGAACATGTCGAAGGAGGCGCAGCTGGGCGAGAGCAGCACGCTGCCGCCCGGATTGGCCTGCTCGAAGGCCAGCTCCACGGCCTTTTTGAACTCATAGCCCGCGTGGGTCCAGGCATGATAGCCCACCTTCTCCAGGGTCTGCTCGCACTGCTTGGCGGTCTCGCCGATCAGCACGATCCGGGAGATGGGGCACTTCAATATCTCCTCGCACAGCGGCGTGAAGTCCGTGTGCTTGTCATAGCCGCCCAGGATCAGCACCGTGGGCCGGTCCATGGCCCGCACGGCCTGTATCGTAGAATCCACGTTGGTGCCCTTGGAATCGTTGATGAAGCGCACGCCGTCCAGCTCCCGCACGAATTCGATGCGGTGCTCCACGCCCTTGAAGGTGCGCAGCGTGTGGCGGATGACCGGCGCGGGGATCCCCGCCGCCATCGCCATGGCCGTGGCGGCCAGCGCGTTTTTCAGGTTGTGCTCGCCGGGTATGTAGACCTCCTTCACCTCGCAGACCGGCTTGCAGTCCTGGGGCGTGCCGTAGACGATCTTCCCGTCCTGCACGAACGCGCCGAAGGGCACCGGATTGCGGGAGGAGAACCAAGCCACGCGGCAGTGGACGCGGTTGGCCATGTCCCGGGTGACGGGATCGTCCCAGTTCAGCACCACGCAGTCGTCCCCGGCGCAGTTTTCAAAGATGCGCTCCTTCAGCGCGATGTACTTTTCCATCGTGCCGTGGCGGTTCAGGTGGTCCTCCGATATGTTCAGCACCGCGCACACGGACGGGTGGAACTGGGCCGAGGTCTCCATCATGAAGGAGGATATCTCGCACACGGTGACGTCGCCGGGCTTCATCTGGGGCACCGCGCCGCTGTAGGGCGTGCCGATGTTGCCCACCACGAAGGTGCGCCGTCCGGCATTTTTGAAGATCTCGCCCAGCAGCGTGGTGGTGGTGGTCTTGCCGTTGGTGCCTGTGATGGCCATCAGCAGGCCGGTGGCCTCGCGATAGGCGTACTCCACCTCGCCCATGACCTCTATGCCCAGCGCCTTCGCCCGGACCACCGCGGGATGCTCCACCGGTATGCCGGGGCTGATGACCAGCGCGTCCATGCCCTCCAGCAGCCCTTCGGGGTGCTGCTCGCCCAGGCACAGCTTCGCCCCGGCGGCCTTCAGGTCGTCCAGCGCGCCGTCGAAGTCCGCCTCCGCCTTGGCGTCGCAGACGTATACCTCAGCGCCCTTCAAGAGCAGCAGCTTTGCCACGGCGATGCCGCTGCGGGCCATGCCGAATACCAGTACCTTTTTGTCTTTCATCATGTCCCAGACCCCCTTTACCGGACTTATGTCAAATCTTCCAAATGTGGAATTAGGAATTAGAAATGAGGAATGGATGTGGAAATCCTTCGGATTTCTTTATTTTATAAAGCAAATCCGTCAGGATTTGATCCACAATTCCTCATTCCTCATTTCCAATTCCTCATTGATTCATCACGCCACAAACCCCAGCAGCGAGACAAGGCACAGCGCAGCGGTGACGATGTAGTACATGGCCACGATGCGGGTTTCGGGCATGCCGGACAGCTCGAAGTGATGGTGCAGCGGCGCCATCTTGAAGAAGCGCTTGCCGTGGGTCGCCCGGAAGTAGGCGAACTGTATCAGATCGGACAGGCTGGAGACCATCATCGCCAGCGCGATCACCGGCAGCAGCAGCGACAGCCGGGTCACCAGCGTCATGCCCACCAGCGCGCCGCCGATGAAGAAGGAGCCCACGTCGCCCATGAACACCCGGGCGGGGTGGGAATTGAAGCGCAGGAAGCCCATCAGGCCGCCCACCAGGGCCCCGGCCAGTATGGCCACGTTCAGCAGGTTGTCCGCCTCGGCGGGGTTGGCCGCCGCCATGGCCACGCAGATCAGCGCCATGGTGGCGAAGTCGAACAGCCCGCAGCCGCCCAGCAGCCCGTCCAGGCCGTCCAGCAGGTTCGCGGAATTCACCGTGCCCACCAGCACGAACACCATCACCGGGATGTAGAACCAGCCCAGGTTCCACTCCACGTTGAAAAAGGGCACCGTCAGCGCCGGGCCGATCTTCGGGTTCAGGTAGGCCCACACCGAAAGCCCGATGGCCAGCACGATCTGGGGGGCCAGCTTCTGCTTGGGCGTGAGGCCCTCGGCGCGGTGGAAGCGTATCTTGATGAAATCGTCGACGAAGCCGATCATGCCGAAGCCCAGCGCGCTCAGCAGCGCGATCAGCAGGAAATCCCAGCGGGCGTCCCCATAGGAAAACGCCAGCGCGGCGATGATCGCCGGCACGGCGAATATGATGCCGCCCATCTGGGGCGTGCCCTGCTTCTTCTTGTGGGACTGGGGCCCCAGGTCGTAGATCTCCTTGCCGAATTTCATCTTCTTCAGCCAGGGAATGACGATCGGCCCCAGCACCATCGCCATCGCGAAGGCGGCCAACACGGTCCATATTATCCGTTGCATGTTATCTTATGTTCCTTCCTTGATGATTCCCGTTGAATCACTACTCCGTGATGTCTTCCAGGAGCTCCCGCACGACCACCTTCTCGTCGAAGGGATGGCGCACGCCCTTGATCTCCTGATAGGTCTCGTGGCCCTTGCCGGCCAGCACCACCACATCCCCCGGCTGGGCGTGGGTCAGGGCGAAGCGTATGGCCTCCCGGCGGTTTTCGATCACGGTGTAATCGCAGCCGGTGGGCTTGATGCCCTCCTCGATGGCGTCCAGTATGGCCATGGGGTCCTCGTTGCGGGGATTGTCGCTGGTCAGCACGCAGTAGTCCGCCAGCTTGCCGGCGATCTCGCCCATCATCGGACGCTTGGCCCTGTCCCGGTCGCCGCCGCAGCCGAACAGCGCGATCATGCGGCCCTTGGCGGTCTGGCGCACGGCCTTCAGCACGTTCTCCAGGCTGTCCGGGGAGTGGGCGTAGTCCAGTATCACCCGGTAGGGCGTGCCGGTGTCCAGCAGCTCGATGCGCCCGGGCACGGCGTACACGCTCTCCAGGCCCTGGCGGATGCTCTCCGGCCCGGCCCCGGCGCAGATGCAGATGCCCGCGGCCATCAGCGCGTTGTAGACGTTGAATATGCCCGCCAGGTGCAGCGATATCGTGGTGCGGAAGCGCTTGTGCCAGGTCATCAGGAAGCTGCAGCCCCGCTCGCCGATCTCGATGTCGTTGGCGTAGACGTCGCTGCTCTCCCGGATGCCGATGCGCATCGCGGGCATGCCCAGCGCCTTCACCGCCGCGCCGACGCGCTCGTCGTCCACGTTGTAGACCACAGTCTCGCACACGGCGGGGTCCATCAGCTTCATCTTCGCGGCGAAATAGGCGTCCATGTCCGCGAAGTAGTCCAGGTGGTCCTGGGAGAAGTTGGAGAACGCGCCGACCTTGAACTTCACGCCCGCCAGCCGGTGCATATCCAGCGCGTGGGCGGAGACCTCCATGATGACGCACTGGACGCCCGCGTCCACCATGCGGCGCAGCAGCGTCTGGGTCTCGATGGGATCCGGCGTGGTCAGGTGGTTGGGGATGGTCTCGTCGCCGATCATGGAACAGACCGTGCCGATCAGGCCGGTCCTGACCCCCGCGGCCTCCATGATCGCCTTGACCAGGAAGCTGGTGGTGGTCTTGCCCTTGGTGCCGGTGATGCCCAGCATCATCAGCTTTTCCGCCGGGTTGCCGAAATATTCCGCGGCGATGTAGGACAGCGCCATGCGCACGTCCTCCACCTGTACCTGGGGCACGTCCAGCGGCAGGGGACGCTGCACCACCAGCGCCACGGCGCCCTTCTGCACCGCCTGGGGGGCGAAGTCATGGGCGTCCATGTGCAGACCCGGGGTACAGAAGAACAGCGACCCCGGCCCGGCCTTGCGGGAATCCACGCACAGGCTCTCGACCTCCGCGTCCATATTGCCGATCTGGCAAACCTTGCCGGGAATATTCCCGATCAACGCACTGAGTTTCATCCGGCATCCTCCCAGAGAATTTGTATATGCATATCGTTCGCGCTACGGCGGCTCGAAGCGCACCGTGATCCGCGTCGTAGGATTCACTTTCTCGCCCGCCCCGGGCGACTGTTCCACCGCCAGGCCGCTGCCCTCCACCTGCAATTCCAGGCCGTAGGAGCGCAGCAGGCGGTTCGCCTCCATCACCGGCATGCCGGCGACGTCCGGCACCGACACCTGCGCGTCGCCATCCGCCGGGGATGCGTCCACATAGAGCATCACCAGCGCCCCGGCGTTCATGCTCGCCCCGGAGGCGGGCAGCTGGCCGATCACGCGGCTTCCCGCGCCGTCCAGCACGCTGTCGAGCCCCGCGGCGTCCAGCGCCGCCCGTGCCTCGTCCACGCCCAGGCCGGTCACGTCGGGGACCGTCACCTGCTCGGCGGGCGGCTCGTCCGCATCCGGCGCGACGCCCATGTAGACCAGCGCGCGCTCCAGGATCTCCCGGGCGTAGGGCGCGGCGGTGACCGAGCCGAAGTCCACGGGCACATCCGCCTCGTCGACGATCAGTATCACCGCGATGCGGGGATCGTCCGCCGGGGCAAAGCCCACGAAGGAGCCGATGTGGGTGTCCCGGGACACCACGCCCTCCACGTACACCTGAGCCGTGCCGGTCTTGCCGCCCACGTGATAGCCGGGGATATAGGCGTTCTTGCCGCCGCCCAGCCGCACAACGTCCTCCAGCAGCCCCCGCATGGTGGCGGAGGTGGCCTCGGAGATGGGCCGCCCCACCTCCCTGGGCTCCCCCTTCTGGATGGGATTCCCGGAGGCGTCGTCGATCTCCTTGATCACATAGGGCGTGAGCAATCGCCCGCCGTTGATGGCGGCGCACACCGCCGTCAGCAGCTGTATCGGTGTGACGGCCACGGACTGGCCGAAGCCTATGCGGGCAATGTCCACCCGCTTGACCGTGCTTCGGGAAATCATGATGCCCTCGGCCTCGCCGGGGATGTCCACGCCGGTCCGCCTGCCGATGCCGAAGGCCTCCAGATAGTCGTACAGGCGCTCCGTGCCCAGCCGCAGCCCCATCTCCACGAACACGGGGTTGCAGGAGTTTTGCAGCGCCTGGGCGAAGGTCTCCGCGCCGTGGGGCTTGCCCCAGCAGCGGATCCTGCCGCCCTCCACCGTCACGGACCCGGAGCAGTAGAAGCCCTCGTTCACCGACACCAGCCCCGCGTCCAGTGCGGAGGCGGCGGTGAGGATCTTGAAGGTGGAGCCGGGCTCGTAGGCGTCGGTGAGCGTCCGGTTGCGCAGCCGCTCGGTGAGCGCGTTCACGTCGCTTCGGGGCGGATCGTTCAAATCGAAGTCCGGCTTGTTGACCATGGCCAGGATCTCGCCGGTGGCCGGGTCCATGGCCAGCACCCGCACGGCCCTGGCGCTGTTGACCCGCAGAGCCTCCCGGGCCGCCTGTTCAGCAAAGCTCTGTATGGAGGCGTCGATGGTCAGCGTCACGGAGCCGCCGTTGACAGCGGGGATGTATTCGCTCTCGCCGTAGCCCAGCGCGCGGCCCTTGCCGTCGATCTCCGACAGCACGCGGCCCGCCTTGCCGGACAGATAGCGGTCCAGGGACTGCTCCAGCCCCGCCTGGCCCACGCCGTCGATGGTGGTCAGGCCGATCAACTGGCTGGCGAAGGCGCCCATGGGATAGTAGCGCTTGCTCTCCTCCTCCAGATAGAGGCCGTCCAGCGCGTGGGAGCCCGCGGCGGCGTGCTCCGCCCGCATGCGCTTGAGCTGCTGGGCCATCTCCCGGGGCAGCTGGCGCTTCAGCGTGACGCCGCCCTTGGAGGTATCCGACGCCCGCTGGCGGATCACGGCGGCCTCCATGTCCAGCACCGGCGACAGCAGCGCGGCGAACCGGTCGGGGTCCGACACCTGCCGGGGGCTGACGGAGGCGGTATAGGCCGTGGCGCTCTGGGCCAGCACCGCGCCGTTTCGATCCAGTATCATGCCCCGAGTGGGCTGTATGGCGCTCTCGCTGGTCCACTGGGACTGGGCGCGCCGCTGCAGGGCCTCGCCGGAGACGACCTGGAGGTAGAACAGCCGGCAGGACAGCAGCGCGAACAGCAGAAAAAACACGGCCATGCATAGCGCAAGGCGGCGACGGATGAGCGGCCCTGTCAGAACCAAGCGCATCCCTCCCCGCCTCGGAAAATGTTTAATCCATCATTTCCTCCGCGCCGGTGTTGTCGGCGCTCTGCGTGGACGTACTGTCGATCAACGCGGGCAGGTTCACCACCCGAAGCTGTGTCTCGGTGGGCTGTTCCATGCCCAATTGCTGCGCCCGGACGGCGATCCGGTCCAGGTTGTGATATTGATTCAGGCTGAGATGGAGGTTATCCGCGCTGGCGCTCAGCGCCTTGATCTCCTTCTCCGTCTCCACGAACCGCTTGTTCTGGGCGGACAGCCGCGCCATCATGGCGATCTGCGAGAACACGCCGATGAACAGCACCAGCGCGAACGCGATCATCAGCATCCGGCTCAGCTTTTGCTCCCGCGCCCGGCGGGTCACTCGCCTTTTGTTCATATCTATTCCTCCGCCCTGGGGGCTAGAACTCAGTCGGTCCTGGGGCTGTAGTAGCGTTCGTTCACATAGTCGAGCAGTGCGCCGATGTCCATCTCGCTCTGCGCGCAGGAGGCGGCGAAGCGGTCCTCATCCCAGATCTCCAGCCAGCGGCCCATGCCGGCGAAGCGTATCGCCTTGTCCATGCCCGCCTTCTGGCGCAGCACCGCGGGCAGCAGCACGCGGCCCTGACTGTCCAGGGATTGGTTGGTGAAGGAGAAGGCTTTGATCAACCGGACGTAGGCCATGCCCCGGGCGTCGCTGTCCGGGATGCGGTCCAGGCGCGCGCTCATGTCCTGCCACTTTTCGATGGGATACAGCGCGATGGCGTTGAATTCATTGTTCAGGCCGATGGTGAAGCCGTAGCCCAGCGCTTCCCGGTAGGCCGCGGGGATGGTCACCCGGCCCTTGGGGTCAATATTATGCGTATAGTTCCCGGAAAATTCAGCGACAGGCACCTGCTTCACCCCCTTTTCACCACTCTGTACCCCACATTATACCACATCAATACCCT